>CANQTG010000039.1 GCA_947626715.1 uncultured Lachnospiraceae bacterium | reverse complement strand
AGCAGATAGACTTTATCGAATGTTGATTCATACGCTTCAAGTCCCAGATATTCGTTTATTTGGCTTACCGTTTTAAGCTTCTGACTGTTTCGTTTCAGCCGTTCGCCTATGCGCTGCTGGTTTTTCCAATTATATTCAATAAACATAGTAATGGTATTACGGTCATGCACAGCAACTTCCCTGATGTTGTTGACCGCCGCATCTTCGAGGATATTTCCTGTCACAACGGAATATACATATATCGCTAAAAACAATACGATTATGATAAAAAAAATGAATAACGCATAGAAACCTTTGCTTTTTAGTCGTTTCATAAATTCACAGCCTTCTCACAAGTTTCTTAACCATACTGCATAGAATCTTCAAATCTTCACTACGCCAAATCGTGTATCCATGTCCTGTACCGCCGCTCTTCATGCGGTATCTTAGATCGTGCAGCGAGCGGAAACACGCTTTGCGAGTTTCACTCGTTATCGCGGCATTCGCCAAATTAACAGGCAGGCTTGCCAGCTTGGCTCATTCCCCGCGTAAAGAAGGGGCCCACCTTCATTCCAGTGAACCCCCTGACATTCCATTCTCCCAATAGAAAGCTCCGCTTTCATACAAAATCCTGCTTTCTATTTTGATTTCAAGCCATTTATTCACTTCCTGCGCCAAATCGTGCCGGCCTCAAACACTCATTTCTTATTGATCGCCGCCTGCGCCGCCGCCAGTCTCGCGATCGGTACGCGGAACGGGCTGCACGATACATAATCCAGCCCCAGCTCATTACAGAACGCCACAGAGGAAGGATCGCCGCCGTGCTCGCCGCAGATACCGATATGGAGCTTAGGGTTAGCCGGCTTGCCGAGCGTAATCGCCGTCTCCATCAGCTTGCCCACGCCGGACTGGTCGAGCTTTGCGAACGGGTCGTTTTCCAGAATCTTCGCATCAAAATATGCGTTCAGGAACTTGCTGGAATCGTCGCGCGAGAACCCATAGCACATCTGCGTCAGATCGTTCGTGCCGAAGCAGAAGAAATCCGCTTCCTTCGCGATCTCATCCGCCGTCAGGGCCGCCCTCGGGATCTCGATCATCGTACCCACTTCATATTTCAGATCGATGTCCGACGCGGCGATCTCCGCATCCGCCGTCTCAACGACCGTTTTCTTGACATATTTCAGCTCCTTGATATCGCCGATCAGCGGGATCATGATCTCGGGACAGATGTTCCAGTCAGGATGCGCCTTCTGCACCTTGATCGCCGAACGGATCACGGCCTGCGTCTGCATTTTGGCGATCTCGGGATACGTAACCAGCAGACGGCAGCCGCGGTGCCCCAGCATCGGATTAAATTCATGCAGGGAATCGATGATTGCTTTGATCGTCTCAACGCTCTTGCCCTGCGTCTCCGCCAGCTTGCGGATATCCTCTTCCTCCGTCGGGACGAACTCATGCAGCGGCGGATCTAAGAAACGGATCGTGACCGGATTCCCCTCCAGCGCTTCATAGAGCGCTTCAAAGTCGCTCTGCTGCTCCGGCAGGATCTTCTCCAGCGCCTTTTCCCTCTCCTGCGTCGTCTCAGAACAGATCATCTCACGGAACGCGTCGATCCGGTTGCCGTTAAAGAACATATGCTCTGTCCGGCACAGTCCGATCCCTTCCGCGCCGAGCTCACGCGCCCGCTTTGCATCCGCAGGCGTATCCGCATTCGTCCTGACCTTCATCGTCCGGTATTTATCCGCCCACGACATGATCGTGCCAAATTCTCCGGCGATCGTCGCCTCTACCGTCTTGATCGCCCCGTCATAAATATTGCCCGTTGTGCCGTCGAACGAGATCACGTCTCCCTCGTGATATTCCTTGCCGGCGAGCGTAAACTTCTTATTCTCTTCGTCCATCACGATATCCGAGCAGCCCGATACGCAGCAGGTGCCCATACCTCTTGCGACCACCGCCGCATGGGAGGTCATACCGCCTCTGACCGTCAGGATCCCCTGCGCTGCCTTCATGCCCTCGATGTCCTCCGGCGAGGTCTCCAGACGCACCAGTACGACCTTTTCTCCTTTTCCCGCCCAGCTCTTAGCGTCATCCGCCGTAAATACGATCTTGCCGCAGGCTGCGCCCGGCGCGGCTGCGAGCGCTTTCGCCACGGGCTTCGCGTTCTTTAACGCTTCCGCGTCGAACTGCGGATGCAGCAGGGAGTCCAGATTTCTCGGATCGATCATCGCCACCGCCTGCTTTTCGTCGATCATTCCCTCATTGACCAGATCGCAGGCGATCTTTAACGCCGCTCTCGCCGTGCGCTTTCCGTTCCTCGTCTGCAGCATATACAGGTGCTTATCCTCGATCGTAAACTCCATATCCTGCATATCCCGGTAATGGTCTTCGAGCTTTTTGCAGATATCCACAAACTGCGCGTATACCTCGGGCATGGTATCCGCGAGCTGCGCGATCGGCTGCGGCGTCCGCACGCCCGCTACCACGTCCTCGCCCTGCGCGTTTAAAAGAAATTCGCCCATCAGCTTTTTTTCGCCCGTCGCAGGATTTCTCGTAAAGGCGACACCCGTACCGGAGGTATTTCCCATATTGCCGAACGCCATCATCTGCACGTTTACGGCCGTCCCCCAAGAATACGGGATATCGTTATCTCTACGGTACACATTGGCGCGCGGGTTGTCCCACGAACGGAAGACCGCTTTTACCGCGCCCAGAAGCTGCTCTCTGGGGTCGGCGGGGAAGTCCTCCCCGATCTTCTCCTTATACTCCGCCTTAAACTGGTTCGCCAGCGTTTTTAAATCTTCCGCCGTCAGATCGACGTCCTGCTGGATCCCCTTTTCCGCCTTCATTTTGTCGATCAGCTCTTCAAAGTATTTTTTCCCGACCTCCATAACGACGTCGGAATACATCTGAATGAACCTTCTGTAGCAGTCCCATGCCCACCTCGGATTTCCGGATTTAGCGGAAAGCACTTCTACGACGTCCTCGTTCAGGCCCAGATTCAGGATCGTGTCCATCATACCCGGCATAGAGGCCCTCGCCCCCGAGCGCACGGACACCAACAGGGGATTTTCCTTATCCCCGAACTTTTTCCCGGTGATCTCTTCCATCTTTGCGATGTATTCCATGATCTGGCCCATGATCTCATCGTTGATCTCCCTGCCGTCCTCATAGTACTGTGTGCAGGCCTCCGTCGTAATCGTAAACCCCTGCGGCACCGGCAGGCCTAAATTGGTCATCTCTGCAAGATTGGCGCCCTTTCCGCCCAAAAGATTGCGCATGTCCGCATTTCCTTCGGTAAATAAATACACCCATTTTTTCACTGAACATACCCTCCGTATCGTTTTATACTTGTATAACCAGTATACCCATACTGCCGCGATAAATCAACTCATTCCTAATCATATCAGGAAAAATCAGGCAAAAAGAGCTGACAGATACCGCCTGCCAGCTCCCTTTTGCAGTTTCTATGAAATTACTTTTTCGTATCCAAGAAAAACTCATACGCTTCCTTGTCCGTAGCGCCCTTATGGACGATCATATTGATCGCCTGCGCCATCGCGACCGGATCCTGACTCTGGAAGATATTCCTTCCCATATCGACGCCCCTCGCGCCCTTGCCGATCACCTCATAGGCAAGCGTCAGCGCGTCCTTCTCGGGAAGCTTCTTTCCTCCCGCCACCACGATGGGCACCGGACATGCCGCTACGATTTCTTCAAAGTTTTCACAATTATAGGTTTTGATGATGTTAGCGCCCAGTTCGGCCAAGATCCTTGTCGCCAGCTTAAAGAAACGATCCGTGCGCTCCATCTGCTTTCCTACCGCCACGACGCCCATCGTAGGGATACTGTAACGCAGCCCCGCGTTGACTGCCTTCGACAGATTGTCAAGACTGGAGAGCTGCCCGTCCGCGCCGATAAAGGTCTGGATCGCCATACAGTCCGCGTTCATACGGATCGCGTCCTCGATATCTACGGCGATCACCTCATGGGAAAGATCGTCGTCCAGCATGGAAGAACCGGAAGTCGTCCTAAGCGCGATCCCCTTGCGGCACTCGGGAGGCGTGCAGGTGCGGAGCGCCCCTCTCGTTCCCATCAGCACATCTACATAGGGAATCAGCTTGGGAAGCAGGATATCCAGCCGTTCCAGACCGGCCGTAGAGCCCATAAAATATCCATGATCGAACGCAAACATTACGGTATTTCCGCTGACGGGGTCGAAAATATTGGAAAGGTGCTTTTTCATACCCCAATCCAGATTGACCGCACCCTTTACATGAAAACTGCCCTGATTTGCAAAAGGCTCCGAAACCTTATAATCTTTTGCCACTTTTAAGCCATCTACATCTGCCATTGCGCGTTTATCCTCCTTTTTCACATTCTTTCTGATCCGCCCCGTACTGCCTTTCAGGGGGCGTGCGCAGCGCAGCCCCCTGAAAAACAGATCGTTATAGAGCTTTAGAAATTATAATCATTTACGTTGGTCTCGTCAAATACTACGCGTTCCGGAAGAAGGACTACGCCGTTATTCGTATCCGCCGTGGTATCTCCCTCTGTCAAGCAGTCATTCGGCATAACCTCTACGTCGCCGATCCCGGGTACGGAAATCACGTCGCCGACCTTAACCTCGTTGCCGGCCGCCATATACGCCGCGAGATAGCAGCCCAGCGCGCCCTGAACCGCGCAGTCCCAAAGGCCCCATTCATACAGAACGCCTGCGTCGCAGTACTCTTTGATCGCCATAGGCGTCGCAAAGCCGGTGATCGTCATGTCGTCCTTTGTGATCCCCTTATTCTGAGCCGCCTTGAGCTGGCCCGGAAGAGCCGTGGAGTCATTGCAGATGATCAGGTCGATATCGGGATAAGCGTCTAAAATAGCCGCGCCTACGGAAACCGCCTGCTCAGCGTCCTGATTGGAATAATAATTATCCGCAACGCGGGTCCAGTTCGGATACTTCTCCGCGATGATCTTTTCGCCCGCTACCTGCCAAGAGTTCTGATCCGTAACGGTCGCCTGCGAATAATGCCATACGTATTTTACTTCATCGTTTTCAGGATCGACGCCGCGCTTTTTCAGCGCGTCTACGGACATATCTACGAGCATTTGTCCTAAAATATCGGGCGTTCCCTGAGATACCATGAGAGCGCGCGCGTCAGACTGCGCGTCGGAGTCCCACGTACATACCGCAAGGCCCGCGTCCTGCGCTTCCAGCAGAGCGTCCCTGACGCCCGCCGCGTCTACGGTAGAGATACAGATCGCATCCGCGCCGCTCGCTACGGCGTTATTGATCACCTGTACCTGATCCGCAACGCCCGCCGTCGCGCTGCCCTGATAATCCACCGTAATGCCCCAATCCTCGGCATACTTCTGCGCTCCGTCGTTTGCCGCCTCAAAGAAAGCGTTTCCGGTTACCTTAGGGATAAATACGACCGTTTTCCCCGTAACATCCGCTCCTCCTGCGGGTGCGGCTTCTTCTGCCGGCGCAGCCTCTTCCGCTGCAGGCGCTTCCGCTTCTGCGGACGCGGCTTCCTCAGCCGCCGGAGCGTCCGCCGCCGGCGCAGCCGTCTCTGCGCTGCCTCCGCCGCACGCGGTCAGCGAAAGTACCATCGACAGAGCGAGTACAAGCGACATCACTTTTTTCATTTTCATTCCTTTTTCTCCTCCTTTTATGGTTTGTAATGATTTCAGATATACCATGGGGATATATCGTTATATCAACACCCTCCGGTGTTAATAAGCGTAGTATGGGATTCCTTTAACGCCGCTTCAGCTTATGCAGGAAAGCGAGCGTGCCCGGTCTGGATACGACGGCTCTCCCGATCACGACCACCAGCAGCAGGATCCCGACCGGAATATCCAAATACTGCGTATTTACCTTAAAACAGAGCGGAAGCCCGAACCGCAGGATCCCGATTACCAAAGACGCTAAGGCCGTCCCGAGCACGCTCCCCTTTCCTCCGGTGCTGAGCGTGCCTCCGAGCACTACCGCCGTGATGATATTCAGCGTCAGATTCGCGCCCAGATCGCTCTTTGCCGTTCCCAGATAAGAGGTAAGCATGATACCCGCCAGTGCCGCGCTGACCGCGGAGAGCACATAGGTACTTAAAATCACCAGCCTTGTATTGACCCCGGAGTACTCCGCCGCCTCTTGATTGATCCCTACCAAAAAGATACTTCTTCCGTACTTCGTCTTATGCAGCAGGATATACGCGATAACGATCAATACCAGAAAGACAAGAAGCTGGCTCGGGATCACGTCAAACAGCTTAAATTTGGAAATGACCTTAAAGCTGTCCGGGAATCCGCTGATCCCCTGATACGCCTCCGTAGCGGAAAAATTAGATACCAGAAGCGCAAATCCCGCGTACAGAAAGCTGCCGCCCAGCGTGACCACCATTGCCTGCACGCCGCAGTAAGCGATGAAAAATCCCGAAAGCGCCCCGCAGACGGCGGCCGCCGCGACCGCTAACGCCGCTGCGAGCCATATATTCATTCCGCCGTCCTGCCAGCCCACGCCGATGATGATAGAGGTGAGCCCTACGATAGAGGCCGCCTGTATATCGATCCCGCCCGTGATCATGACAAAGGTAACGAATAGGGCGATAAAGCAGATCGCGATAAAGTCGTTGACGCTGGCCAGCAGCACGCGCGGCATTAAAAATTTGGAATTTTTCACGCCGAATACCACGAACTCCATGACCAGAATGCCCAGAAGAAAAGTTTCCCAGTTTAAAAAGGCGGTCTTTCTCTTATTCATCCTAATTTCCCTCCTTTTCTTCAGACATCTTTGACGATCTGGCCAGCAGGCGCTCCCTTCGGATCCTCTCCGCCGCATGTCTCTGCATCAGCGCGTCCAGCACTACGATCGTAATCAGCATGATACCGGTGATCGTATTGTCATAATCCGAAGAAAATCCCATAAATACAAGGATACGGCTGACGCTTGACATAATGACGGCTCCCACCGAAGCGCCGATCACGCTGCCCAGCCCGCCCGAAAGGCTGATCCCGCCGATCACGCAGGCCGCGATGGCCTTCATCTCATAACCGTTCCCGGCGATCGCCGTGATAAAGCCGATACGGGAAGCATACAAGATACTTGCCAGAGCGGCGAATACCCCGCACAGCACATAAGCCGCGATCTTAGTCCGTCCGGTCGGGATACCGACCAGCGTAGCGCCGCCGGCATTATCGCCGACCGCGATAAAATATTTCCCTTTTTTCGTTCTGGTCAGCAGGATATGTATGACGATGATCGCCGCGATCGAAACGCTGTAATAGACCGTTACCCCGCCCGCCAGCGGTCTGGAAGCAAAGGCCGTGAACGCAGCCGGAAGGTTTTCCACCCACGCACCGTCCGTATATACATAGATCAGGCCGCGAAGGACTCCGTTCGTACCCAGCGTAAAGATCAGGGAAGGGATATTCAGAACCGCCACGCCCCAGCCATTGATCAGTCCGATCAGCGCGCCGATCAAGATTCCCGCTCCAAAGGAAAATACCAAGCTGTGACCGTCGCGCAAGAGCGAGCCGACAACGGAAGCGGTAAATCCGAGGTTCGCGCCGACCGATACGTCGATCTCCCCGATAAAGATCACAAACGCCATCCCGACCGCCAATAAGGTAAACACAACGCTGTCGTTAAAGCACGCTACGATATTGGACGCCGTCAGGAAACTCGTGTTGATACAGCCCACGATCACAAAAAGAAAAATCAGAAAGAACAGACTGCTCGCCTCACGGGCTTTTGTGAGTTTTTTGATGTAGTTCATGCGCCCACCTCTTTCTCTGTTTTTACGTCAAACGCCGCCGCCATCAGATTGTCCTGATTGATATCCTTCTTTTGGAACTCGGCGTTGATACAGCCCTGAAATACGGAAACCACCCGGTCGGAAAGCTCTACGATCTCCTCCATGTCAGACGAGATCAGCAGCACGGAAACGCCCAGCTTCCTTAACTCATGAATGATCGTATAGACGTCCCCGCGGGCCCCGGCGTCAATGCCCCTAGTCGGCTCGTCTAGGATCACGACTTTGGGAAGCGTCGAAAGGCTCCGGCCGATCACGATCTTCTGCTGGTTCCCGCCCGAAAGGCTCCCCGTGAGCTGCGACTGCCCCGTTACCTTAATTCGGAAATCATCGATATATTTCTGCGTGACTTCCCTTTCCTTTTTCCGGTTTAAGATAAGGCTTCCCATGATCTTTTCCTGCAAAAGCGCGCTCGTGGTATTGACCGCCACGTCCGCGATCTTAAACAGGCCGTGCAGGTGCCGGTCCTCCGGCACATAATTCAGGCCCGCTTCTATCACCTTCCGCGTAGAAAGACCCGTGATATCCTTTCCGTTTAGGAATACCTTTCCGCCCAGCACCTTATCCCTGCCGAAGATCGTCGTAGCCAACTCCGTGCGCCCGGCGCCCACGACGCCCGCGACGCCGAGTATCTCTCCCGGATATAATTTCAGGGAAACATGATTGAAGCCGTATCCGCTCAGATCGCGCAGCTCTAATACCGGCTCCTGACTGTAATCGATCGTATACGCTTCTTTTTCTTTGCTTTCTTTTTCCTTATCGCTGTCGGCGGGAAGGAGACCTCTTACCAGAGCCTCTTTGGTAAATTCCTCCACGCCCCCGCTCAGGGTGATCACGCCGTCGCGCATGATCGCTACGCTGGTAGAGATCTCAAAGACCTCCGTCAATCGGTGCGTGATATAAATGATCCCGATCCCCTTTGACCGCAGATCCGAGACGCAGCGGAACAGGCTTTCCGCTTCGTCAAAGGTAAGCGCGCTGGTAGGCTCGTCCAAGATCAGCACCTGCGCCTGCCGCAAAAGCCCGCGCAGGATCTCTACCAACTGCTGCTCCGCGATCGAAAGGCTGCTGGCCTTGCGCGTCAGGTCGATATTCCAGCCGACCTCCTGCATCCGATCGACGAGCCTTTTATGAAGCTCCGCGCTCTTTTCCTCAAATCCGATCACAATATTTTCTTCCACCGTCATATTCGGAAACAGCATCGGCTCCTGCGGGACCATATAGATCCCGTTCGCGAGCGCGACGGACGGTTTCGAGAGATTGACCTGTTTTCCTCTTATCTGGATAGAGCCCTCGTCCGGCTGATAGATCCCCATAATGATCTTCATCAGGGTACTCTTGCCCGCGCCGTTTCCGCCTATCAGAGAAAGCACTTCGCCTTCTCTCAGCTCCAGATTGATCCCCCTGAGCACCTGATTCAGGCTGAAGGACTTATGTATGTTTCGGATCGACAGCAGCACCTTTTCTTCTTTCCCCTTTTCAGCGGCCATTCTCATCCCTCCTCTGGCATTTTCCCTTTCTGGCAGTTGTCATTTCCCGATATCCCGTATCCTGCGATATCCTGATCTGCATTTTGCAGATTTTTTATTTAATTTTTATAAATTGCAACATTTGTAAGTACGTCGAAAAAATGTTTTATAAATTTATGATAAAGGTACTCCTGCCATTTGTCAATAGCTAAAAATTATTTTTTATCGGCCGCTATTCATTTCCCACAATTTCCCTCTGAATTTTCGTACAATTTTATCCCATTATTTCGCTATGTTATCCAGTTTTTGGTATCGTCCCGCAAGATTTCTGCATAAATCCATAATTATCTATAATTTTAAATTTATGCGTTGACTTTTTTACCTCCCGTTGCTATACTATCATAAAAGATACATTTGATTTTATTTTAAACTTTTGTTTTGATTCTTTTTTTAGATTTTTTTAAGATTTGCCGTTTCTCCTACGGCATTTCCTGATAACAGCATGATCTTTGAGGTGTTTTGGCATGTACGACGCAAAATCCGATTTTGAAGAAAGCCTGATGATAAAGATCTCATGGTATTATTATATGGAAAACCTTACGCAGCAGGCGATCGCCGACCAGCTCGGCATTTCCCGCATGAGGGTCATCAAGCTCTTAGAGCGCGCGCGGCAGACGGGGATCGTGCAGTTCCGTATCGCTTCCGCCTACGATAAGCGCCACAGTCTTGAAACCAAGCTCATGGAACACTATGCGTTAAAGGACTGCTACATCGTCCCCGCCAACCCCGATCCTTCCATGACCAACGACACGATCGCAAAGGCGGCTTCCATCTATATCGCCAACCATATCACAGACAACTGCTACATCAATTTCGGATACGGGGATACGACTTCCAGAACGATCGAATATCTGGCAAAGGGGCTGGAGACTTCCGTTTCCTTCGTCTCCCTGACGGGGGGCGTCGGATATTACCTGCCCAGCTCCGAATCCAATATCTTTAACGCGAAGCTCTACCTGATCCCCTCCCCCCTTCTCATGTCCTCGGGGGAAATGGCATCGGCGATCAAGACCGAGAGCTCCATACAGGAAGTCATCAGCATGATCAGTCTGGCCAATATGACCATCGTCGGCATCGGCGCGATGGACGAGGGCGCTACCATATTAAAATCGTCGATCCTGCGGCACAACGATTTCCTGCTTCTGGAAATGAAGGGGGCCGTCGGCGATATCATCTGCCATTTTATTGATAAGGACGGCCGTCTCGTGGATACCGAGATCGACTCCCGTCTGATCAGCATCCCGCTGCAGACGTTAAGCCAGCTTAAGAATGTGATCGGCGTAGCCGCCGGAAAACATAAAGTATCTGCCATAGCTGCGGCTTTAAAGGGTAACTATCTGGATATTCTGGTTACCGACGAGGATACCGCCGAATTGTTATGTCAGGATTAATCTATCTTATAAGGAGGTAACACAATGGGAAAATATCTTATGGCGCTAGATGCCGGAACCGGAAGCGTACGCGCCGTACTCTTCGACCTTGACGGGAATCAGATCGGCGTTTCCCAGCAGGAATGGGAACATCTGGAAGACCCGCGCTTCCCGGGATCCATGGATTTTGACTGGAACCATAATTGGGAGCTGACAACGCAGTGTATCCGCGGCGTCCTGTCGGAAACGGGGATCGACGCGCAGGAGATCGCGGCCATTTCGACCACCTGTATGCGCGAAGGTATCCTGCTTTATGACAAAGACTATCGGGAGCTCTGGGCCTGCGCCAATGTAGACGCGCGCTCCGACGACGAGGTCGTGGAGCTGATACAAAAATCGGCGGACCTCGAGAAGGAAATCTACAAAATATCCGGCCAGACCTACGCGCTGGGCGCTCTGCCGCGCATTTTGTGGGTAAAGAACAAAATGCCCGAGCTATATGAAAAAGCGGCTTACGTCGGCATGTTCAACGACTGGCTGATCCTCAAGCTGACCGGCGTTATGTCCATAGAGCCCAGCAACGGCTCCACGACCGGTATCTTTGATCTTAGAAAGAGGGACTGGGACAGCTCCATCATGGAAAAATGCGGCCTGAAAACCGATATCTTTCCTACGGTATGCGAAAGCGGCACCGTCGTTGCGAACGTGAGCGAGGAGGCCGCTGCCGTTACGGGACTTGCCGCCGGGACCCCCGTCGTAGCCGGAGGCGGCGACGCGCAGCTCGGCTGTATCGGCGTCGGTTTAGTCTCTCCGGGACAGGGCGCGGTCTTTGGCGGGAGCTTCTGGCAGTTTGAATACAATACCTCCATCCCCAAAACGGATGAGAACTGCCGGGTGCGCGTAAACTGCCATGCGCTCCCCGATCTTTGGCAATATGAGGCGCTGGCCTTTTATCCGGGTCTTATCATGCGCTGGTACCGCGATTCCTTCTGCGAGCTGGAAAAGCAGCTTGCGGCGCAGACGGGCAAAGATCCCTATGATCTGATGAACGAAAAGGCGGAAAAGATCCCCGCGGGCTGCTATGGTATGCTCTGCGCGTTCTCCGACGTCATGAATTATATCTCTTGGAAACATGCGGCCCCCACCTTCACAAACTTTGCGCTGGATTCCGAAAAGTTCAACCGCTATACCTTCTATCGGGCGATCATGGAAAATTCCGCTCTGGTCACAAAGGGCAACATCGAACTGGTCGCATCCGTGACCGGCGAATTTCCAAAGGAGATCATCTTTGCCTCCGGCGCTTCCAAGAGCCCTCTGTGGTGCCAGATCGTATCCGACGTTTTAAATATTCCGGTGCATGTCCCGAAAGTAAAGGAAGCGACCGCTCTCGGCGCCGCTATCCTCGCCGGCAAGGGCGTGGGGATCTATACGGACGTCGCGCAGACTGTCCAGAAGGTCGTAAAGATCAAAAAGACCTATTATCCCAATCAGGAAAATACCGGCGTCTATCAGGAGCTCTATGAAAAATGGCGCAGGGTCTACGCCGCCCAGCTTGCGCTCGCCGACCAAAAGCTCACCAAAAATATGTGGGCCGCGCCCGGCGTTTAAGCGTTTACGTTCTTCCATATGCTGCACATGATATTACCTATATTCTCACAAGGAGGAAAGAAAGATGTTTATTATCAATGAAAACGACAGGGAGTACCGTTATGGGGACAGCGGCCCCAAATATCTGATGAAGGGCCCCCGTTCCAATTTTGCCGTCGTGCAGTTCCCGGCCGGCAAGGACTTTAAGGCTCATTATCACAATATCATGGAAGAGAATTTCTTCATTCTTCAAGGGAAAGTGGATATCGAGGTGGACGGCGTCGTGCATACGCTCTCAAAAGGCGATCTGATCCATATCGAACCCGGTGAAGTGCATTACGTGATCAACCGCTATGAAGAAACGGTGAAGATGATCTCCACGCTCGCCCCTTATCAGGAGGTGGATAAAGTCGAGGTAGATTGAACCCTGCACGATAAAAGGGCCGCTGCAAAACCGACATACCATTCCTTGTCAGTTCTGCAGCAGCCCTTTGTTTTCTTCTTTTCCGTCTGCCGCTTTCCTATCCGTATCGGGGACGATCAGCTCGATCGCCTTCGGCCTGATCGCGATCTTTGCCAGCCGGTGCTCTCCGCCGTATTCCCCGTCCAGCGTCCACGCGACGGGCTCCTCCGATTCGAATACGATCGACTCCGCCTTATCGCATATGATGAGGGAATCCTCCATCGTTTCCGTTACCAGCGCCGTCATGATCTGGTTTAACTCCGACGCGCCTCTGGGCCGGGGGATCAGCATGACCTCAAACAAGCCGTCGTTGAGCTCCACATATTTCCCCGTGATCTTTTTAAACCCGCCTACGGAAGTCGAATTGGTGATCATTCCAAACAGGAAGTCGTCCTCTATCGTCCGCCCGTTATAGCTTACCTTAAAATGATACGCCCGCAGGGTCGGGAGCCGTTTCATCCCTTCTAGGATATAGGCCATATGCCCCAGCGCGTTTTTAAAGCTTTGCGGCGTCTCATACGAGACATCGGTAAAGATCCCGAACGCGGCGATATACACAAAGGTGTCCCGATTGAACGCGCCGACATCGCAGCGAAAGCGCCTCCCTTCCATCACGGTCTGCGCCGCCTTCAGCATATTCTTAGGCAGCGCGAGACTGACGGCAAAATCATTGGTGCTGCCTCCGGGGATATAACCGAGGGGCGTTCCGCTTTGCCGCGCCATCATGCCCGTGACTACCTCGTCTAAGGTCCCGTCGCCGCCGCTGCATACGATCAGGTCATACCCCTCTTGCTTTTCCCGCGCAATATCTACGGCGTCCCCCGCGTACCTAGTCGGACAGGCGGTCACCTCATATCCGTTCTCCGAGAAAACGCCGATGATATCCATCAGCTTATTTCGTATTTTCCCCTTCCCCGCGTGAGGGTTATAGATAAAAAGTAATCTTTTCACCATGTTCGATCAGGAAGCCCCTCCGACCAAAAACCGCTCGACGCTTGCGGCCGCCTCTTCTTCGTCGCCGCCCTCGCAGATCACGGTGATCTCTTTTCCGATATCCGCCCCTAGGCTCATCATGCCCATAATGCTTTTGGCGTTCACCCGTTTCCCGCCCGTTTCCAGATAGACCTTGCTCTCATACTGGCTCGCCACCTGTACGAGCATCGCTACCGGCCTTGCCTCTAATCCATCTGTAAGATGAATCTTTACAGATTTTTTTACCATAACGACCTTTCCTCCTTATTTCCCGCGGAGCTCTTCTGCAAGTTCATTCAGCTTCCGCAGCCTGTGGTTGACGCCCGATTTCCCCACCGGGGGATCCAAATACTGCCCTAACTCCCCCAGCGTTGCATCCGGATAGTCCAGACGCGCCCCCGCTATCTCCCGCAGCTTCTCCGGCAGGGAGCCAAGTCCCTGCGTTTTCTGTATCAGCAGGATATCCTCGATCTGTTTCGAGGCCGCGTTCACAGTTTTTGTGATATTCGCGGTCTCACAGTTCACTCTCCGGTTGATGGAATTTCTCATTTCCTTTACGATACGCAGATTCTCCAGATTCATCAAGGAGACATGCGCTCCCATCACATTCAGCAGATCGACGATCCCCGCCCCTTCCTTCATGTAAACGATAAAGTGATTCTTTCTGACTATGATCCTAGCCTCTATCCCAAAATCGCGTATGATCTCCTGCAGCTGCCGCGCCTGCGGCTTCGCAGCGCAGACAAATTCCAGATGATAGCTTTTCTCAGGGTCGCTCATCGAACCGGAAGTCAGATATACGCCGCGCAGGAACGCACGCCGACAGCACGCGTTCTTGATCAGCAGAGGGTTTACGACGCTGCGCCCCTCCTCCGCCTCCGGCCATGTCTGCGGCAGCTTTAACGCCTGAAGCAGCTTATTAACCTGCCGTTCATCCCGTATCCGCAGGAAACATGCGGCTTTTTCAGCCATGTCCGTACCTATCTTAAATGATTTTACCAACAATGTAAAGCTTTTTCTGATAACCTGTTCATTTTCCGCCTGAATGGATAACTGCAGTTTCCCTCCGTTATCCCGCACGACTTTTCCGTTATAGCAGAATATCGCCGCCAGCTCCGCGATCTGGCAATGTCTGGAAGAATCTATGTGCGCCGCCAGTTCTTCCTTTACTTCTCCTGAAAAAGACATGATATACCTCTATACGCCGCTCTTTACGTCTCTGTGCCGGATCGTCAGCCTGTAGCTGCCCTTCTGGTTCAGCCGTTCATACAATTCATTCGCCAGCGTAACGCTCCTGTGTTTGCCGCCCGTGCAGCCGATCCCGATGATAAGCTGATATTTTCCCTCTTTCACATACTGCGGTATCAGAAACAGCAGCAGATCCATGATCTTATCCAGAAATTCCTCCGCCTCCGGGAATCCCATGACATAATCCCGCACCGGCTTGTCGTTCCCGGTCAGGCGCTTTAAGTCGTCAATGTAAAACGGGTTGGGCAGAAAGCGCACATCGAATACCAGATCGGCATCCGAGGGGATTCCGCTCTTAAACCCAAACGACATCACCGTCACCATGAGACTATTATATTCCTTGTTCTGGACAAAAATGCTGTCCAGCTCCAGCTTCAGCTCCCTCGTCAGCAGATTGGAGGTATCGATCACATAATCCGCCCTTTTCTTCATCGCCTCCAATACCCTGCGCTCCCGCCGGATCCCGTCCTCTACAAGATCCCCCTCGCAAAGGGCCAGCGGATGGATCCTCCGGCTCTCCTTATACCGCCTTACAAGGACCGCATCGCTGGCCTCCATAAACAGGATCTCGAATTTATAACCGTTGCTTAACAGGTTTTCAATACACCTGTCCACATCTCCAAAGGACTGGTCCGCGCGCACGTCCAGCCCCAGCGCGACCTTCGAGATCTCTCTGTTGGGCAGAGCGATCAGCTCGACAAATTTTTCCAAAAGCGGGACCGGAAGATTGTCCACACAGTAAAAGCCCATATCCTCCAGCATTTTGAGCACCGTCCGTTTCCCGCTCCCGCTCATTCCCGTAACTATGACAAATCTCATCCTTTGCCGCCCCTTTTATCCGCTGTCTAAAAGACTCCCAGTTTCACGATCTCCGGTTCCAGACTCACGCCAAAGCGCTCCTTTACGCGCTCCTGTATCTCCTCCATCAGCTCCGCGATATCCTCCGACGTGGCGTTCCCTCTGTTGATGATAAAGCCACAGTGCTTTTCCGACACCTGCGCGCCGCCGATCCGGCAGCCCCGCAGGCCGCTGTCCATGATCAGCTTCCCCGCAAAGTACCCTTCCGGCCGCTTGAAAACGCTACCCGCGCTCGGGTATTCCAGCGGCTGCTTTTCCCTGCGCCGTTTGGCGAAATCCTCCATTTTGGCGCGGATGCTCTCCGGTTCCCCCTTTTGGAGCTTCAGCACGACCTCCGTCACGACGAAGGGGCGGTCGCGTATCACGCTGCTGCGGTATCCGAACTCCATCGTATCGCAGTCCAGCTCCATCTCCTCCCCCTCGCCGTTTAACACCGTTACACTCTCTACGATCTGCTTCATCTCGCCGTCATAAGCGCCCGCGTTCATCACAACCGCCCCGCCGATACTGCCGGGAATCCCCGAGGCAAATTCCATTCCGCTCAGCCCGTTTTCACACGCCGTCTTCGCGACCTGCGTAAGCGGCGCGCCCGCCTGCGCGTAAATGCGCTCTCCCTGTACCGCCAGCCGGCTCATCCGCTTCCCGATCTGGATCACGACCCCGTCGTATCCCTTGTCGCTGACCAGAAGATTCGTCCCGTTCCCTAACAGAAAATAAGGGTTCTCCGTTTTCCGCAAATAGGAAAGCAGCTTCGAGAGCTGCGTTTCCCCGTCCACTTCCACAAAAATCTCCGCTTCTCCGCCGGTTTGAAAACTAGTATGCCTGCTCATCGGTTCTCCAAACCGGATATTTTCCGCCGGTAAAATAGACGTTATATATTCTTTTAATGCCTGATTCACGATTCCCACCTGCTCTTTTTTTCAGCATATGCCGCAGACGCCCGTCTTATTCAAAGACCAGCTTAGCCGCCCCGCATATCCCCGCATCGTTTCCAAGCGTAGCGAGCTTAAACTGCGCCGCCCTGCTGCCATGAAACACATATTTTTTATAATTTTTCTCAACAAAGGTAAGGAGTATCTCCCCCGCCTTTGATACGCCGCCGCCGATCACGAACGCCTCGGGATTGACGACCGCCGCGATCGCCGCCAGCCCCTTCCCCAGATATTCTCCAAAGGCCTCCGCGACCCGTATCGCTGCCGCGTCCTTTTCCTTTACCGCGTCAAAGACTGCCTTTGCCGATAATTCGCCCTGCCGCAAAATCGACGCTTCTTCGCTCTGTTCCAAGATCCGCTTTGCCAGACGCACGATTCCCGTCGCGGAAGCGTACTGCTCCAAACAGCCGTGATTGCCGCAGCCGCAGCTTTCTTCCTCCCCGTCTTGGATGTGGATATGCCCGATCTCTCCGCCCGCTCCTGTCGCGCCGCTTAGGATCCCGCCGTTTACGATAATGCCGCCGCCGATCCCTGTGCCGAGCGTCACCAGCACAAGGCTATGGAAGCCCTGTCCGCCGCCCTTCCACATCTCGCCGAGCGCCGCTACATTCGCATCGTTTCCGGCGCGTACCGGCAGCCCGCAGAGCGCCTCCAGCTCCTTTTGCAGATTGAACACGCCCCAGCCCAGATTGACCGCCCCATAGATCACGCCGTCCGCGTCCACCGGCCCGGGCGCGCCTATCCCCGCGCCTGCCACCTCTTCCCGGGATATCTTTTTTTCTTCCAGCTTTGCCAGCAGCGCCGCCGCCGTATCCTTTAGGATATACGCGCCGCCGTCCTGCGTCCTCGTCGGAATCTCCCATTTTTCTAGGATCGTCCCTTCCCGGTCAAACAGACCGAGCTTTATCGTCGTTCCGCCGATATCCACTCCAAAACAATATTTTTTCATTGCCGCCTCTCCCGCTTTTGTTATTCGTCCTCTTCTTCCCGCCTCTTTGCGAGCGAATTCTGCACTCTCGTATAGAGCTCCTGCGCCGCGTTATATCCCATTTTCTTTTGACGGTGGTTGACCGCCGCGGATTCGCAGATGATCGCCAGATTCCGCCCGGGGCGGATCGGAATGCTGTGGCACACCAGCTTATTCCCGAGATATTCCGTATACTCTTCCTCCAGACCCAGTCTGTCGTATTCCTTATCCTTATCCCACTCCTCCAGCTTGATCACCAGATCGACCGTCTGGGTATCCTTGACGCTCGAGACGCCGAACAGGGTCTTGACGTCTATGATCCCGATCCCGCGCAGCTCGATAAAATGCTTCGTGATATCCGGCGCGGAACCGATGAGCTGGTCGTTGCTGATCTTGCGCAGCTCCACCACATCGTCGGTCACCAGACGGTGCCCCCTTTTGATCAGCTCCAGAGCCGCCTCCGACTTCCCGATCCCGCTCTCTCCCGTGATCAGCACGCCTTCCCCGTATACGTCCACCAAAACGCCGTGCACGGAAATGCAGGGCGCCAGCTCCATATTCAGCCAGCGGATCAGCTCCGCCATAAACGCCGAGGTCGCTTTCGGCGTCATAAAGATCGGCACATTGCGTTCAATGGCCATCCGCTTGAACATCTCATCGGGCTCAAGCTCGCGGCAATAGATAAGCGCCGGGATATTATAGGAAAGGAGCTTCGTATAGATCTCTTTTTTTCGTTCCTCGTCCATTCCCTCCATATAGGTATACTCCACAAATCCGATGATTTGCAGACGGGTCGCTTCATAATGCTCGAAATACCCTGCCAGCTGGAGCGCCGGTCTGTTGATATCCGGCTGGGTGATCTTGATCCCCTTGATATCGATCTCCGGCGTAAGATTTTCCAGTTTCATCACGTCAATAATCTTTGATAGCTTTACAACTGCCATATGCTGTCCCCTACCTGCCTTTCCTGCCGTCTTTCTCCCGGCCTGTCTTCTTTAGTGTAACATAAAGCCCCGCTCTTATCAATTTTTCTCATGGAAATATTTGTAGATTTCCCCGCCGCAGCGCTCGTTGATCTCGGGAATGCGGCACAGCTCCTCCACGCTCGCGCCCCGTATCGCATCGAGCGAATCAAAATGCCGCATCAGCGCCTTCCGCCGCACCGGGCCCACGCCGGGAATATCGTCTAATACGCTCTTTACCTGACTTTTGCCGCGCAGGGAACGGTGGTACTCGATCGCAAAGCGGTGCGCCTCGTCCTGTATCCTCGTGATTAATTGAAATCCTTCCGAACGGCGGTCGATCGGGATCTCTTCATTATTATAGTACAGCCCCCGCGTCCTGTGATTGTCATCCTTTACCATTCCGCACACGGGTATGGAGAGCCGCAGCTCTTCTAATACCTTCAGCGCGACGTTTACCTGTCCCTTTCCCCCGTCCATCAGCAGCAGATCGGGAAATTTGGAAAAGCTCCCCATCGACGGGTCCAGCCGCTTTTTTTTCATCTCCGCGCCCTCCTGCATTCCGTGCAGGAAGCGCCGCTCCAGCACCTCCTTCATGCAGGCGTAATCGTCGGGGCCGCTGACGGATTGGATGCGGAATTTCCGGTAATCGCTCCGTTTCGCCCTGCCCCTTTCAAACACGACCATAGAGCCTACATTGGCAAAGCCGCTGATATTGGAGATATCGAACGCCTCCATACGGCCGATATGCGGCAGACCCAGCAGATCGGCGATCTCCTTCGCCGCCCCGATCGTCCGCCCTTCCTCCCGCTTGATACGTTCCCTGTCCTGACTCAGCACCAGAGCGGCATTCTGGGCCGCCAGCTCTACCAGCTTTTCCCGCGCCCCGATCTTAGGCACGCGCAGATAGACCCTGCCGCCCTTCTGCCGCGTCAGCCAGTCCTCGATAAGCCGCGCCTCCGCGATCTCTTCCTGAAGCATCAGCTCCCGCGGGATAAAGGGCGTGCCGGAATAAAACTGTTTGACAAAGCTCTGTAAGATCTCCGCCCTGTCGTCGCCTGACACATGCGTCATATAAAAATGTTCCCTGCCGATCAGCCTGCCGCCCCGCACGAAAAATACCTGAACCACCGCGTCCGTCCCTTCCTTTGCCAGCGCGATGATATCCTTGTCCTCTCCGTCGGAATCCGTGATCTTCTGTTTCTGCGCGACGCTCCGCACGCTCGCAAGCAGCTCCCTGTAGCGTATGGCCTCCTCAAATTCCATATTTTCCGACGCTTCCGTCATTTTTTCTTCCAGCTCCCGCAGGATACCGCCGTAATTGCCGTTCAGGAAGTCTAACGCCTGCCCCAGCCGTTCCCGATACGCCTCCTCCGGCACGCACCCGCGGCACGGGGCCATACAGCGGTCGATATGGTGGTTTAAACAGGGCCGCTCCGCTCCAAAGTCTCTGGGAAACTTTTTATTGCAGGTACGCAGCCCGTACAGCCTGTTGATCAGCTCTATCGTATCCTTTACCGCCGCCGCGCTCGTATAAGGCCCAAAATAGCGGGAGCGGTCCTTTTTCATCTCCCGGGAAAACAGCACGCGCGGATACGCTTCTCCAAGCGTCACCTTGATATACGGGTATGTCTTATCGTCCTTCAGCAGCGTGTTATATTTGGGCCTGTATTCCTTGATCAGATTATTTTCCAGCACCAGCGCTTCCAGCTCGGAATCCGTCACGATATACTCGAAACGGTCGATCAGCTTTACCATCTTATCGATCTGCGGCCCGCGGCCGATATTCGGGCGGAAATAGGAGCGCACCCGGTTATGCAGATTGACCGCCTTCCCCACATAGAGGATCCCGTCCTTTGCGTCGCGCATGATATATACGCCGGGCTGTTTGGGCAGCTTTTTCAATTCTTCTTCTATCTGAAACATACGCGTCCCTCGGCATACGAAAGGGCTGCTGCAAAACTTTGTTTGCGGATATGCAGGTTTTGCAGCAGCCTTTGATTTTACCGTTCTTC
>CANQTG010000038.1 GCA_947626715.1 uncultured Lachnospiraceae bacterium | reverse complement strand
GGAGAGAATTGCACTGTTAAGATGCCAATTGTTTTAAGAAGCCCGATATAGTATAATAGACCCAGATGTAATCACTCCACGCATTGGAAAATTTCTTTAACGTGCTGCATATTGGAAAGGAATACGCGAAATTGAAAATTCTGATTACAGGTTCACATGGCTTTATCGGGCGCAATCTGGCCGAGCAGCTGCAGAATAAATATACCGTACTGGCCCCGTAGCGCGGCGAGCTGGATCTATTGGATACAGAAGTAGTGGAAAGCTATCTGCGCAGTCACACTTTCGATGTCATCATCCATGCAGCAAATACAAACAGTTTCCGCAATCCCCCCTGCTTCTGATCAAGCGCTTGATGGCAATCTGCGTATGTTTTTCAATCTGGAGCGCTACAGGGAATATTACGGCAAAATGTATTATTTCGGCTCCGGAGCCGAGTATGATATGTAGCATTATATTCCTGATATGCGTGAAGACTACTTCGGTACTTATGTGCCGAAAGACGCTTACGGATTCTCCAAGTATATTATGTCCAGCGTATGTGAAAGCGCTGATAATATCTATGATCTCCGGCTATTCGGCGTCTATGGGAAATATGAGGAGTGGGAACGCCGCTTTATCTCCAATGCAATCTGCCGTGCCTTAAAGGGTAAGGATATTACGATACAAAAAAATGTATATTTTGATTATCTTTGGATAGACGACCTTTGCTGCATTATGGACTGGTTTATCGGCCATACGCCAAAGCATAAGCACTACAACGTATGCAGGGGTAAAAAAATTGACTTATATACTTTGGCGCTTATGGTCAGGGAAATTCTGGATATTCCTTGCGATATCGTAGTCGGAGAGCCGGGCTGGAAACCAGAGTATACCGGGAACAATGAACGGCTGCTGCAGGAAGTTGGTAGTATCAAGTTTACGGCATTTGAAGATTCTATCTATTGTCTGTGTCAATACTACAGAAATATTATTGAGACAATAGATGAGAATAAATTTATAAAACAATTATAAGCCTTTGAAACGCTGTATAAAAGTTTTCTGAAAATTTTAGCACTCACCTATTGACAGTGCTAACAACAAGTGTTATAGTCGCAGTAACAAAAGGCTGAGCCGGAATGACCGGCGCGGCCGCAGACTATAAGAACAGGAGGGCTTTTGTATGAACATTTCAAAATTTACACAAAAATCCATGCAGGCCGTGGAACAGTGTGAAAAGCTTGCCTATGAATACGGCAATCAGGAGATCGAGCAGGAACATCTCTTATACAGCCTTCTTACGATAGAAGACAGCCTGATACTGAAACTGATCGAAAAGATGGAGATCAACACGGAGCATTTTAAGAATCGCTGCGTGCAGGCGCTCGAAAAGCGCGTCAAGGTTCAGGGCGGGCAGGTCTATATCGGGAAGGATTTAAACAGGGTGTTGGTCAGCGCGGAGGACGAGGCCAAACAGATGGGTGACGAATATGTTTCCGTCGAACATCTCTTCCTTTCTATGCTGCGATACCCGAACCGGGAGATAAAGGAGATCTGGAAGGAATACGGGATCACAAGGGAACGCTTCCTGCAGGCGCTTTCCACCGTGCGCGGCAATCAGCGGGTAACGAGCGACAATCCCGAGGCGACCTATGATACGCTGGAGAAATACGGGCAGGATCTGGTGGAAAAGGCCCGCGGCCAGAAGTTAGATCCCGTGATCGGGAGGGACCATGAGATCCGCAATGTCATTCGGATCCTTTCCCGCAAGACCAAGAATAACCCGGTGCTGATCGGCGAGCCGGGCGTGGGCAAGACGGCGGTCGTAGAGGGGCTCGCGCAGCGTATCGTGCGCGGGGACGTGCCGCAGGGACTCAAGGACAAAAAGATCTTTGCGCTGGATATGGGCGCGCTGGTAGCGGGCGCAAAATACAGGGGCGAATTTGAGGAACGTCTGAAAGCGGTGCTTGAAGACGTGAAAAAGAGCGACGGGCAGATCATTCTGTTCATTGACGAGCTGCATACGGTCGTAGGCGCGGGCAAGACGGACGGCGCGTTAGACGCCGGGAATATGCTAAAGCCCATGCTGGCGCGGGGAGAGCTGCACTGCATTGGCGCGACGACCTTAGACGAGTACCGCCAGTATATCGAAAAGGACGCGGCGTTGGAGCGGCGTTTTCAGCCCGTCATGGTCGAAGAGCCGACCGTAGAGGATACGATCTCCATTCTGCGCGGTTTAAAGGAGCGCTACGAGGTATTTCACGGCGTCCGTATCATGGACGCGGCGTTAGTCAGCGCGGCCGTCCTTTCCAACCGTTATATCTCCGACAGATTCCTGCCGGATAAGGCGATCGATCTGGTGGACGAAGCCTGCGCCCTGATCAAGACGGAACTGGACTCTATGCCGACGGAGCTGGACGAACTGCAAAGGCGTGTCATGCAGATGGAGATCGAAGAGGCCGCCCTGAAAAAGGAGGACGACAGGATAAGCCGGGAACGGCTTGCGGCGCTGCAAAAGGAGCTGGCGGAGCAGAAAGAGGAATTTCAGAACCGCAAGGCGCAGTGGGACAATGAAAAAGCCTCGATCGAAAAGCTCTCAAAGCTGCGGGAGGAGATCGAGAGCCTGAACAACGAGATACAGATCGCGCAGCGGGAAGGCAATCTGGAAAAGGCGGCGGAGCTGAGCTATGGCAGGCTCCCGGCGTTAAAAAAGCGTCTTGAGATCGAGGAGGAGGCGTTGCGGGGACAGGGGCTCTCCCTCGTGCATGAGAGCGTATCCGAGGAGGAGATCGCGAAGATCATTTCCCGCTGGACGGGGATACCGGTCGCGAAGCTGACGGAGAGCGAGCGGAATAAAACGCTGCATTTGGACGAAGAGCTGCACAGGCGGGTGGTCGGTCAGGACGAGGGCGTGACAAAGGTGACGGAAGCGATCATCCGTTCCAAAGCGGGGATCAAGGATCCGAGCAAGCCGATCGGTTCGTTCCTGTTTTTGGGCCCTACCGGGGTCGGCAAGACGGAGCTGGCCAAAGCGCTGGCGGCGGCGCTCTTTGACGATGAGAATAATATGGTGCGTATCGATATGAGCGAGTATATGGAGAAATACTCCGTCTCCCGCCTGATCGGGGCGCCTCCCGGATATGTCGGTTATGAGGAAGGCGGGCAGCTGACGGAGGCGGTAAGGAGAAAGCCGTATTCGGTCGTGCTCTTTGATGAGATCGAAAAGGCGCATCCCGATGTGTTCAACGTGCTGCTTCAGGTGCTGGACGATGGCCGCATTACGGATTCGCAGGGCAGGACGGTGGATTTTAAGAATACCATCCTGATCATGACCTCCAATATCGGCGCGCAGTACCTGCTGGAAGGGATCGACGAGAGCGGCGGGATAACGCAGGAAGCGCAGGAGCAGGTCATGGACGGCCTGCACGCGGCGTTTCGGCCGGAGTTCTTAAACCGTCTGGACGAGATCATCTTATTTAAGCCGCTGACAAAGGAAAATATCGGCGGTATCATCGGCCTGATCCTTGCCGACTTAAATAAACGGCTGGCGGATAAGGAGATATCCGCCGCATTGACGGAAGAAGCGGAGCAGTTTATAATAGAAAATGCGTATGACCCGGTCTACGGAGCGAGACCCTTAAAGCGCTATATCCAAAAGCATGTGGAGACCCTTCTGGCGAAGATGATTCTTGCGGATGAGGCGGCAGGCGGCGATACGATCCTGATCGACGTAAAGGACGGCGCACTGACTGCGCGAAAGGGATAAACGGGCGCAGAAAGGAGCGCGCCGGATAAAAAGGCGGGCCGGGCAGGAGCGCGGGCAACCAAAAAGAAAAAAAGACGTATGGATAAGGAGACCGATATGGACAGACTATGCTATGAGACAATCGAAAGATCCGGTTACGACGGATACCTGTTAAAACATGCTCCCGAAAAGGTCCTGCAGTTTGGCGAAGGGAATTTTCTGCGCGCGTTTGTGGACTACTGGTTCGATCTGGCCAATGAAAAGGCGGGCTGGAACGGAAAGTGCGTTCTGGTGCAGCCCATCGCCTCGGGCCTGACGAAAATGATCAATGAACAGGACGGCCTGTATACCTTATATCTTCGGGGAAGGGAAAACGGGGAAAAGGTAGACGACAGACGTGTCATCTCCAGTGTCAGCCGCTGCCTGAATCCATACGAGAAGGAAGATTATGAAGCGATGATGGAAGTCGCGGCCAGCGACGATCTGGAACTCATCGTTTCCAATACGACGGAGGCGGGCATTGCCTACGACCCTTCCTGCAGACAGGACGATTGCCCGCCGTCGTCCTTTCCGGCCAAGCTCACACAGGTACTTTACCATCGGTATCAGGCGGGCAAACCGGGGATCATCATGCTGGCCTGCGAATTGATCGACGACAACGGGAAAGAGCTCCTAAAGTGCGTGAATCAGTATATCAAACAGTGGGGGCTGGATGAGGGCTTTTGGAACTATGTCAATAAAGAATGCACGTTCTGCGGCTCTTTGGTGGACCGTATCGTCCCGGGGCGGATCCGCGATGAAAAGGAAGTCGCGCGGCTGGAAGAGGCGCACGGGTATACCGACCCGCTTCTCGACGTGGGAGAGGTGTTTGGCGTATGGGTCATTGAAGGCGACGAGAGCTTAAACGATACGCTGCCCTTTAAAAAGGCCGGACTGGGCGAGAAGGTATTCGTTACGCCCGATATGAGCCCCTATAAAAAGAGAAAGGTGCGCATTTTGAACGGGGCGCACACCGGCTTTGTGCTGGGAGCGTATCTTGCGGGGGAAAACATCGTCAGGGACTGCATGGGCGATGAAACGATCAGGGGATTTATGAATAAAATGCTGTACGAAGAGGTGATCCCGACCCTGCCGTTAGATCGTGACGATCTGATGCAGTTTGCGGCGGCGGTGCAGGACCGTTTCAATAACCCGTTCGTAGACCATGAGCTGATGAGCATTTCCCTCAATTCCACCTCCAAATGGAAGGCGCGCAACCTGCCTTCGTTTTTGGAATACAGAAAGAAGGAAGGAAAACTGCCGCTCTGCCTGACCATGTCTTTGGCGGCGTATATCGCGTTCTACAGTAACGATATTCAGGAATTGACCGAGGCGGGGCTCATCTGCCGCCGTCCTCTTGGAAATACCTATACGGTCAGCGACGACCGCTGGGCGCTGGAATTTTATTATGCGCACAGAAACGACGGCGAGAAAGAACTCGTTGACGCGGTATTGTCCAATACCCGTATGTGGGATCAGGATCTGAGTAAGATCGACGGGCTGGCGGAGACGGTAACGGCAGACCTGATCAAGATTCGCAGGGAAGGAGCAAAGGCGGCGTACGCGTCCTGCCTGTGAAACGTATGAAGATGATTCGAATCGCGGCGGCGGATAATGTCGCTGTGGCGCTCTATCCGATCTCCAAAGGGGAAAGGATCGAACTAGACGGACAGACGATAGAGGTGCGTGAAGAGATCCCGCAGGGACATAAGATGTCGCTCGTCCCGATCCGAAGCGGGGAGAATATCATAAAATACGGCTTCCCGATCGGCCATGCGACCGCCGACGTAAAAGCGGGCATGTGGATGCATACGCATAACGTTAGGACGAATCTGGAAGGAGAGATCAAGTACAGCTATCATCCGGCGCTTGCGTACCCGACGCCGGCGGAGCCGGAGATGTTTCAGGGCTACAGGCGTAAGGACGGGCGCGCGGCGATCCGCAATGAGATCTGGATCATTCCGACGGTCGGCTGCGTAAACGATATTGCCAAAAAGATAGCGGCGGATAATCAGGATCTTGTCAAAGGATCGATCGACGGGCTGTATGCCTTCCCCCATCCCTTTGGCTGCAGCCAGACCGGACATGACCATGCGCAGACCCGCAGGCTGCTGGCGGCGTTAGCACGCCATCCGAATGCGGCCGCCGTGCTGGTGCTGGGCTTAGGCTGTGAAAATCTGACGCACGAGCAGTTTGTGGAAGAGCTGGGAGATTACGAGCCGGAGCGCGTGAAATTCCTGACCTGTCAGGAGGAAGAGGACGAGCTGGAAGCGGCGAAAGCGCTGCTGCGTCAGTGCGCGGAATATGCGGGCGGCTTTCAGAGAGAGCCGATCCCGGTCAGCGAGCTGGTGATCGGGATGAAATGCGGGGGCTCCGACGGGCTTTCCGGGATCACCGCCAATCCGGCGGTCGGGCGCTTCAGCGATATGATGGTCGCAAGAGGCGCTTCCACCGTGCTTACGGAGGTGCCGGAGATGTTCGGGGCGGAGGGATTTCTGCTCGACCGCTGCGCCGATGAGACGGTCTTCCAAAAGGCCGTGGATATGATCAACGGATTTAAGAATTATTTTATCAGCCATAACGAGGTCGTCTATGACAATCCAAGCCCCGGCAATAAGCAGGGCGGGATCACGACCTTAGAGGATAAATCCTGCGGCTGCGTGCAGAAAGGCGGCACGGCCCCGATCATGGACGTTGTCGGGTACGGCGGGCAGGTGACGACAAAGGGCCTGAACATGCTCTACGGGCCGGGCAACGATCTGGTGTCGGCGACCGCGATGACTGCGGCGGGCGCGCATATGATCCTCTTTACGACCGGACGGGGGACTCCGTTTGGAGCGCCCGCCCCGACGATAAAGATCGCGACCAATACCCGGCTTTCAGAGAGAAAAAAGGGCTGGATCGATTTTAATGCGGGAACGATCGCGGACGGAGAGTCCATAGGGGCGGCGGCGGAGCGCCTGTTGCAGCTGGTGATAGAAGTCGCGGGCGGCAGAAAGACAAAAACGGAGGAGCTCGGCTATCGCGAGATCTCCATCTTTAAGGACGGGGTCGTGCTCTGACGGCAGGCGCACGGAAGGGCCGCAGGGCTGTGCTCTGACAGAAGGAGCGCATGGAAGGGCCGCAGGGCTGTGTGCTGACGGCAGGCGCACGGAAGAGCCGCAGGGCTGTGCGCTGACAGCAGGTGCGCAGAAAAGCCGCCTTTGGCAAAAAAACAGAGGGCGCGCCGGTCATCGGTTATGAGTGGCCGGCGCTATTGGATTGGGAACTATGTTTCAATATATACTGTTTGATCTGGACGGGACGCTGACGGATCCTAAGGAAGGCATTACCAAAAGCGTACAATTTGCCCTGCTGCAGCAGGGGATCCATGAGAGAGATCTGGACAAGCTGGAGCCCTTTATCGGGCCGCCGCTTTTGGACAGCTTCATGGATTTTTACCATATGACACAGGAAGAGGCACAGATCGCTGTCAGCGATTACCGGAAGCGGTTTGCGCCGATCGGCATTTTTGAAAATAAGCTCTACCCCGGGATCCCGGAAATGCTTGGCAGGCTGCAGAAGGCCGGGATCCGGCTGGCGGTGGCCTCGAGCAAGCCGGAGGTCTTTGTAAAGAGGATCTTGGAGCATTTTTCACTGGAGACTTATTTTGACGTTGTGGTGGGAAGCGAGCTGGACGGGCGGCGCACCGAGAAGGAAGAGGCCGTAGAGGAGGCGCTGCGCCGCCTCGGCGTTTTGATGGACGCGCCGCATCGCATAGGCGCGATGGTAGGGGACCGCAGGTTCGATATCAAGGGCGGGAAGCGTTATGGCCTGACGACGGCGGGCGTTTCTTGGGGCTATGCCGGAAAGGGCGAGCTGGAGGCGGCCGGGGCGGACTATATCGCCCGCTCGGTAACGCGCTTGGAACGCTTCCTGCTGAGCGGCCAGCCGCCTAAGGAAAGGAAAACGGATCGGAAAGGCGCGCAGGGGGCCGGGGCGAAGGCAGCCGCGCAGGACGTCGGGACAAAGATAACCGCGCAGGAGGCCGGGACAAAGACAGCTGCGAAGGCCGACGGGACAGAGCCCGCCGCGAAGGAAGCGCTGAAACGCTGCGCGGATATCCTGCTGCCGTTTCTGCTCTATTATACAGGATACCATGCGTGCTTTTTCATACTGGCGTGGCTGGTCGCGTGTCTTTGGCGTTCGGGAGCGCCTGCGTACTTTCAAAAGCTGGGGCTTGGCTCCGGCCTGCTGGGCGATCTCGCAAGAGCCTGCTCCATGCTGGCGGGCGCGGCGCTCTTGCTGCCGCTTTTGAGACGGGAGCGGGCCGCTGGCGGGAGTGGAGGAAGAAAGGCGGAGCGCGGGCGGCTCTCTTATCTGAGCGTGGGGCTGCTGCTTGGGACGGCGGCGCTCGGACTGAATATCCTCTTTGAGCTGACCGGGATCACCGCCTTGTCGGAGCGCTATGCGCAGGCGGCGCAGCTGCAGTACCAAACCCCCTTTGCCGTGGGGCTTATTTTATTTGGAGTGATCTCGCCGCTTTCGGAGGAGCTGTTGTTCCGCGGCCTGCTGTATAGACGGCTGCGCCGCTTTTTGAGCGCCGTTTTTGCGGGGGCGCTTTCCGCGCTTTTGTTTGGCGTATATCATGGCAATGTGGTGCAGGGACTGTACGCCGCCTTGCTGGGGCTGCTGCTCGCGTTCGTTTACGAAAGGGACGGACGCCTTAGAATGGCGGTGTTCGGACACGGCGCTGCCAATGCCGTGGTCTTTGCCCTGACCTATGATACGCAGATCGGGGCGGCCGTCGGCAGTCCGGTAAATTGCGCCATATTTCTGACAATTTCCCTTTTGACTCTGCTGCGCATGATAAAAAGCGGAAAATTATCATAGAAAAAGAAGGAAAAAACGAGCGGAATCTTTCATAAGATGGTCAGAAAGCTGGAACAATTCATGATATTAACAGAAAATAAAATGAAATAATCAGAATTGTCAAATTAACAGACAATTCCTGTAAAAATTGGGGTTTACAGAGAAGAAGAAAAGGTGTATGATAGTACACGAATCATTTGGAAGAATACGACAGACAGCAGATCCGAAGATGGAGAGCCGCAAGGGCGCGGGCGACATCTTCGGTTTTTATGTTGTAAGGCTTTGGACTGACAGGAGCTATCGCTGCAAGGATACACGGATATGCGGGAAAACGTCAGGGACGGGAGCCGTAAACTGTCTAGCGCTCTGGGAAAGCCGCCTTTGGCGTTTCCTTCAGGGCGGAAAGGGTAGGTGAAGATATGTTTGACGCAGTAAAGGACAGAGCCCCGGCGCCGCTCTATCGAGAGAGCTTTGAGCATGACAACTGCGGGATCGGCGCGTGTGTCAATATCAGGGGAGTGAAAAGCCGCGAGACTGTGGAAAACTCCTTAAAGATCGTGGAGAATCTGGAGCACCGCGCGGGGAAAGACGCGGAGGGGAAAACGGGAGACGGCGTGGGGATCCTCGTACAGATCTCGCATAAGTTCTTTTCCAAAGTAACGAAGCCGCTCGGCATCCGGCTCGGCGGGGAGAGGGAATACGGGATCGGCATGTTTTTCTTCCCGCAGGATGAGTTAAAGCGCAATCAGTCCAAAAAGATGTTTGAGATCATCGTCAAGAAGGAAGGACTGGAATTTCTGGGCTGGAGAGAGGTTCCCGTCGTGCCGGAGGTGCTGGGACACAAGGCGAGAGAGTGTATGCCCTATATCCTGCAGGGCTTTGTCAAAAAGCCGGATAAGGTGAAAAAGGGGCTGGATTTTGACAGACAGCTGTACGTGGTCAGAAGGATCTTTGAGCAGTCCACGGATACGACCTATGTGGTCTCTCTTTCGAGCCGCACGATCGTCTATAAGGGAATGTTTTTGGTGGGGCAGCTTCGGACCTTTTTTCAGGATCTGCAGAGCGCGGACTATGAGTCGGCGATCGCGATCGTGCATTCCCGCTTTTCGACGAATACAAATCCGAGCTGGGAACGGGCGCATCCGAACCGCTTTATCGTACATAACGGAGAGATCAATACGATACGCGGCAACGTAGATAAAATGCTCGCGCGCGAGGAAAATATGGAATCCGAGGAAATGCACGGCCTGCTCCATAAGGTGCTGCCGGCGGTCAACGCGTCGGGCTCCGACTCCGCCATGCTGGACAATACGCTGGAATTTCTCGTCATGAGCGGCATGGATCTGCCTCTGGCCGTGATGATCACGATCCCCGAGCCGTGGGCGAACAACCGTACCATGACGCAGAAGAAAAAGGATTTTTACCAGTATTATGCGACGATGATGGAGCCGTGGGACGGCCCGGCCTCGATCGTATTTTCCGACGGGGATATCTTGGGGGCCGTGCTTGACCGCAACGGTCTGCGTCCCTCGCGCTATTATATCACGAACGACGATCAGCTCATCCTCTCTTCGGAGGTGGGGGTGCTGGATATCGACCCGACCCGGATCGTGAAAAAGGAACGTCTCCACCCCGGCAAAATGCTGCTGGTGGATACCGTTCAGGGGAAGGTCATAGACGACGACAGCCTAAAGGAGGCCTACGCTTCCCGCCAGCCTTACGGCGAATGGCTCGACAGCAATATGATCTCGTTAAAGGATCTCAAGATCCCGAATCAGCGGGTGCCGGAGTTTACCTATGAGGAACGGCAGCGGATGCAGAAGGCGTTCGGCTATACCTACGACGAATTTAAGACCAGTATCCTGCCGATGGCGTTAAACGGCACGGAGGCGATCGCGGCGATGGGGATCGATACGCCGATCCCGGTGCTGAGCAAAACGTATCACCCGCTGTTCAATTATTTTAAACAGCTTTTCGCGCAGGTGACGAATCCGCCGATCGACGCGATACGGGAGGAGGTCGTGACCTCTACGACCGTGTATATCGGCAGGGAAGGCAACGTATTGGAGGAAACGCCGAAAAACTGCAATATCCTAAAGGTCAACAATCCGATCCTGACCAATACCGACCTTCTGAAGATCAAGAACATGAAGGCGGAGGGCTTCCAGATAGCGGAGGTGCCGATCCTGTATTATAAGAATACGAGTTTAGAGCGGGCGATCGAGCGTCTGTTCGTGGAGGTGGACAGGGCTTACCGGGAGGGCGTCAATATCATTATCCTAACGGACAGGGGCGTGGACGAGAACCATGTCGCGATCCCTTCCCTGCTGGCGGTCTCCGCGTTAAACGAGTATCTGGTCAGGACGAAAAAGCGTACCAGCGTCGCGCTGATCCTAGAGTCGGGCGAGCCGAGGGAGATCCATCATTTTGCAACGCTTCTGGGGTACGGGGCGTGCGCGGTCAATCCGTATCTGGCGATCGATTCCATTAAGGAGCTGATCGAAAACCGGATGCTGGATAAGGACTATTACGCCGCGGTGGACGCCTATACCAACGCCGTGCTGCACGGGATCGTAAAGATCGCCTCCAAGATGGGGATCTCTACGATACAGTCCTACAAGGGCTCCCAGATCTTTGAGGCGATCGGGATCGACAGCGATGTGATCAATAAGTATTTTATCAATACGGTGAGCCGCGTCGGCGGCATCTCCATCAAGGATATCGAAAAACAGCAGGACGAACTGCATTCAAGGGCTTTTGACCCGCTCGGTCTGGAAAACGACCTGACGCTGGACAGTCCCGGGAGCCATAAGATGCGAAGCGGCGGCGAAGAACATCTGTATAATCCGGCGACGATCCATCTGCTTCAGGAATCGACCAGACGCGGCGATTATGAACTGTTTAAGCAGTATACGGCGCTAGTCAACGCGGAGGATTCGGTAAAGAATCTAAGAGGGCTGATGGATTTTCGCTATGCGAAAAAGCCGGTCCCGCTGGAAGAGGTGGAGAGCGTGGATACGATCGTAACGCGCTTTAAGACGGGCGCGATGTCCTATGGCTCCATCTCCGGGGAGGCGCATGAGACGCTGGCGCTGGCAATGAACGCGCTGCACGGGAAATCCAATTCCGGCGAGGGCGGCGAGGACGACGAACGTCTCAGCGAAGGATTTGGAAACGGGAGCCGCTGCTCCGCGATCAAGCAGGTCGCGAGCGGGCGCTTTGGCGTGACGAGCCGTTATCTGGTCAGCGCGCAGGAGATCCAGATCAAGATGGCGCAGGGCGCAAAGCCCGGCGAGGGCGGCCATCTGCCGGGCGGCAAGGTATATCCGTGGATCGCCAAGACAAGGCATTCGACGCCGGGAGTGGGCTTGATCTCCCCGCCGCCTCATCACGATATCTATTCCATCGAGGATCTGGCGCAGCTGATCTACGATCTGAAAAACGCCAATAAGAACGCGCGCATTTCCGTCAAGCTCGTATCCGAAGCGGGCGTCGGGACGGTAGCGGCCGGCGTTGCGAAAGCGGGCGCTCAGGTGATACTGGTATCCGGTTATGACGGCGGCACGGGCGCAGCGCCGAGGAGCTCGATCCACAATGCGGGGCTGCCGTGGGAGCTGGGTCTGGCGGAAACGCACCAGACGTTAATTATGAACGGGCTGCGCGGCAGGGTCAGGATCGAGACGGACGGCAAGCTGATGAGCGGCCGCGATGTGGCGATTGCCGCGATACTGGGGGCGGAGGAATTTGGCTTTGCGACGGCTCCGCTCGTGACGATGGGCTGCGTGATGATGCGCGTGTGCAATCTGGACACCTGTCCGGTGGGCGTGGCGACGCAGAATCCCCAGCTCCGCAAAAATTTCCGCGGGAAACCGGAATATGTGATAAACTTCATGCGCTTTATCGCGCAGGAGCTTAGGGAATACATGTCGAAGCTGGGCGTCAGGACCGTAGACGAGCTGGTCGGCCATACGGAATTTTTAAAGGTCAAGGATCATTTGGACGAGCGGGGAGAAAAGGTGGATCTTTCCCGGATATTGAACAATCCCTATGCGGGCGGGAAGGAAACGTTTATCTTCGATCCGAAGCAGGTCTATGATTTTGAATTGGAAAAGACGTTAGATGAGCGCGTGCTCCTAAAACAGCTTGGGAAAGCGATGCAGAACGGGCAGAAGCGCAGCATTGAAGTCGAGGTCGGCAATACGGACCGCGCGTTCGGCACGATACTGGGTTCGGAGATCACAAGGCGCTTTGGCGATACGCTGGAAGAGGACAGCTACCGCGTGCTCTGCCACGGCGCGGGCGGACAGAGCTTTGGCGCGTTTATCCCTAAGGGGCTGACCTTGGAGCTGACGGGCGACAGCAACGATTATTTTGGCAAGGGCCTATCGGGCGGCAAGCTGGTGATCTACCCGCCGACGGGGAGCCGTTTCCGGCAGGACGAGAACATCATCATCGGCAATGTGGCGCTCTACGGCGCGACCAGCGGGAAAGCCTTTATCAACGGCGTGGCGGGCGAACGCTTCTGCGTGCGCAATTCCGGCGCGATCGCGGTGGTGGAGGGCGTGGGCGACCACGGCTGCGAATACATGACGGGCGGCAGAGTGGTGGTGCTCGGGAAGACCGGCAAAAACTTTGCGGCCGGTATGAGCGGGGGCATCGCCTATGTGCTAGATGAGGACAACGATCTGTATACCCGGGTGAATAAGGAAATGGTATATTCCTCCGAGATCACCTCCAAATATGACGTACTGGAATTAAAGGATATGATCGTAGAGCACGTGGCCTATACCAATTCGGAAAAGGGAAAGCGGATACTGGATCATTTTGGCGAGTATCTGCCGAAATTCAAAAAGATCATACCGTATGACTATGACAGAATGCAGAAGGCGATCGTCCAGATGGAGGAAAAGGGACTTTCCGCGGAGCAGGCGCAGATCGAAGCGTTCTACATGAATAAGAAACGGTAAGGAGGGAAGCGCGATGGGAAAACCGACAGGATTTATGGAATATGAACGGAAGGTCTCGAAGGCGGAGCCGCCGAAAGCAAGGATCAGGCATTTTAACGAGTTCCATACGCATCTTCCCAAAGAGGAGCAGCAGCTGCAGGGCGCGCGCTGTATGGAATGCGGCGTGCCGTTCTGCCAGTCCGGCATGATGATAGGTGGGATGGCCAGCGGCTGTCCCCTGCACAATCTGGTGCCGGAGTGGAACGACCTCGTATATACGGGCAACTGGAAACAGGCGTATAACCGTCTGAAAAAGACCAATAATTTCCCGGAATTTACCTCGCGGGTATGTCCGGCCCTGTGCGAGAACGCCTGCACCTGCGGGCTGAACGGCGATCCGGTCTCGAGCAAGGAAAACGAATATGCGATCATTGAAAACGCTTACGAAAAGGGCTACGCCGCCGCCATGCCGCCGAGGGTGCGGACGGGGAAAAAGGTGGCGGTCATAGGCAGCGGCCCGTCGGGGTTAGCGACGGCGGATCAGCTTAACAAGCGCGGCCATCTGGTGACGGTGTTCGAACGCTCCGACAGGCCGGGCGGGCTGTTGATGTACGGCATTCCGAATATGAAGCTGGAAAAGCGTATCGTGGAGCGCAAGATCAGGATCATGGAGGAAGAGGGCGTCACCTTTATAACAGGAACGGACGTCGGGCGGGACATTAAGGCGGATAAGCTTCTAAAGGAGTATGACCGCGTGGTGCTTGCCTGCGGCTCCTCCAATCCCCGGGACATCAAAGCGCCCGGAAGAGATGCGGAGGGGATCTGCTTTGCCGTGGATTTCCTCAAAGCGAACACAAAGAGCCTTTTGGATTCCGATTTTGCGGATAAGAAGTTCATCAGCGCGAAGGGAAAGGACGTCGTGATCATCGGCGGGGGCGATACGGGCAACGACTGTGTCGGCACCTGTATCCGGCACGGCTGCCGCTCCGTGACGCAGATCGAGATGATGCCGAAAGCGCCGGATACGCGCGCCGAAAACAATCCGTGGCCGCAGTGGCCGAAGATCTGCAAGACGGACTACGGTCAGGAGGAAGCGATCGCCTTATACGGACACGATCCGCGTATCTATGAGAGCACGGTCAAGGAATTTATCAAGGACAAGAACGGAAAGCTCAAGGGCGTAAAGATCGTCTCTCTGGTATGGGAAAAGGATAAGAACGGGCGCATGAGCAGCAAGGAAGCGCCGGGCAGCGAGAGGGTGCTGGATGCGCAGCTCGTGCTGATCGCGGCGGGATTCTTGGGCAGCGAGAAGTATATCGCCGACGCCTTCGGCGTAGAGTTAAACGAACGCACGAACGTTAAGACCGCGCCGGGCGAGTACCGGACAAATGTGGAAAACGTATTCACCGCGGGCGATATGCACAGAGGGCAGTCGCTGGTCGTATGGGCGATCCGGGAGGGCAGAGAGACCGCAAGGGCGGTGGACGAAAGCCTCATGGGATACACGAACCTGCATGTCCAGTAAAGGGCGTGCTGGAAAAGAAAAGAGCGCTTCCCGAGAGGGCGGCCTGCAGAAAGATCTGGAAAAGAAAGGATTCCTGTGATGAAACAGGTGGATTTTGAGAGCGGCAGGATTGCCCGGAATATGTTTGAAACGACGCTTCCTATGCTGGTCGCGCAGCTGATCAATCTGCTCTACAATATCGTGGACCGTATTTATATAGGAAGGATCCCGGGAGAGGGAACCGCCGCGCTGGGAGGGGTCGGCCTGTGCTTTCCGGTCGTCATGCTGATAACCGGGTTTACGAATATGTACGGCATGGGCGGCGCGCCGCTCTTTTCGATGGCGCTCGGGCAAAGAAAGCGGGAAAAGGCGGATCAGATCATGAATACGGCCTTTCGCCTGATCTGTGTGACCGCGGTCTTTCTCACACTCTGCGGGCAGATCCTTGCCGTACCTATGCTCCGCGCGCTGGGAGCCACGGAGGGCATGATGGGATATTCCGTGGTCTATCTTAGGATCTATCTGACGGGCACCCTGTTTTCCATGATCTCCACAGGTATGAATTCTTATATCAATGCGCAGGGCTTTCCCAATATCGGTATGCTGTCCGTTGTGCTCGGCGCTGTGTCCAACCTGATCCTCGACCCGCTCTTTATCTTCCAAATGGATATGGGAGTGGGCGGGGCGGCCGCGGCTACCGTGCTTTCGCAGGGATTGTCCGCTTTCTTTGTGGCTTATTACATCTTAGGGAAAAAGCTGAGATTTCGGATCCATTTTGAAAAGAAAAAGACGCTGCGGGAGTATTTCCCCTATGCGGGAGAGATCGTGGGGCTGGGAACGGCTCCCTTTATCATGCAGTGCACCAATTCGCTGGTGCAGATGGCGTGCAACGGCGTGCTGCTGAGATTCGGCGGCGAGATCTATGTCTCGGTCATGACGATCGTATCCTCTGTGCGCCAGCTCCTAGATACGCCCATCAGCGCGATGACGGAAGGGACTTCGCCTGTCCTAAGCTATAATTACGGGGCAAAAAGGGCGGGGAATGTCAAAAAATCCATATGGATGATGACGGCGGTCGTCGTACTGTACGCGTTTGCGATCTGGGCGCTGATCCAGTGGCAGCCGGTCATGCTGATCTCCATATTCAGTACCGACAAAACGCTTCTAAAAGACGCGGTGCCGGCCCTGCACCTGTACTTTTTCGCCTTTCCCTTTCAGGCGTTCCAGATGAGCGGACAGACGGTATTTAAGTCTTTGAATAAGAAAAAGCGGACGATCTTTTTTAGCCTGTTCCGCAAGGTGATCCTTGTGATCCCGCTCACGCTCGCGCTCCCTCATCTGTGGGGACTGGGAGCGCGGGGCGTGTTTATGGCGGAGCCTGCCTCGAATGTGATCGGGGGCTGCGCCTGCTATCTGACAATGCTGCTGACGATCCTGCCCGAGATCAGGAATCTTGAGACAGACAGGTGACGTTTTTGGCAAGGTCTATCTCATGAGGCTCTTTGCTGACCGCCTTGTACCCGAGGGCGATCGCGATCTTAAATTCATATCCTTTCGGGAATTTTAACGCTTCCGCAAAATATTCCTTTTTTTCACCCAGCATGGCGTCCCGGATGCATCCGATGATCAGGCTTCCAAGCCCGAGCCCTTCGGCCGCCAGAGCGATATTTTCTACGGCGATCCCCGCATCGACATCGCTCCATACGAAATCGGAATCTCCGCTCAGGATAAGGACGGTCGGCGCGTCATAATAAAAATTGGACGCGGGATCGCTAATCTCCCTGAGCCGGTTTTTCTCCGCTTCGATCTCCTGCAGGATCGGCTCTGAGCCGTCCGCCGCTGTGATATGGATCTCCTGCTTATTGGCGGCGGTAGGGGCCTGCAGGCCGGCCCGGATAAGGGTATCGAGCGTTTCCTTTGCGAGCTTTTGCTGCGTATATCCGCGGGTGGAACTTCTCTCTTCGATCGCTTTGCCTGTTTCTTTCATTTTTAAAACCTCCGTTCTTTGTTCTATCGTGTTGGTCTTACCGTTTCCGTTTCTGGGATTTTCCCATTGTTTTAATTTTATTACAAGCGGGAGGATTTGGCTACTGTTTTCTAGCAGATGGGGAGAGGAAGAAACTTTCCTCTCCCCATCTGCTAGGCGCTCCGCGCGGGATGCGCAGGGATTCGGATGGGAAGATGTCTGCAAGAGCAGCCCCGAATCCCGCGCCAAGACCCGCGGGCGGGTCTTGAATGGAAAAAAGCATAGCGTCTTCTTTCAGCGAATAAAAAATTGTTTGACAAATACCCCTATGGGGTATATGATAAAGAAAAAAGGGAAAAACTATGGAAGAAAGAAAAGAAAATACGGAAACGGCTGTCAAGATAAAAGCAAATACAGAAACGGAAGCGGCGGACTGCCCCTGCTCCCATAAGACAAAGGAGCGCGGCGAAGGGGAATATAAGGCGCTTTTAAACCGTTTGAGCCGGATCGAGGGACAGATACGCGGGATCCGGGGAATGGTCGAGCGCAACGCGTACTGTACGGATATCCTGATACAGGTATCGGCGGTAACGGCGGCGTTAAATTCCTTTAACAAGGAGCTTTTGGGGAACCATATCCGAAGCTGCGTCGCGCAGGATATCCGGGAGGGGAAGGACGGGACGATAGAAGAGCTGGTATCGACGCTCCAGAAGCTGATGAAATAGGACTGTTCTTTTTAAAGATAAGGATCGGAGGCGGTTTGAATGGAACAGTATACCGTGACGGAAATGAGCTGCGCGGCGTGCAGCGCGCGGGTAGAAAAGGCGGTCTCTAAGGTGCCGGGCGTTACTTCCTGCTCTGTCAATCTTCTGACGGGTTCTATGGGCGTGGAGGGGAGCGCGCCGCCGGAGCGGATCATAGAGGCGGTGGAAAAGGCGGGCTATGGGGCTTCTTTGAGGAGCGGGCAAACCCCGCGTACAGAGGAGGCGGACGATAAGCTGCTTCAGGATCGGGAAACGCCGCGCTTAAAAAGGCGGCTGATCTTTTCGGTCGGCTTTCTGGCCGTACTGATGTATTTTTCGATGGGGCATATGATGTGGGGCTGGCCCGTGCCTGCGTTTTTTGCGGGGAATCCCGCGGCGGTGGGTCTGCTCGAGCTGCTGCTGACAGGGATTGTCATGACGATCAATCAGAAATTCTTTATAAGCGGCGCGGGGAGTCTGCTGCGCGGCGCGCCGAACATGGATACGCTGGTGGCTATGGGCTCCGGCGCGGCCTTTGTTTACAGCACCTACGCGCTGTTTGCGATGACGGGCGCGCAGGCGCGGGGCGATCTGGGCGCGGCGATGGGATACGCGCATGAGTTTTATTTTGAATCGGCGGCGATGATATTGACGCTGATCACGGTAGGGAAGATGCTGGAGGCGCGCTCGAAGGGCAGGACGACGGATGCCCTGAAAAGCCTGATGAAGCTTGCGCCCGAGACGGCGGTGCTCTGGGAGGACGGCGTGCAGCGGGAGATCCCCGTTGCGCAGGTGAAAAAGGGGGATATTTTCGTCGTGCGCCCCGGAGAGAATATCCCTGTGGACGGTATCGTCCTAGAGGGCAGCAGCGCGGTCAATGAAGCGGCGCTGACGGGCGAGAGCATTCCGGTGGATAAGGAAGCGGGGGATATGGTCTCTGCGGCTACGGTGAACCAGTCGGGTTTTCTGCGCTGCGAGGCGACGCGCGTCGGGGAGGATACGACCCTTTCTAAGATCATTCAGATGGTCAGCGATGCGGCGGCGACCAAAGCGCCGATCGCTAAGATCGCCGACCGGGTATCGGGCGTATTCGTTCCCGCGGTGATCGCGGCCGCCCTGCTGACTGCGGCGGTTTGGCTGCTCGTGGGAGAGAGCGCCGGTTTTGCGCTCGCGCGCGGGATCTCCGTGCTCGTGATCAGCTGCCCCTGCGCGCTGGGGCTCGCGACGCCTGTCGCGATCATGGTAGGAAACGGCTGCGGCGCGAAAAACGGGATCCTGTTCAAGACCGCGGTATCGTTGGAGGAGACGGGAAAGATCAGCGTGATCGCGTTGGATAAGACGGGTACGCTCACAAAGGGCGAGCCTAAGGTGACGGATATCCTGCCCGCGGAGGGCGTAAGCAAAAAAGAGCTTCTTACGCTGGCCTGCTCGCTGGAGCAAAAAAGCGAGCACCCGCTGGCGCGGGCCGTACTGGAAAAGGCCGCAAAAGAGCATATAGAGGGCGCTCCTGTGAGCGATTTTCAGGCGGCTGCGGGCAACGGGCTGTCGGCTGTCTGCGGCGGGGTCCTGCTCTGCGGCGGGAACGAGCGCTTTATCGAAAAAAAGGCGCGGATACCAAAGGAAATGCGGGAGCGCGCGGCCGGGCTCGCCGAGAGCGGAAAAACGCCGCTTTATTTTGCCCGAGACGGAAAACTGACGGGTATGATCGCGGTCGCGGACGTGCTCAAGGAGGACGGCGCGCAGGCGGTCGCCGAGTTGAAGGATATGGGGATCCGAGTCGTCATGCTGACCGGCGACAATGAGCGGACGGCAAAAGCGATCGGCAGGCAGGCGGGCGTAGACGAGGTGATCTCAGGCGTTTTGCCGGACGGCAAGGAGGCCGTTATCCGAAGCCTGAAACAGCAGGGAAAGACCGCTATGGTGGGAGACGGGATCAACGACGCGCCCGCTCTGACGAGAGCGGATATCGGGATCGCGATCAGCGCGGGCACGGATATCGCGATCGACGCCGCGGACGTGATCCTGATGAAAAACAGACTGCGCGACGTGCCGGCTGCGATCCGCTTAAGCCGCGCGACGCTGCGCAATATCCGGCAAAATCTGTTCTGGGCGTTTTTCTATAACGTGATCGGGATCCCGCTGGCGGCAGGCGTGTGGATCCCTCTCTTTGGCTGGAAGCTCAACCCCATGTTCGGGGCGGCGGCGATGAGCCTTTCGAGCTTCTGCGTCGTGACCAACGCGCTGCGCCTGAATCTGTTTGACTTATACCGCACGGGCCGGGAGAAAACGGCCGGAGGCGGCGCTTTGAACGGAGAAAGCGGAGCGGAAAACGGGGAAGCCCCCTCAGCTTATGCGGGGAAAGATAAAGATGAGGAAAGAAAAAAGGAGGAAAAGACTATGACAAAGACACTGAAAATCGAGGGTATGATGTGCGGACACTGCGAGGCGAGAGTCAAGAAGGCGTTAGAGGCTCTGTCGGAGGTGAGCGAAGCCGTCGTCAGCCATGAGGCCGGTACGGCGGTCGTTACCTTGACGCAGGAAACTGCGGACGATACCTTAAAGCAGGCCGTCGAAGCGCAGGACTATAAGGTGCTGGGGATCGAATAAAGAGGCGTTTGGCAGGAGAACGGGATCGGCACGGGCGGAAATTTTGAAACGCCTATTGACGATACCGCTTTCCTGTGCTAAATTAATAATAGTTTGAAACCGATGAAGCGGAGATAACGGTATTTGTGCACGCACAGAGAGCCCGGGCAGGTGAGAGCCGGACAGGACGCAGGATATCAAATGGGCCGCTGAGGGTACGGAGGAAAGCGGGCCGCCCTGCGAATGCTTGGAGCGCGTCAGGCGGCGGATCATGGAGGCGAGTATTCCGTAACGTGCGGCATACGTCAGTTGCCGGGGATATGACAGTATCCTGTAAAGCGCATGGGTCTCCCATGAAACAAGGTGGTACCGCGGGTTCGATCAGATCGCTCGTCCTTGACAGCAGTCAGGGACGTTTTTTATATAATAGGAAATTCCTCCTGCCGGAGGAATCTATAATAAAAATGCCCGCATAAAAGCGGGCACAAGA
>CANQTG010000037.1 GCA_947626715.1 uncultured Lachnospiraceae bacterium | reverse complement strand
TTTTTAAAACCCCTTACACCAGCTCAAGTACGACCAGCATCGCAGCGTCGCCCTTTCTCTGCCCAATCTTGATGATCCTCGTATAGCCGCCCTTACGATCCGTATATTTGGGCGCGATCTCGTCAAACATCTTTGCGGGCATATCGACCGCTTTGGTATTTTTCTTCTTCCCTGCGTTTTTCCGGGGAACCTCCGTAACCGGATACAATACACGCAGCATCTGTCTTCTCGCATGAAGCCTGCTCGGCAGATCCTTTTTGATCTCCTTTTCTACTTCATCGTAAACCGTTACCTTTCTGCCGTCCTTTACTTCCTTTACGCGCTTGCCGTCCTTGTCCTTTCTGGGAACCTTTGCCGTTACCTTGACGGTCTCAAAGTTGTCCTTTTCCTTTACCGCCAGCGCAATCAGGCCCTCTGCGATCTTCTGGACTTCTTTTGCCTTCGCCTCCGTCGTAATGATCTTGCCGTGATAAAGCAGGTTCGTCACCTGATTTCTGAGCAGCGCTTTCCTCTGGGAAGACGTTCTGCCCAATTTTCTGTATTTTGCCATTTTCATGCCCTCCATTTACAGGATATCCGGCCACGCCCTTTGGTCTTACTTACCGGATACAACAACAGTTCCATGCAGAGAGCCGCGCCGCGGCCCATCTGCGACCTGATTGATCATGAATCCGCCCCTGCGCGCCTTTTGGTCTTACCGCTTAGGGCCAATCATCTTTTTTATTCCTCGCTCGGGTTCAACTGAAGTCCAAGCTCTTTTAATTTTGCAAGCACCTCTTCCAGAGACTTCCTGCCCAGATTACGCACCTTCATCATATCCTCGGAGGTCTTGTTGGTCAGTTCCTCCACCGTATTGATACCGGCGCGCTTTAAGCAGTTATAGGAACGCACCGACAGCTCCAGCTCGTCAATGCTCATCTCCAGAACCTTCTCTTTTTCATCGTCCTCCTTCTCGATCATGATCTCGGCGCTTCTCGCATTCTCCGAAAGATCGATAAAGAGGCTCAAATGCTCGCTCAACACCTTTGCCGCAAGGCTCACCGCCTCATCCGGAGCAAGGGTTCCGTTGGTATAAACGTCTAATGTCAGCTTATCAAAATCTGTAATTTGTCCAACACGGGTATTTTCTACTGTAAGATTTACTCTTTCTACCGGCGTGTAGATGGAATCAATCGCGATCACGCCGATCGGCAGGTCTTCGCTCTTATTCTTTTCAGCGCTCACATATCCCCTGCCTTTGGTGATCGTCAGCTCCATATTCAGCCTGCTGTCTTTTCCGCCGCTCAAAGTAGCGATCGTCTGGTCTGGATTTAAGATCTCGATATCCTGATCCACCTGAATATCGGACGCCTTTACCACGCCCTCGCCCTCGAACTCGATATACGCGGTCTTGGGCTCGCTGCCTGTGCTGTTATTCCTGATCGCAAGGCTCTTGATATTCATAATGATTTCCGTTACATCCTCTTTTACCGCGGGGATAGAACTGAACTCATGCAAAACGCCGTCGATTTTTACTTGGCTTACCGCTGCGCCCGGTAAGGAAGAGAGCATAATTCTTCTCAGGGAATTTCCTAATGTAATGCCATAGCCTCTTTCCAAAGGCTCCACGACAAATTTTCCGTACTTTCTGTCTTCTGAAATTTCTGCGACCTCAATGTTGGGTCTCTCAAAATCGAACATGCAATACCCTCCTTGCTATGAGCCGATACAATTATTATTTAGAATACAACTCGACGATAAGCATTTCATCGACCGGAACATCGATCATCTCTCTCGTAGGAAGGTTCTTTATCGTTCCCTTTAATCCCTCTAAATCCGCCTCCAGCCACTCGGGAACCAGTCTGCCCGCAGTCACCTCGACGATGTCCTTATATCTCTGCAGGCTCTTGGATTTCTCCCTGATCTCGATCACATCGCCCGCGCTGACGCTGTAGGAAGGGATATTGACGGACTTGCCGTTTACCAGCACATGCTTATGCCCAACGATCTGTCTTGCCTCTCTGCGCGTTCTCGCAAAGCCCAGTCTGAAGATAACGTTGTCCAGTCTTCTTTCCAGAAAGACCATCAGGTTTTCACCCGTCATGCCCTTTGCCTGATCGGCTTTTTTGTAATAATTACGGAAGGGCTTCTCCAGCACTCCATAAATAAACTTTGCTTTCTGCTTCTCACGAAGCTGTAAGCCGTACTCGCTTACTTTCTTGCCCGCTCTTGCGTTGGTCCTGTTAGACTTCTTGTCATATCCCAGATACATCGGTTCCAGCCCAAGCGCTCTGCACCTTTTCAGAATCGGAACTCTGTTTACTGCCATTTTTTATTTCCTCCTGTTATTGTTTACAGTACCGCGGTACCTTCTTCCAACTTTGATCTCCTGTTTCTTTCATTTGTTCAAGACCCGCAAGCGGATCTTGGCGCGGGATCCGGGTCTGCCCTCGCAGACAGCTTCTGATCCGAATCTCTGCGCAGCCCCCGCGGGCTATGCGCCATGCCAGCCGTCAGACTCTACGGCGCTTAGGCGGGCGGCAGCCATTATGCGGCACCGGCGTCACGTCCCGGATGCTGGTCACTTCCAGCCCACATGCCTGAAGCGCGCGGATCGCCGCCTCACGGCCCGAGCCGGGCCCCTTTACCATAACGTCTACTGTCTTTAACCCATGGATCAGAGCGGCTTTGGTAGCCGTCTCTGCCGCCATCTGTGCAGCGTAAGGAGTAGATTTCTTTGAACCTCTAAATCCCAGACCACCGGCACTCGCCCAGCTCAGAGCGTTTCCTTCCATATCCGTCAGTGTGACGATCGTATTGTTAAAGGAAGACTGAATATGTGCCTGTCCACGTTCAACGTTTTTCTTTACACGCTTTTTTGTTACTTTCTTTGCAACCTTTTTCGCCATCTTAAACTAACCTACTTTCACCTTTCACTCTTTGTTTCCTGTTTCTTTACTTCTTCTTATTCGCTACCGTCCTCTTAGGGCCTTTTCTGGTTCTTGCGTTCGTCTTTGTTTTCTGACCGCGCACGGGAAGTCCCTTCCTGTGGCGGATCCCCCTGTAGCAGCCGATCTCCTGAAGCCTCTTGATATTAAGAGCAACTTCGCGTCTGAGATCGCCTTCCACCATGTAGCCGTCGGCAATGATCTCACTGATCCGCTTTACCTCTTCATCGGTCAGTTCTCTGACACGAGTGTCAGGATTAACATTCGCCGCCGCAAGGATCTTGTTTGAACTTACTCTGCCGATGCCGTAGATATAAGTCAAACCGATCTCCACACGTTTGTCTCTTGGTAAGTCAACACCTGCGATACGAGCCATTTTTTGTTTCCTCCATTCCGTATACCGGATCGTTCCGGTATCTCTACAGTTACTGTTTGATTGGGTATGGTCTCCCACACCACCAGACTTCTGTCCGGCCTCCGTTCCATCTTGCCTGCGCGGCGTTTCCGCTCCGCGCCCTCGGCGGATAAAACGGTATCAAATGTAATCTCCCGTAGGCTCATCTACGTTCAATTATTTAAATCAGGATATCCCGGCGGATACCCCGCAGCCGTACATAAAAATGTGACAAGAAAGCGTATCATCCCTGTCTCTGCTTGTGCTTCGGATTTTCACAGATAATCCTGATCGTTCCTTTTCTTTTAATCACCTTGCATTTTTCGCAAATAGGCTTTACTGATGATCTGACCTTCACCGTGAACCCTCCTTTCAAAAAAGACCGTTTTACATTATAACATGGTATATCGCAATTTGCAAGCAGCTTTTGCCTGTAAACTACTATCTTTCGGGAATCTCTCCAAAGCGGGCGTAAGCAGCCGCCCCGTCAGGCGTCTATTTATCTCTCCAGATGATTCTGCCCTTTGTCAGATCATAGGGAGACAGCTCCAATGTGACTTTATCTCCCGGCAGGATACGAATAAAATTCTGTCTGAGCTTGCCGCTGATATGGGCAAGTACCCTGTGACCGTTTTCCAGCTCTACCTGAAACATCGTATTCGGCAGTTTTTCCACTACGGTGCCTTCGATTTCAATAACATCGGCTTTTGACATCTTTTCCCTCCTAAATCGCCCTGTGCTCATACTCCCAGATCGCACGTTTCACATCTTCATTTCTGATCTGCTCTTTTTCTTCTATATAGAAAGAAATCTTTTCATCCGTCTTTTTTATGATCTGAATATGCTTTTTCTTTTTCTTTTTGGGTGCGTCTACTGTCTTTAAGCGGCCGTCCGACAGATATACATATTCTTCATCCTCTTCCAATATGATATACAGCTTCCCCTTATCGTGTCCGGCCCTCGATATGGCAAACATTCCCTTCATGCCTTAAACCCCTATTCACATTTCCCGCTCATCGTCAGGATCTCGGGCTCTCCGTCCGTGATCAGCACGGTATTCTCATAATGCGCGGAGAGGGAGCCGTCCTGCGTTACCACGGTCCAGTCGTCGTCCAGCCACTCCACGTCCGCCCGTCCCATATTGATCATCGGCTCGATCGCCAGCGTCATACCCGGCACGAGCCTTATGCCCTTTCTCTTCTGCGCGAAATTAGGGATCTGCGGATCCTCATGGAGTTTGGAGCCGATCCCGTGCCCCACCAGATCCCTGACGATCCCATAGCCGTAGGGCGTAACATAGCGGTCGATCGCATTCGAGATATCGTGCAGATGGTTTCCGGCATACGCCATTTTGATCCCCTCAAAAAAGCTCTGCCTCGTCACTTGGATCAGCCGTTTGGCGTCCGGCGCGATCTCGCCCACGCCAAAGGTCCTCGCCATATCGGAATGATACCCCTTATAGATCAGTCCCGCGTCCAGACTGACGATATCGCCCTCCTGAAGGATATGCGACACATGGGGGATCCCATGCACCACCTCGTCGTTGACGGAAACGCAGATAGAAGCTGGATAGCCGTTATAATTCAGGAAATTCGGCTCGCAGCCGTGCGACCTGATCAGCCTTTCCCCGGCTCTGTCGATCTCCTTCGTACTGATACCGGGCCTTACGATCTCTTCCAGCCTTGCAAATACGTCTTCCAACAGCCTGCAGGACTCCCGCATCAATTCGATCTCCCTAGCGGATTTAATCGATACAGCCATCTCTATTCTCCTAAGATCCTTACGATCGCCGCGAACACATCCTGCATATCCACGGTGCCGTCCACCGTTTTCAATACGCCCTTTTCGGTATAAAATTCGATCAGCGGCTGCGTCTGCGCATGGTACACGTCCAGACGCTTTTTCACCGTCTCCTCCTTGTCGTCGTCACGCAGCACGAGCTCTTTTCCGCACCTGTCGCATATTCCTTCCTTCTTAGGCGGAATATGTACGATGTGATACGTTGCGCCGCAGGAAAGACATGCGCGTCTGCCCGACATTCTCTTTATGATATTCTCATCCGGCACGTCTACGTCGATCGCATAGTCGATCCTATCCCCGATCTCCGCAAGGGCCTTATCCAGCACCTGCGCCTGCGGGATCGTCCGCGGGAAACCGTCCAGCACATATCCGTTTTTACAGTCGTCTTTCGCCACCCGATCGAGCAGGATCTTCACGGTCAGCTCATCCGGCACCAAAAGCCCTTTATCCATATAGGTCTTCGCTTCTTTTCCAAGCTCCGTACCCTCTTTTATATTCGCTCTGAAAATATCTCCGGTAGAAACATGCGGGATCCCGTACCGATCCGCGATCATCTTGGCCTGCGTCCCTTTCCCGGCCCCCGGAGCGCCTAACATAATAATCTTCATTCTATCCTTCCTCCCAATCGGATAACGGCCCTGATAAAAAGGCAAGTACAGGGACAGTGCGCTTCCGCCCTGTCCCAGCCTCGGCCATTTTCAGGATCAATCATTTAAAAACCCTTTGTAATTGCGGACCAGCATTTGCGATTCTACCTGCTTAATCGTCTCGAGGACGACGCTGACAATGATGATCAGGCTCGTTCCGCCAAAGGAAACGCTTGCGTGGAAGACGCCGTTAAAGAAATACGGAATGACCGCTACGATCGTAAGCCCGCACGCGCCGATGAATATGATATAATGCAAAATTTTGGAAAGATAATCGCTTGTCGGTTTCCCCGGCCTGATACCCGGTATAAAACCGCCCTGCTTTTTCATGTTGTTCGCAATCTCCAACGGATTAAAGGTAATCGAAGTATAGAAATATGCGAAGAAAATAACCAAAACCACATATACAGCCAGACCGATCGAATATTTAAGCTGGCTGGGATTGCACCAGTTTCCTGAATTTAATCCTTTTAAGATCTCTCCCCAGATACCGGTCCCCTGATAGCCCAGAAACGAGCAGATGATGATCGGGAACTGCATAAGCGAAGAGGCAAAGATGATCGGGATCACGCCCGCCGTATTGATCTTTAAGGGAATATTCGCCGACTGTCCGCCCAGCATTTTTCTTCCCTGAATCTTTTTGGCATACTGCACCGGGATCTTTCGCGTACCGTCGTTTAAGAGGATCACCAGCACCACCATACCGATCACGATCGCCAGTATGACCAGCGCGGAGACAACGCCCACCGCTATGGATTTCCCCTTTACGAACTGCTGATAAAGCCCGCTGAAATCCTGAGGGAGCCTTGAAATGATATTAATCACCAGTACGATAGAGATCCCGTTCCCAATGCCGTTTTCCGTGATCCGCTCGCCGATCCACATCAGGAACGCGCTGCCCGCGACAAGCGCGCATATAACGGAAATGACGTTGATCGCGTTGTACTCTTCCAAAAGCCCGGAACGGCCAAAGCCGACCGCCATCGCGACGGACTCGATCAGCGCGAGCGCGATCGTCACGTAACGGGTCAGCGCTACCAGCTTCTTTCTTCCGTCCTCGCCGTCCTTCTGCATCTCCTCCAGCTTAGGAATCGCTATCGTAAGGAGCTGGATAATGATCGAAGAGGTAATGTACGGCGTAATGTTCAGCGCGAGCACCGACATATTCAGGAAGGAACCGCCTGTAAAGGCGTCAAAAAAGCTAAAGACATCTCCCGTCTGCGCCGCGAACCAGTCCTGAAAATAATGCCTGTTCACGCCCGGTATCGGAAGCTGCGAGCCGATACGGATCACGACCAGCATGAGAAACGTAAAAAAGATCTTTTTTCGGATTTCCTTGACTTTAAACGCATTTTTCAGTGTTGTGAGCATTAAATCACCTCTGCTGTCCCGCCAAGCGCCTCAATTTTTTCCTTTGCAGATGCACTGAACGCATTTGCCTGAACCGTCAGCTTCTTCGTAAGTTCTCCGTTTCCGAGAATCTTGACCCCGTCTCTGGGATTCTTGATAACGCCTGCGGCTATCAGCGCTTCCACGTCGACGGCCGCGCCGTCCTCAAAGCGCTCCAGCGCCGTCAGATTGATCGCGACGATCTCCTTCGTATTTCTGTTCTTAAAGCCTCTTTTGGGGATACGTCTGTATAACGGCATCTGACCGCCTTCAAACCCCGGCCTCGGCGCGCCCGAACGGGCCTTCTGACCCTTATGGCCCTTGCCGGCCGTCTTTCCGTTTCCCGAACCGTGTCCGCGGCCGCGTCTGAAATTATCGCTGTGCTTAGACCCTTCCGCCGGTCTTAAATTCGATAAATCCATACTGACACCTCCTTATGCCTTTTCTACCTTTACCAAATATTCTACCTGTTTGATCATACCTCTGGTCGCATCGTTATCAGGCAGCTCCACCGTCTTATTGAGCTTGCGAAGCCCCAGTGCCTCAACGGTCCTTCTATGCTTCGGAACTGCGCCGATAGGAGATTTCACCAGCGTGACCTTTAATGTATCTGCCATTGTAGTCTCCTCCTTATGCTAACTTATGCTAAAATCTCTTCGATCGATTTCCCGCGGTTTCTTGCCACCTCTTCAGGAGTCTTTAACTGGCGCAGACCCTCGATCGTCGCAAGCACAACATTCTGCTTGTTGTTGGAGCCCAGACATTTCGTACGGATATTCTTGATACCCGCAAGCTCGCACACGTTACGCGCGGGGCCCCCCGCAATGATACCGGTACCTGCGGCAGCCCTCTTTAAGAGCACGCTCGCAGCGCCGTATTTCCCGATAAAGTCATGTGTAATGGAGGCGTTCTCGTCAAGCGCTACGGTAATGATATGCTTCATCGCGTCCTCTTTCCCTTTACGGATCGCTTCCGGAATTTCCACAGCTTTGCCCAGTCCGGCTCCCACATGTCCGTTGCCGTCGCCCACTACGACAAGCGCCGTGAATCGCATGTTACGTCCGCCCTTTACCGTCTTTGTTACGCGCTTGATCGCAACGACCTTATCACTTAACTCCAACTGGCTTACATCTATGATTGTATTCTTCATGCTTTCCTTCTTCCTTTCCTAGAATTCCAAGCCGGCTTCTCTGGCCGCCTCGGCTAACGCTGCGATCTTTCCATGATATATAAAACCGCCTCTGTCAAAAACGACTTCCTTGATCCCCTTCTCGAGCGCCTTCTTCGCGATCACGGTCCCAAGATATGCCGCCGCCTCGACGTTATTGGTCTTTTCCAGCTCCGCCTTTACATCCTTTTCAAGCGTAGAAGCAGCTACCAGCGTATTGCCGGCGGTATCGTCAATGATCTGAGCATACATGTGCTGATTGCTTCTGAACACCGCAAGACGCGGTCTTTCCGCAGTGCCGCTGAAACGGTTACGTATCTTTTTATGTTTCTTCACGCGAATTTTCGCTCTCGATTCTTTCTTAACCATTTTCACACTCTCCTTATCTTTTATTTCTTACCGGTCTTGCCGACTTTCCGTCTGATCACTTCGTCCGCGTACTTGATCCCCTTGCCCTTATAAGGCTCCGGTCTCCTCTTGTCCCTGATCTCCGCAGCGAATTGACCGACTTTTTCCTTGTCAATGCCTTTGACGATGATCACGTTCTGTCCGTCAAGAACCGTCTCAATGCCTTCCGGGTCTTCCATTTCTACCGGATGGGAATATCCCAAAGATAAGGTCAGTTTCTTACCGGCTTTTGCCGCTCTGTATCCTACGCCGTTCACTTCCAGCTTCTTCTCATACCCCTGCGTCACGCCGACCACCATATTGTGGATCAGCGTCCTCGTAAGGCCGTGCAGCGATTTCATCTTCTTTAAATCGTTCGGTCTGGAAACGACGACGGTCTCTCCCTCTAATTTAATCTCCATTTCAGCGGGTAATACCCTCTCAAGAGTCCCTTTGGGGCCCTTTACAGTCACTTTATTATTTTCTGCGATCTCCACAGTCACACCCGCGGGGATTGCGATTGGCATTCTTCCTATCCGTGACATGCCCGTACCTCCTGTTTTGCTATATGATCCGTTTTGGATATAGAATCCATGATTTATAGGAACCTGTAAGACGGCCGCAGCCGTCCCTGCGCGTATCCGTCCTTACCATACAAAAGCAAGCACTTCTCCGCCGATTTGGAGCTCTCTCGCCTTCTTATCCGTGATAACGCCCTGATTGGTGGAAACGATCGCGACGCCGAGCCCGCCGAGCACCTTCGGCATATCGTCCTTGCCCGCGTACACGCGCAGTCCGGGTTTGGAGATCCTCTTTAAGCCGGTAATGATCTTTTCGTTCTTATCTGCGCCGTATTTCAAAGTAATGCGGATCGTCTTAAAGCTGCCGTCTTCCACAATGTCAAATTTCTTGATATAACCTTCGTCTAAAAGGATCTGCGCAATCGCCAGTTTCATCTTAGAAGAAGGAACATCTACGGTATCATGTTTTGCAGTATTTGCGTTACGGATTCTTGTAAGCATATCTGCAATAGGATCGCTCATTGTCATTTAGATTTACCTCCTTGATTTCTGTCTGTGTTCGTAGACACATCTCCGAGCCCAAAGGCCCCGATTCTTACCAGCTTGCCTTTTTCACACCCGGAATCTGGCCTTTATACGCTAATTCACGGAAGCAAATTCTGCAGATTCCGTATTTCCGTAAATATGCATGTGGACGACCACAGATTTTGCAGCGGTTGTATTCCCTTGTAGAGAATTTCTGTTTGCGCTGCTGTTTGACCTTCATTGCTGTCTTAGCCATGAATTTACCTCCTTTTATTTTGCAAACGGCATGTTGAATAATCTCAATAATTCGCGCGCCTCTTCGTCGGTCTTAGCCGTCGTGACGAAGATCACATCCATGCCTCTTACCTTATCGACCTTGTCATATTCGATCTCGGGGAAAATAAGCTGCTCCTTGATACCCAGCGCATAATTGCCTCTGCCGTCGAACGAATCGGGATTTACGCCGTGGAAATCACGCACGCGGGGCAGCGCCAGATTGATCAGGCGGTCTGCGAACTCATACATTTTTTCGCCGCGCAGCGTCACCTTGCAGCCGATCGACATACCCTCTCTGATTTTGAAGTTTGCGACGGATTTTTTCGCTTTCGTGACCACGGGCTTCTGTCCCGTGATCTTTTCCAGATCCCCTACCGCGGACTCTAATACCTTTGCATTGTCCTTCGCTTCGCCAACGCCCATATTGATAACGATCTTTTCAAGCTTCGGCACTTCCATTACGTTTTTATATCCAAACTTTTTGATCATAGCGTCTATGATCTCGTCTTTATACTGCGTTTTCAGTCTGCTCACTTCTATAGCCCTCCTTCCTTGCCTTAATCGATCGTTTCACCTGTGGATTTCGCGAAACGCACTTTTTTGTCGTTCTCGTACCGGAATCCGATCCTCGTCGCCTTGCCCTTATGGACATACATGACGTTTGAAGCGTCGATGGGGGCCTCCTTCTGGACGATCCCGCCGTTTTGGTTCGCCACGGAAGGCTTCATATGCTTCGTGATGATATTCACGCCTTCTACCAACACTCTATTTTTCTTTCTGTCAACAGAAATGACCTTTCCTTCCTTGCCATTATCTTTTCCGGCGATCACCTTTACCCTATCGCCCTTTTTGATCTTCATTGTAGACATAACGGCACCTCCTTATAATACTTCCGGAGCCAGAGAAACAATTTTCATAAACTGTTTTTCACGGAGCTCTCTTGCTACTGGTCCAAAAATACGGGTTCCTCTGGGAGTCTTATCCTCTTTAATGATAACAGCAGCGTTTTCGTCAAATTTGATATAAGAGCCGTCCTTGCGGCGGGCGCCCTTTGCAGTACGTACAACTACGGCTTTTACGACATCGCCTTTTTTAACAACACCGCCGGGCGTTGCATCCTTGACGGTAGCGACGATCACATCGCCTATATTTGCATATCTTCTTGTAGAACCGCCTACAACCCGGATGCACAGGAGCTCTTTCGCACCGGTATTGTCAGCGACCTTCAGTCTGCTTTCCTGTTGTATCATGCCAATTCTCCTTCTATCTTCTATCCCTGAAAACTATTTCACCTTTTCTACGATCTCGACGAGTCTCCAACGTTTCTCTTTGGAAATCGGTCTCGTTTCCATAACCCTTACAGTATCGCCGATGCTGCATTCGTTGTTCTCGTCATGCGCTTTCAGCTTATAGGTCTTCTTTACGATCTTCTTATAGAGCGGATGCTTCACATGATTTTCCACCGCGACAACGATCGTTTTATCCATTTTATTGCTGACAACCTTACCAACACGGGTTTTTCTCAAATTTCTTTCCACTGTGATTCTCCTTTCTGCACTTAACTTACATTAAGTCCTACGCCTCCGCCTTACTTTTTTCAGTAATCACCGTCTGGATACGGGCGATATTCTTTCTGACTTCCCTGATCCTCGCCGTATTATCCAGCTGATTCGTCGCGTTCTGGAATCTCAAATTGAAAAGTTCTTTTTTCGCAGCTACCAGCTCCTGCGCCAGTTCCGAAGCCGATTTTGCCTTTAAATCTTCTACATACTTCTTAGTTTTCATTTGATGCACCGCCTTCCAAGTCTGCCTTTGAAACGATTTTACATTTACATGGAAGCTTATGTGTCGCAAGACGTAACGCTTCTTTCGCCGTCTCTTCCGCTACGCCGGAGATCTCAAACATAACGCGTCCCGGTTTTACTACCGCCACCCAGTATTCCAGAGTGCCCTTGCCGGAGCCCATACGGGTTTCCGCCGGTTTTGCCGTTACGGGCTTATCGGGAAAGATCTTGATCCAGACCTGTCCGCCACGCTTGATATAACGCGTCATGGCGATACGGGCCGCCTCGATCTGATTCGATTTGATCCAGCACGGTTCCGTCGCCACGATACCGTATTCACCGTAAGTGATCGTATTGCCTCTCGTAGCTTTGCCTGCCATGGAACCACGGAACTGTTTACGACGTTTTACTCTTTTTGGCATTAACATTATTTATCGCTCCCTTCCTTGTTTCCTTTGGTAGGAAGTACCTCACCCTTGTAAATCCATACCTTAACACCGACCTTGCCATATGTGGTGTCTGCCTCTGCGAATCCGTATTCAATATCGGCACGAAGCGTCTGAAGCGGGATCGTACCGTCGCTGTAAAATTCCGTACGCGCCATATCCGCGCCGCCAAGACGGCCGGATACGCAGGTCTTGATACCGAGCGCGCCCGCCTTCATAGTCCTTCCCATGCAGGATTTCATCGCGCGGCGGAAGGATACGCGGTTCTCAAGCTGCTGCGCGATATTCTCCGCAACGAGCTGGGCATCCTTATCGGGCCTCTTGATCTCCTTGATATCGACCAGCACCTTTTTATCCGTCAGCTTTGCAAGCTCTTTCTTCGTCACTTCGATCTCAGCGCCGCCCTTGCCGATCACGACGCCCGGCTTCGCGGTGTAGATGATCACCTTTACGCGGTCGGAGGCTCTTTCGATCTCGATCTTGGAAATGCCCGCATTGAACAATTTCTTTTTCAGGTATTTCCTGATATTGTAATCTTCTACCAGATACTCCGAAAATTCCTTATCAGAAGCATACCATCTGGAATCCCAATCTTTGATAATACCAACTCTCAGGCCGTGAGGATTAACTTTCTGTCCCATGATCTTTCCTCCTATCTTTCATCGAGCACAACGGTAATGTGGCTCATTCTCTTCTCAATCCTGTAAGCTCTGCCCTGTGCCCTCGGTCTTATTCTCTTCATCGTAGGCCCTTTATTCGCATAGCACTCCGCGACATAAAGATTATCCTTGTTCATGCCGTTGTTATTTTCGGCGTTCGCGATCGCGGATTCCAGCAGCTTTTTGATGAGGCTGGAAGCATAACGGGGATTGTATTCCAAGATTCCCAGCGCCGTTTGTACGTCTTTGCCCCTGATGGCGTCTAAAACAAAACATGCTTTCTGAACGGATACCCTCGCGTAAGATAACTTTGCCGACGGTCTGGTATCCCTGTTCGCATTTCTTTCTCTTTTGATCTGACTTCTATGTCCTTTTGCCATGAATGGAAACCTCCTTTCAAAATTATCTTACTTTGGACTTCTTCTCATCTTTCCCGTGTCCTCTATAGGTTCTCGTAACAACAAATTCCCCGAGCTTATGTCCAACCATATCTTCCGTTACATAGACCGGCACATGCCTTCTCCCGTCGTGCACCGCAAACGTATGTCCCACAAAAGACGGAAAAATTGTGGAACGGCGGGACCATGTCTTGATTACCTGCTTCTGTCCCGATGCATTGAGGGCGTCCACCTTTTTCAGCAGGCTCTCGTCTGCGAACGGTCCTTTTTTTAATGATCTAGCCATTTTAATTCCTCCTATTATTCAAGACTCGCTCGCGAGTCTTGGCGCGAGATCCGGGGCCTGCTCTGGCAGACATCCTCTGATCCGAATCTCTGTGTATCCCTCGCGGAGCGCAATCAGATGGGGACTGGTAAGTCGCCTTCCATCTGATATCGATTACTTGATCGCTTTGCCGTCGCGTCTTCTTACAATCAGCTTATCAGACTGTTTCTTTTTCTTTCTGGTCTTTAAGCCAAGAGCTGGTTTGCCCCACGGTGTACTCGGGCCCGGACGTCCGATCCCGGTCTTGCCCTCGCCGCCGCCGTGCGGATGGTCGTTCGGGTTCATAACGGAACCGCGGACCGTCGGCCTGATACCCATATGACGCTTACGTCCCGCTTTACCGATATTGATCAGATTATGGTCTCCGTTCCCCACAATGCCGACCGTTGCGCGGCAGACAAGAGGAACCATTCTCATCTCGCCCGAAGGAAGCCTTAACGTTGCGTATTTTCCCTCTTTTGCCATTAACTGCGCGCTGTTGCCTGCGCTGCGTACCATCTGGCCGCCCTTTCCGGGATACAGCTCAATGTTGTGGAGCTGTGTACCGACCGGGATCTCGGATAAAGGAAGGCAGTTGCCGATCCTCACCTCGGCTTCCGGCCCGTTCATGACCTTCATGCCGTCCGTCAGCCCTTCCGGGGCAAGGATATAGGATTTCTCGCCGTCCGCATAGCAGATCAGCGCGATGTTTGCGCTTCTGTTCGGATCGTATTCGATCCCGATCACCGTCGCCGGGATCCCGTCCTTACGTCTCTTAAAATCGACGAGCCTGTATTTTCTCCTGTTGCCGCCCCCGCGGTGCCTTACGGTGATCTTACCCTGATTATTACGTCCGGAATTTTTCTTCAGAGAAACGAGCAGGCTTTTTTCGGGAGTTTTCTTGGTGATCTCGGCGAAGTCGGAGCCTGTCATATTTCTTCTGGAAGGTGTATATGGGTTATATGTCTTGATTCCCATTATGATTTCTCCTTTCGATTGTCGTTTTCTTATCGCACTTTACTGTGCATATCTGCGAGGGCGGCCTTATCGCGCCCCGCTCCGGTCGCAGCGCCTTATCAAAGGCCCGTGAATATCTCGATCTCCTTGCTGTCCTGTGTGAGCTGGACGATCGCCTTCTTGGTCTTTGCCGTCCTGCCGACGACTGCGCCGCGTCTCTTTTTCTTGCCCGGAATGTTCATCGTGTTGACCTTTTTTACCTTTGTCCCCTCGAACATCTTTTCCACGGCTTCCTTGATCTGCGCCTTATTCGCTTCCGTATGGACAAGAAACGTATATTTCTTCTCGCTCATGCCGGCCATGCTCTTTTCTGTGATCACCGGTTTGAGAATTACGTCATAATATTGGATCGTTGCCATTATGCATACACCTCCTCGATCTGTTTTACCGCATCCTTTGTCAGGATGAGCGTATCACCCTTGAGGATATCGTACACATTGATTGTGCTTGTAAGCGCGGTATTGATACCGTAAAGATTCCTTGCGGACATTACGACGTTTTTATCATTTTCCGCCAGTACCACGAGCCCTTTCTTTACGTTCAGATTATCCATGACCTTCTTAAAGTTTTTGGTCTTGATCTCGTCGAACTTGAGCTCGTCGAGTACGATCAGCTTATTCTCCTCGACCCTGCTGGTCAGAACGGACTTAAGGGCGAGCCTTTTTTCTTTCTTATTTAATCGGATCGAATAGTCTCTCGGAACCGGGGCGAATACGACGCCGCCGCCCTTCCACTGCGGAGCCCTAGTCGAGCCCTGTCTCGCGTGGCCGGTCCCTTTCTGTCTCCACGGCTTTCTTCCGCCGCCGGAAACCTCGGAACGCGTCTTTGCCTTCTGCGTTCCCTGACGTTTGTTCGCGAGCTGCGCAACGACCGCCATATGCACCAGATGCTCGTTGATCTCAACGCCGAATATCGCATCGCTTAGATCGATCTTATCGACCTCTTTGCCTTCCATATTGTAAACAGATACGTTTGCCATCTGCGTGATCCTCCTTCCATCGGGAATTATGCTTCTACTTTCGTAGTCTCTTTGATTGTTACCAGCCCTTTTCTGGGCCCCGGCACCGCGCCCTTTACCAGAAGCAGATTCTTCTCCGCATCAACTCTGACAACGCTCAGATTCTGAACCGTAACTCTTACGCAGCCCATATGTCCCGGCATACCTTTTCCCTTAAACACCTTGCTCGGAGAAGAACATGCGCCGTTGGAACCCTGATGACGATGGAATTTGGAACCGTGCGTCATGGGACCCCTGTGCTGTCCGTGTCTCTTGATCGCGCCCTGAAAGCCCTTGCCTTTGGAGATCGCCGTCGCGTCTATCCGGTCTCCCTCCGCAAAGATATCCGCCTTGATCTCGCTGCCCGGCGCATAGTCCTGCGCATTTTCAAGCTTTAACTCCCTGATATATCTCTTAGCGCTGACGCCGGCCTTCGCGAAATGTCCCTGAAGAGGCTTATTTACCCCATGCCTGTGGATCACTTCTTTTTTGCCGCCCTTATCCTTGTTGATGATCTTTTCTTTCTTATCCACAAATCCGACCTGTACGGCGCTGTAACCGTCGTTGTCCGGGGTCTTTACCTGCGTCACCACGCAGGGGCCCGCCTGAAGCACCGTTACCGGGATCAGTGTGCCGTCCTGATCGAAGATCTGCGTCATGCCGATTTTTGTCGCTAAAATCGCTTTCTTCATTTTCTTTTCCCTCCTGTTTGTTCTACAGCGGAACGGCCCTGCCGTTCATACTAGTAGAGGTCTTATTTGTTCTTCATCTTGATGTCGATGTAAACGCCTGCAGGCATTTCCAGTCTCTGCAGCGCGTCTACTGTCTTTGGCGTCGGTGAGATAATATCGATCAGTCTCTTATGCGTCCTCTGCTCGAACTGCTCTCTGGAATATTTGTACTTATGAACCGCGCGAAGAATCGTGACCACTTCCTTTTTGGTAGGAAGGGGCACCGGCCCGCTCACCTGAGATCCGTTCTTTTTCACTGTTTCGATGATTTTTCTGGCAGAAGCATCCACCAACTGATGCTCGTAAGCTTTTAATGTAATTCTCATTACCTGACTTGCCATAAAAAAAGTCGCCTCCTTTTCGCACTTTTAGATGTAAGTACGACAAGCGGTGACTGTACACTCTCCCGTGTGTGTCCTTTTTGAAAGACCTGCACGTCGTTTCTACTCCCCGGTAGACATGGTAACCTGTACAGTGACTTGTCGTCAGTTTCCTAACTTGACATTCGCTCCACGGAAAACCTGCCACAAAGGGCAGCAACCTCACGCTTCATCGCTATCAATGCCACAGCACTTGTTAGTATACATGTTGTCTCGCCGGATTGCAAGCATTTTTTTATAAAAAGATGGATTTTTATCGTTTTGGCTTATGGGGCGGCCTGCCGGATCTTCTTTCTCAGCAGAACAAATACCGGATGCAGAGCAAGCGATGCGGCTGCCGTTCCCAAAAGCACCGCCGGGATCCGTATCTTATAATCCCAGCCGACCGCCTCCGTTATCCTCAAAAATACAAACTGAAGCAGATACAATTCAACAGAATACCTGCCCAAAAAGCGTATCGCCCTGTTATCAAAACAGAAGCTGTCCGTAATGAACAGCAGGACGGCAATGCCGCCCAGACACATGATATTTCGCAGATACACCATGCCCAGCAGACTGTCCGTCCCCAAAAGCAGGCTGCTCAGACCCGCGCCGGCCAGTATAACGGTCAGACATTTTCCCCTGCCCGAATGCAGAAACGCATGGCATTTCTCACAGTACTCTCCATACAGCAGACCGGCGGCAAACCCCATCTCGCTGGCATAAAACCCTTCCCGCCATCCATTTAAAAACGCCGCCGTGGTCAGCACAAGCGTCGCCGCCGCAACCGCGGCGATCCTGCCCTTTTTCAGATAACGATACGCCATATAGAATAAAAGATAGAAAAGTATCTGCCACCAGATATACCAGTTTGTCTCCGACAAAAATTTCGAAACAACATTTCCGTTCCTATCCAGATATCCCAGTTCCCACGGCAGCAGGAAATCCGCCGCGGCATTAATCAGATAGACCAAGACAGCCAGACACAACAGATATCCCGCTCTGGGCGCCAGAAAATGCGTCAGATAATCTTCTTTTCCATGGAACGATCTCACCATTCCAAGAGCGGATACAAAGAAGAAAAACGCGACAGAAATGATCATAAATTTCCCCATAGGGTATAAGAGCGTCGCTTCATATCGTATTACATGTCCTATGATGATCTCTAGCGCAAAAACGCCGCGCAGTCGATTCAAATTCGTCTCTGATCCACGCTCTGTCCATACGGCCGGCCGCCGCCCCCCCCACAGAACAAGAAGGGCAAAGCCCAATAACAATACGACCGCAAACAGGATATCCGCCAATTCCAGTCTCATCTTATGTCCCCAGCCTACATCTCGATATTCCGGTTATTTACCACGTCGTCAAACTCCTGTAGGATCTCGTCCGACGGCGGCGGCGTAAGAAAGCTCACGATAACGATCGCCAAAAGGCTCAGGGCAAACCCGATCGCCAGAGAATACAGCCCCGTTACCGTACCCAGCGTCTGCCCGCCGACAAGCGGGATATAATCCCATACAATGACCGTCAGCGCGCCCGCTGCGATCCCTGCGACCGCTCCCTGAAAATTCGTCCGCTTCCAGAAAAGCGACAGCAGCACCGTCGGCCCGAACGCAGCGCCCAGTCCCGCCCATGCGTTCGATACCAGCCCCATGATCGAGCTGTTCGGATCCAACGCTATGATATACGCCAGTATCGCGATCACAAACACGGTGATCCGGCTCATCCTCAGGACGGTGCGGTCGTCCGCATCCCGCTTTAAAACGCCCCGGTAGATATCCTCCGCCACGCTCGAAGCGCTGACAAGGAGCTGGGAATCTGCCGTAGACATGATCGCCGCAAGGATCCCGCAGAGGAACAGGCCGCCTAAGATCGGCAGATGATAATCCGAGGTAAACATCTTGATGATCATCTCGATAAATACCTTTTCTTCCTCGCCGCCTGACAAAAGCTCAGGGTGCAGATAAGCGCGCCCCAGTACGCCAATCACGCAGGCAAAGCCTAGCGAAAGCGCTACCCATACGATCGCAATACCTTTGGATTTATTCAGCTCCTTCTCGTCCTTGACCGCCATAAAGCGCACCAGAATATGCGGCATACCGCAGTATCCCAGCCCCCATGCGACCTGCGAGATGATGGAGACAAGATCGTAAGGCTTTCCGTCGTTATAAAAAAGACTCAGATAGGCCGAAGCGCCGCCGCTCACGCCGCTCGCTTCCAGCGTGCCGGTGATGTTCGCGCCGCCGATTATGCCATAAGCTGCAAGCGGCACGACTAAAAGCGCTACCAACATCAGCGTCCCCTGTATGAAATCCGTCGTGCAGACCGCCAAAAAGCCGCCCATAAACGTATAGATCAGAATGACCGCCGCACCGATCGTAAGAGCCACCATATAATCCACGCCGAATACGGAGGTAAACAATTTCCCGCCCGCCGCCAGCGCGGACGCCGTATAGACCAAGAAGAAAATAACGATCGTCAGCGAAGAGATAAACAGCAGCACTCTTTTCTTATCATGAAACCGATTCTCAAAATAAGTCGGCAGCGTCAGGGAATTATTCGCACGTATCGTATACCTGCGCAGCCTCTTTGAGATAAAGAGCCAGTTGCACACCGTCCCGATAAACAGGCCGATCGCGATCCATGCCTGTCCCGTACCAAACGCATAGACAGAGCCCGGCAGGCCCATCAGCAGCCAGCCGCTCATATCGGAAGCCTGCGCCGACAGCGCCGCCACAGCGCCGCTCAGCTTTCTGCCTCCCAGAAAATAATCCGCCGCGTTCGCATTCTTTTTGGCATAGAGTACGCCGATCACGACCATAAAGGCCAGATAGATCACAAACGCCGCCAGTACCCAGATAATTGAACCATTCATAATAATTCTCCTCTTTTACTTCTTTTGTTCAAAATCACATCGAGTACCATTATAATATAGGAAACTGGTGCCCGTCAATATCCCGCGTTTCAATATGCTAACATGTTACCTCTTTAATTCGATAAATTGCTTTCCCACCCCCGCCCTGTCGGAGGCGCAGATAGCAAATAATGTAAAAAATCCCTTTGATTTTTTCAGGATTTTTATGTTAAAATGATTACAAAGACAGCAAAAACACCGGCAGCATACCGAAAAGGAGTGATTCATGTGTTTGAGATCGGGGACTATGTGATAAAAGCGCATAACGGCATATGCCGAATCGAAGACATTCTGCAGCTGGATCTGCCAAATGCAGATAAGGACAGATTATACTATCTCCTGATTCCTCTGGAAAACAAAAATTCCAAATTATATGTACCCACGGATACCGCGGAGCATAGTCTCAGAAAAGTACTGACCGATGAAGAAGCTTGGAACGTCATTCAGAATATCCCAAAGGTAGAGGCCGCTTGGATCGCAAACGACAAGCTCCGCGAGCAGGCTTATAAGGAGGCCATACAAAGCTGCGAGCCTGCGGCTCTTGTCAGTATCATCAAGAATCTCTATATGCGGAGAAAGCAAAGGACCGAGCAGGGGAAAAAGAGCACCGCTACCGACGAGAGATATTTTAAGCTGGCCGAGGACAGCCTCTATTCCGAGCTGGCCTTTGCGCTCGGAAAGGAAAAAAACGAAATGCGCCAGCTCATAACCGATACGATCGAAAACAGGAAGCTAGAGGCCGATCCCCTCTCATCGTAGATTGCAGTATCGCAAAACAAAACGGAAGCCGCTATCGCTTTTATCTGATATACGCTCCGCGAGGGAGGCGCAGAGATTCGGATCAGAAAACGTCCGCGAAAGCAGACCCGGATCCCACGCCAAGACTCGCAGGCGGGCCTTGATCAGAGAAAGGCGCAGCGGCTTCCTTTTATGCAGCTTCCTTTTATACGGCTTCCTTATTATTATATGGAAGATTTCCCCGTATCCTTTTTCTATCTGTTTCTATCCGCGGTACACGATCTTTTCCGCCAGAGCGTCCGCGCGCTCCTGCCCGAGAAATTCCGCCACGATCGCCAGACCGAAATCGATCGCGCAGCCCATTCCTCTTGCCGTGATGATCTTCCCGTCCTTCTCTACGCTGCGCTTCGAAACCTGCGCTCCTTCCAAATGCGATTCAAATTCAGGAAAAGAACACGCCGTTTTCCCTTTCAGCATCCCTTTATGCCCCAATATACTTGGCGCGGCGCAGATCGCGGCGACATATTTCCCCGCTTCGTAAAACGCATCGACCTGCTCCATCAGCGGCGCGCAGGCTTCCAGATTCTTCGTACCCGGCATACCGCCCGGTAAAACGATCATATCCACCTGTGAGAAATCCACCTCCGAAAGCACAGCGTCCGTTTCCACCGTTACCTTATGGGAACTCGTCACGCTTTTCTCTCCCGTCACGGACACCATCTTCGTCTCGATTCCCGCGCGGCGCAGCAGATCCACTACCGTCAGCGCCTCGATCTCTTCATACCCTTCCGCAAAAAAAACACAGACCTTACTCATAATACTTCTACCGCCTTTCTTCTTACTTTTCTATATTTTTATATTTTTTGATTCAATCCCTGCACAGATTCCGAAAGTCTTCTCTGAACACTAAACGCCTCGCCCTCCGGCCTAACGCTTTCAAGCTTTCCCTGCCTGCACTGCGGCGCTCTATCCACTCCCCCCCGCTACGCTTTGTATGGCTCATAACGCGCCCGCCGGTTACGAATGTGATATGTTACGCGGCTGTAAACAGTTTAACACAAAGAGGGACGGTTGTATATGGAAATCACGGCGATATTTCTTTTCATACAGTTCTGATCGAAAAGCCGTAAAAGCGTCTTGCGGGAATTGACAAGAAAGGTAACAAGATGATGGACAGACTCGTGAAACAGACGGCTGAAAGGGAGAGCGTGGCAGGGCAGCTCCAGCTTTTATGGCAGGAGGCATTGTTTTCCTGTTATAGAGCAGTCAATAGGATTCTGCGCAGAAAAATTTATTGACGGAAGCGCTGGTAGGTGCTAGGATGAGTTACGGAAAAAGGCGTTACCGTGAAGCAACGTTTTGCCTCGTTAAGTACAAGTCAAAAAGCGACTTAACTTTGGTCAGGGCGGTTGCTTTTTTGATGTCTTTTATTTTTTCCGGTCTGCCGGATACTGATTACCGTGACGACAATGCTGTCATAAACGATTTTTCGGCTAACCGAACTGCAAACCCGCATCGGCTAAATCATCAATGCGGCGCTTATTTGATGGAAAATCCTGATTCAGGAGGGATGAATGATGAAAAAATCTGTATTCTTGGGGATGTTGGCCTCGCTCTTTTTTGCGGCCACCTTTGTGCTGAACCGCAGCATGAATCTGGGCGGCGGCTATTGGCTGTGGAGCGCCAGCCTCCGTTATCTGTTTATGCT
>CANQTG010000036.1 GCA_947626715.1 uncultured Lachnospiraceae bacterium | reverse complement strand
TTTGTCGCTACCGTCTAACCATTTGATGATGTAGTGGCAAGCTACTCCACCCAGAACGGCAACTAAAAAAGATATAAGAAACTCCAACATTGACACCTCCTCCCGTTGCCGGGTATCGGTTAGACAACACCAAAATACTACCACACATTTCAACATTTTTCAACATGATCTAAAACCCAGTCCTCTCCAAAAGGGCCATATAGCCCTATAAGCCCGTACACGCCTCATTGTCGGTTCAATCTTCTTAGGCATAGGATAGGTGCTAAAATCGCCTGTCGTTTCTCGGGCACATTTCGTCAAAATACCATCTCAAATTTTGGTTATTTTGTATATTGATTTTATCTGCAGGTTTGCTCTGCATTTTGCAATAAAAAAGAGGCACCAGTTGATAACCGATGCCCCAGACTGTAGACAAAGTCCCGGGGTTCCCGGTTTTTTCTTTTTCAAAGAGCTGAAAGTCCAGTAAATATGAAAACTTTCAAGCCCTTTTCTGGTATAATAGAAATATCAAAATCAAGGCGGTACTTTTACTTATGATGACTCAGAATGCGGATAAGAAAAGGGAACAAATACAGATGTTCTGTATGGATGACATGGTGCCGCAGGATCATCTCCTCAGGATCATAGACACGGTCATCGACTGGAACTTTATTTATGACCTTGTAGAAGATAAATACAGTCCCGGCCACGGCCATCCCAGCATGGATCCGGTCATACTGTACGACTGAGCCATAATCTTTCCTCCTGATTCTGATGGATAGATTATACCACTCGTTCTATGTGTCTATCAAATGGGGTATGGGGCGTATTTCCATTTTCCCCTTCCGGGCATAAAAAAGTACCGCAGCCCTTGAAACTACGGTACTTTCAGCCTTTCGGCGCTCTTATTGAAATAAGGTATATTTAGAACTTCCCGGCCTTTGCCGCTTCTTCTATAGAAACTGCTACCGCTACCGTCGCGCCTACCATCGGGTTATTGCCCATACCGATTAAGCCCATCATCTCTACGTGAGCCGGAACGGAGGAAGAACCCGCGAACTGCGCATCGGAATGCATACGGCCCAGCGTATCCGTAAACCCATAGGAAGCGGGGCCCGCAGCCATATTGTCGGGATGCAGGGTACGTCCCGTACCGCCGCCGGATGCTACCGAGAAATATTTCTTGCCGGCTTCCGTCCTCTCCTTTTTATAGGTGCCCGCTACCGGATGCTGGAACCTTGTCGGATTGGTAGAATTACCGGTGATGGATACGTCTACATTTTCCTTCCACATGATCGCTACGCCCTCGGGAACCGAGTTTGCGCCGTAGCAGTTTACTTTGGAACGCAGCCCGTCGGAATAAGCGATCCGCTCGATCTCCTTTACTTCGTTCGTATACGGATCGTACTCCGTCTCGACAAAGGTAAAGCCGTTGATACGGGAAATGATCTTCGCCGCATCTTTTCCAAGACCGTTTAAGATAACGCGAAGCGGTTTCTTACGAACCTTGTTCGCCTTCTCCGCGATACCGATCGCGCCCTCAGCCGCCGCAAAGGACTCGTGGCCCGCCAGAAACGCAAAGCAGTCCGTATCCTCTTCCAACAGCATCTTGCCCAGATTGCCGTGTCCTAAGCCTACCTTACGCGTATCCGCTACGGAGCCCGGGATACAGAAAGCCTGAAGCCCTTCCCCGATCGCGGCCGCCGCGTCGGCCGCCTTTTTGCAGCCCTTTTTGATCGCGATCGCCGCGCCTACCGTGTAAGCCCAGCACGCGTTTTCAAAGCAGATCGGCTGAATCTTCTTAACCTGATCATATACGTCAAGACCGGCGTCCTTCGTGATCTTCTCAGCTTCTTCGAGGGAAGAGATTCCGTAGCTGTTTAATACACCATTGATCTTATCAATGCGTCTTTCATATGATTCAAATAATGCCATAGTATTGCCCTCCTCCTTATTCTACCCGCGGATCAATGATTCTGACAGCGTCGTCAACGCGTCCGTACTGTCCGCATGCCTTCTCGTAAGCTGTATTCGGATCATCGCCTTTCTTGATGAAATCAGTCATCTTTCCAAGACTTACGAACTTATAGCCAATGATCTGATCGTCCTTGTCCAGCGCAATGCCGGTCACATAGCCTTCCGCCATCTCAAGGTAACGGGGGCCCTTCTTTAAGGTGCCGTACATCGTACCGACCTGAGAACGCAGTCCCTTGCCCAGATCCTCAAGGCCCGCGCCTACCGCAAGGCCGTCTTCAGAAAAAGCGGACTGTGAACGACCGTAAACGATCTGCAGAAACAGCTCTCTCATCGCCGTATTGATCGCGTCGCAGACAAGGTCGGTGTTTAACGCCTCCATTACGGTAAGGCCCGGCAGGATCTCAGCGGCCATCGCCGCGGAATGGGTCATGCCGGAGCAGCCGATCGTCTCGATCAGCGCTTCCTGAATAATGCCTTCCTTCACGTTCAGGGACAGCTTGCAGGCTCCCTGCTGCGGAGCGCACCAGCCAACGCCGTGCGTAAAACCGGAAATATCTTCTACCTTTTTAGCCTGCACCCACTTTGCTTCTTCCGGGATCGGAGCACAGCCATGATGAACGCCCTGTGCTACACAAGTCATTTCTTCCACTTCTTTTGAATAAATCATGTGAAAACTCCTTTCGATATGTAGATTATTATTTCTAACAGGAAGAGCGCCGCCGCCATTGATACAAGCGCCGGATACGGCCTCCCGGCGCGCCGCCCGCATAAAAAACTAACGAGACGGCTCTCTGCGGCATTCTCCCTGCTGCAATCGCCTTTTTCATTTTCTCACATTTACAGTAAAAAATCCAGTCTTTTTGACTTATTTTATCAAAATTAAAGATTTCCCTTTTTCCTGCATTTTTTCTATATTTGATATGCTCCGCGCCTTTCGCTTATCCGTCAAATATCTGCCCGGCGGAAAATCCGCATTCCGACAAGATATCCGGCAGCTCCGGCTCTCTTTCCAGCCGCTTTACTCCCAATCGCTCGGAATCGTCAAACCCGATGCCCGCGATCAGCTCCTCGCAATATTTCCGTTTCTTTTCCTGCGCGTCTAAGTCCACCTCTTCCTTACATAAACCGTAGCGATAGACGAAACGCCACAGCGTCCTTTCGGCAGAATAGGCAATGTTCTCCTTATCAAAATAAAAATCCACGCTTCCCGCGTTGACGTATTTTTCCAAAAGCTCCCTGTCGTTAAAATCCGCATAAACGCCCGGCACGTTCCAGTTAAAGGACATTCCGACAGGAGCGCCGGTCTCGTCATACGTGATGGAAATAACGGGGTATATCTCCAGATCGTCGGGCCGCAACCGTCATAAGCGGATAAGTGAGCGTAAGGAGATAGATATGCCCCATCGGGATATGCTTGTAGGTGATCTCCGCGTTCTCCGTCTCGTCTAAAAGCCCCGCCGCCATCTTTAAAATGCCGTCTACAAATTCCTGCGCGTGAAGCTCTTCCCACGATACCCTGTCGTAGGACGGCGCGGCGGCGTCCTTCTGCGCCGTATAGAGGATGTCTCTATACCACAAATGTTCTGTCCCCGCCCGACGCCAGTATGCCGCGGTATAGGTATCGTCCCGCCAGTAGAGATACTCGTCGTTTACATCCTTTTCCAAAACGACAGACCACTCGCCGCCGGAAAGGTCTCTATGGTCAAATTCGGCCAAAAAGGCTCTTAATACCGCCTCGCCGCGTCCTCGGAATACTCGGTTTCTCCAAACTGAAACGCCGTAAGCCCTCCGTCATGGGCGCAGCCGCAAAGGCAGAGACAAAGCAGGATCCCCGCCAGAAGCACGGATTTTCTCAACACGGCTTTTCCTAATACGGCCTTTCGCGGTACGGCTCTTGCTCTTCTCGGTACGGCTTTTCCCAATACGGCCTTTCGCGGTACGGCTCTTCTCAATACAGGCCCTCCTTATCACAAAGCAATCCGCTTCAAGAACTTGCTCGTAAATCTTAGCGCGGGATTCGGATCTGTTTTCGCAGACATTTTGGGATCCGAATCTCTGCGTATCCTCACGGAGCGCAGACCCTTTTTAGTCGGCCTGCTTCCTCTAAAAAATCTAGGAAAGCATCATTCTGTCGTTTGCAAATTCCCCGCCGCTGGCCTCCTCAAATTTTGCGAGCAGGTCGGACACGTGCAGGTTCTTTTTTTCCTCTCCCGACACGTCATAGATGATACTGCCCTCGTGCATCATGATCAGCCTGTTGCCTAAGCGGATCGCGTCTTTCATATTGTGCGTGACCATAAGCGCCGTCAGATTCCTGTCCGCGATAATCTTTTCCGTCAGATCCAGCACCGTTTTCGCCGTCTTCGGATCGAGCGCCGCCGTATGCTCGTCCAGCAGCAGCAGCTTGGGATCGATCAGCGCCGCCATCAGAAGCGTGAGCGCCTGCCGCTGCCCGCCGGACAACAGCCCCACCTTCGTGTTCATGCGGGTCTCCAGACCAAGATTTAAGATCTTCAGCTTTTCCGCGTACATCTCTTTTTCCTTTTTGGTAACGCCCCAGCGCAGGGTGCGTTTTTTGCCGCGCCGCAGCGCCAGCGCGAGATTTTCCTCGATCTCCATACCGGCCGCCGTCCCCATCATGGGATCCTGAAAGACCCGGCCGATGTATCTGGCCCTTTCGTGCTCCGGCTCTCTCGAAATATTGACGCCGTCGATCTCGATCCTGCCGTTGTCGATCGGATAGACGCCCGCTATCATATTCATCAGCGTCGATTTCCCCGCGCCGTTTCCGCCGATCACCGTGACAAAATCTCCCGGATCCAAATGCAGGTTCAGGCCGCACAGCGCTCTTTTTTCATTGATCGTACCTTTGTTAAAGGTCTTATATACGTTCGTTACTGTCAGCATGTCGGTCCCTCCTCAGAATAAGATTTCCAGAGCCGCCACTTGCTGAGCGCGACCGGAATACAAAGCGCCAGCGCGACGATGATCGAAGAAAGCAGCTTCATATCGTTCGCATCCATACCAAGCTGTAATACGATCGCGCGGATCAGGAAATATACGACGCTGCCTACGACCGCGCTCGTGAGCTTGCTCCCGAAGGATTTGAGCCGCCCCATCAGCACCTCGCCGATGACGATCGCCGCGAGGCCGATGACGATCGCGCCCGTACCCATGCCGATATCCGCATATTTCTGGCTCTGACACACCAGACCGCCGGAAAGCCCGACCAGACCGTTGCTGATCGTCAGCGCCATCAGCTTGGTGATCTTGGTATTGACTCCCAGCGCGCGGATCATGTTCTCATTGTTGCCCGTCGCACGCAGCGCGCTGCCGATCTCCGTGCCGAAAAACCAGTATAGGAATACGATGACCAGCACCGCGATCAGGATCCCGATCACCAGCGACACCGCCGACTGCTTGATCCCCAGAACGTCTACGATACTGGAAAAAAGCGTATTTACCTTTAACAGCGGGACGTTGCTCTTGCCCATGATACGCAGGTTGACCGACCACAGCCCGATCTGCGTCAGGATACCCGCTAGGATCGCCGGGATCTCGAAAAGCGTATGTAAGAGCCCCGTCACCGCTCCCGCTATCATGCCCGCCGCCGTCGCCAATATCAGCGCAAGGATCGGATCCACGCCCTTATCCACGACCAGCACCGCGCACACGCAGCCTCCCATCGCAAAGCTCCCGTCTACCGTCAGATCCGCGATATCCAGTATTTTATAAGTGATATAGACGCCGAGCACCATGATCCCCCACAGCACCCCCTGCGAGACGGCGCCCTGCATGGCAAGCAAAATTCCGCTGATATTCATATGATCTTCCTCCGCTTTTGTTTCATTAAACTTTATTGTACCGATTTCTGCCCTGTAATGCAAGCCTTAACTGTAAAACCGCGCTATAGAAGAAAACAGGCTCCCATACCGAGAGCCTGTCTGCCATAACGTACTGTCTGTTGTTTTCCTGCTTATTCCAGCGTCGATACGTCGATCCCCAGCGCGTCTGCCGTCTCCGCATTCGTGCTCAGCGCGCATTTGTCCGCGCTCAGATAGCCGATCGGCATTTGGGAGATATCCGCGCCGTTCACCAAGATATCCACTGCCTGCTCGCCCGTCATATAGCCGAGCTGATAATAATCGATCCCATAGGTCGCAAGGCCGCCTGCGTCTACCATGCCTTCTTCGCCGCAGATCGTAGGAATGCCGTTGTCGTTCGCTACCATAGCCACCGTCGCCATGCCTGCCGCGATCGTATTATCCGTCGGGCAGTAAAGCGCGTCCACCTTGCCTACCATCGATTCCACGACCTGCTGGATCTCATTGGAGCTGGATACGGTAAATACCTCGGATTCCAGTCCCTGAGCCGCGCACGCTTCCTGCGCCATATCCGCCTGAAGGACGGAATTGGACTCCGCGGAGCAGTACAGGATCCCTACCGTTTTCGCATCCGGAAGGATCTTCTTTAAAAGCTCGATCTGCTCATTGACAGGGGTCAGATCGGAGGTGCCGGATACGTTGCCGCCCGGTACTTCATTGGACTCTACCAGTCCTGCGTCAGCCGGATCCGTAACCGCCGTTACCAAGATCGGGATATCGGACGTCGCGCCCGCAACCGCCTGCGCCGCCGGCGTCGCGATCGCAAGGATCAGATCGTTCCCGTCGTTTACCAATTTCTCAGCGATCGTCTGACATGCGGACTGATCGTTCTGCGCGTTCTGCTGATCGATCTCATAGGAGATCCCCGCATCGTCCAACGCCGCCACAAAGCCCTCGTTCGCAGCGTCTAAGGCCGCGTGCTCTACGAGCTGGATCACGCCGATCTTATAGGTCTGCCCGTCCGCCGCTTCCGTCTCCTGCGCCGTTTCCGCTTCCGCCGCATCCTCTGCCGGGGTCGCTTCCTCTTCCTGTGCCTCCGGCGCTGCGCTCTCCTGCGCCGCCGACTGCTCATCCGTGCTCTGCTGCGCCGAAGAGCCGCACCCTGTCATAAGGCCGGCCGCCACAACGACAGTAAGAGCCAATGCTGTCAGTTTTTTCATATCATCGTCTCCTCATCTTATTCACTGACGCTTTAACGCGTCAGCGTATTTTATAAACTACGGTGATAATATACTCCAAAATAAACGGTTCGTCAACCGTTTCCGCCGTTTTTCCTCTCTTCCCGGCCTCCGGCACGCCCCTCTGCGCCCCTCTCGCAGATCCAAGACTCGCCCGCGGGTCTTAGCGAGGACGCCGCTGCGCGGCTCTCTCATCGGTGCAGCTGTCAACGCGTCTCTCCGGCAGAGCCCTTCCATCAGGGCGTGAACGACAGGCCGCCGCCCATGAAATACTCGGAGATATCCATGCCGTTTATGACGCAGACCGCATTCCCCGGCTCGTTCTGCATCCACGAAGCATGGAGCTTGAGCCAGCTGCGCATGGAATTGCTGAACCGCTCCTCCGACCATCTGGCGCGCGGATCGTTCCTGTCCAGATTCTTCATCACGCACATCTCGCACGGTCTGTCCTGATGCGCGTAGGTACGGTAACAGCAGTCCCCGATCTGCAGATCGGGAAGCTTTTCCAAAAGCCTGCGGTTGGCAAATACCAGCTCATAGGTATCGCCGTCCACCGCCATCACGCAGTTATCGAAGTCGTCCAGCATTCCTACCTCGATCAGCGGCGGCTGCCCGTTCTGCTGTCTCTCATAGCGCAGGACGTACATCTGCATGAGCTGCATGATACGCCGCAGCTCGTCTTCTTCGCGGCGTTTTAACCTCCATTCCCGTCCCGTGCACTCTCCCATGACGAAGACGCCCGATACCTTTCCCCTCATCATCATGGGCTGGATCAGGATCGTGTGGATCTTGTTGGTGAGCATGTAGGATGCCAGCTCCTGCGGGATCGGATCGTAATTATGCAGGATCTGCATTCCCTCGTCTAACAGCTCCAGCTCCTTTAAGAAGCGGAACCACGTATTTTTTTCCGGTTCGTTGGTATCGCTCTCCGCCTTGGGTTCATAACCCGGCTCGCAGAAGGAGTATTCTATGCTCGGCGAGCGGTTGACCGCCGCGATCGACAGAAACGCCTTATGGAACCCGTAGTGACGCAGCACCAGCTTGAGCATGGTGCGCATCATGCCCTCGTTCTGCCTGTTCTCGCCTAAGATCCGCTTCAACAGGCTTTCGATATCGTCCGTGCCGTCCGCGCTTTCGGACAGCTCGGAGGCTCTTTCATTCTCGGCAAATTCTTTTTTATAGAGGCCGGAAAGATCGTAGATATGATATCCGCTCTTCCCGTTCATCTTTAGGGTGTTGACGGCCTTCTCCGCACGCAGGAACAGCTCATCCCAGCTCTCGCCCTGATACGGGTACACGGACACGCCTACGGTAGCGGATAAGATAATACCGTCCTCTCCCGCGCCCAGCTTTACCTCCGTGATATGGCTGACCCTTGAGGCCACCGTATCCAGATTGAGGATGCTCCCGATGTTCTGGACGAAGATAACAAACTCCTCCCCGCTGATACGCCCTAAGATATCCGAGCGCTTAAAGCCCCTGCCGATCCGCTTGGTCACCTCCTGAATGATACGGTTCCCCGTATCCTCCCCGAGGCTTTCCTTGATCAGGCGGAACTCGTTCATATTGACCAGCATAAAGGCGTGGATATCCGTCTCTCTGGAATTGAGCAGCACCCGCATGATCTGATCCTTTGTGCCCTCGATATTGTACCAGCCGGTCAGTTCGTCCAGCTTTTCCTTTTCCCGCATTTCTTCGAGCAGGAGTCTGGTCTCGTGAATATCGGTGATCTTGCCTACGATATGCGTAACGTAGCCGTCCACGCCCGCGATACTCGAGGTATGGATACGGTACCAGCGTTTTTCTCCGCCATGCTCCCCCATCTTCGGCAGGCTCAGCTCTAACTCCACCGTATCCGTGCGCGGGATCTTTAGCGATTCCGCCATAATCTCGGAGAGCGTCTTTTCCGGCGCGCTGTCCTTCGCCCTCTCGCCCAGACGATCGGAGAAGCGGTCTATCAGGCTGCTGCTCTCTAAGCCGTATTCATTCGCCGTCTTTAGGGACAATACGTCCGTCGTGGTATTGTAATCAAAGAGCGTCTCGCCCTCCGTCTCCAAGAGCATTTGGTACCACTCCGACTGGATACGCAGCTCGTCTTCGACGAATTTGCGGTCCGTCGCATCCATAAAGATACACAGGATGACCGCCCTGTCGTTTGTTTTCTCATACAGGTTGCCCCGCACCTGAAGCCAGCGCAGGCTGCCGCTCGCCGTTACCGTGCGGATCTCCAGATCGACGGCGCCGTTATCCTTGAGCACGTCCTCCAGCGCCTGCCAGAATTTCGGCTTATCCTCCTCCAGAATGACGGACAAGAGATTATTCGCATATTTATTCCCAAATTCCGGCGAATATCCCAGCATTCGGAACGCGCCGTTATTCATATAGAGAAATTCCAGCTTATCCTCCTGCATTCCGATAAACGCTACGCCTGTCAGCAGGTTTTCCATCATATCGCATATTGTTTCAGAATTTAGATTCCCTGTCATAGATCTTTCTATCCCCTTATTGTAAAAGTGATCCTCTGCGATCAGGATTTTATGCCTGTCCTCGTGTATTCGATTGCAAGGCCCGCTCGCGAGCCTCTTCCCACCTGATATAAAACCATTATACTTCTTTTTCTACAATATTTCCACTTTCTTTGTAAATACTTTTCGGCGGGACATACCCTCTCACCCGCGAGAGCGGATAGATATTCGTTTCCCTGCCGATCACGCTCCCCGGATTCAATACGCTGTTGCAGCCCACCTCGACATGATCCCCCAGCATTGCGCCGAATTTCTTTAGCCCCGTCTCGATCCCGCCCTGCGGCGTCTTTACCACGACCAGCGTTTTGTCGCTCTTTACGTTAGAAGTAATGGAACCGGCCCCCATATGCGCCTTATAGCCTAAAATACTGTCTCCCACATAATTATAGTGCGGCGCCTGCACGCCGTTAAAGAGCACCGCGTTTTTCAGCTCCGTCGAATTGCCGACGACCGCTCCCCGGCCGACAATGGCGCTGCCCCTGATAAAGGCGCAGTGGCGGATCTCCGCTTCCTCATCGACGATAAGCGGGCCGCCGAGATACGCGGAAGGATATATCTTCGCGCTTTTGGCGATCCAGACATTCTCCCCTCTCTTTTCATACCGCTCCTCTGGGAGACTCTCCCCCAGCCTTACGATAAACGCGCCGATCTTAGAAAGCGCTTCCCACGGATAGGTAAGCCCCGAAAAAAGCTCCCCCGCGATCGTCTGCTCCAAGTCGTATAAAGCCTTGATTGTCATTTCTTCTATGATCTGCATGATCTGTCACCTCTTATAATTTTTTGCCGCCGTCTCGTAACGGGCGTACAGATTTCTCCCGTCGTCGGCGCAGCGGACCAGATTGGTGCGCCGCGATACAAAATCATCGAGCTTCTCCATATATTCGCTTCCCGTGATCTGCCCGTCCGCCACTTGGGTCAGCCCCTTCTCCCAGCTCGCCGTCAGAGCGGGATTTAACAGCGGCCGCAGGGAATAATCCACGATCTCATAGACCAGCTCGCCTAACAGCGCGGGCGTAACGATCTGCGTCTTTTTCTGGAGATTCAGATACCCAATCTTTACCAGCTTATGCAGGATCTCCGCCCTTGTCGCGGAGGTGCCGATCCCGCTGCCGCGGATCTGCTCCCGCAGCTCTTCGTCCTCGATAAACTGTCCGGCGTTTTCCATCGTAAGGATCAGCGCGCCCGAGTTGTACCGCTTAGGAGGCGTCGTCTCGCCCTCGCGCACCCGGTAGGGCTCCGGGCGCATGGTCAGCGCCGTCCCCTTTTTCAGGCGTCCGAGAGCCTGCAGGAACGCGCCGTCAACATCGTGATCCTCCTGCTCCTTATCCTCTCCGTCCTCCTTGCCCTCTTTTTTCTTTTTCAGGAAGGGAAGCGCCGCCGCCTTTAGATATCCTTCCGCCGTCAGGGCCCTGCACGAGAAAAAGAAACGCTCCTTCTTGACTATTGCGGTCAATGAAATCTTCTGATACTCGGCCGCCGGATAAAAGACGGAAAGGAAGCGCCGCACGATCAGCTCGTACACCTGCGCGGACAAGGGCCGCAGAGAGGCCAGCGCGCCCAGCCCCTGCCCCGTCGGAATGATGGCGTAATGATCGGTGATCTGCGCGTCGTTGACGTATCTCGTCTTTTTCAGCGTTTCAAAGCTCCCGTTTTGCAGGATCTCCTGCGCCAGCTCCCCCGCCTTATCATATCGGCACAATCCCTTTAGATTTTTATCGATCTGCGCGGCGACCGCGCTCGATAAGACTCTGGCGTCCGTGCGGGGGTAGGTCGTCAGCTTTTTTTCATACAATTCCTGCGCGATACGCAGCGCCTCGTCGGGGCTGATCTTAAAATACCGCGAACAGTCGTTCTGCAGCTCCGCCAGATTATAGAGCAGCGGAGGATTCTTTTTTTCCTTCTTTTTCTCCAGCTTCTCCACTGCCGGCGCTTCGCCGGGCGGCGCAAGCAGCAGCGAGATCATCTCCTCCGCCGTTTCGCGCTTTTGGAAGCCGTTTTCCTTATATAAGAGCGGCGAGCCTTCATAGCGGCTGCCTGGCGATACCCTCCATTCGCCCTCTAGCTCCCTGCCTTCCAGCAGGAGCCCCGCCGTCACGCGGTAAAACGGCGTTTTGACAAAATCCCGTATCTCCCGCTCCCGCTTTACCACGATCCCCAGCACGCAGGTCATCACGCGCCCCACCGATATGACCGCCCGTTTCAGCCCGAGATAGTCCCTAACGGAGTTGCCATACTTGAGCGTAAGCGCGCGGGAGAAATTGATCCCCATCAGATAATCCTCCTTCGCCCGCAGATAGGCGGCCTCCGAGAGATTATCGTAAGCGGACAGATCCTTCGCCTCCCGGATCCCCCGCAGGATCTCCTCCTGCGTCTGGGAATCGATCCAGACCCGTTTTCTGACCTTTCCGCTGACCCCGGCCTGCTTCTCCACCAGACGGTAGATATATTCGCCTTCCCGGCCGGAATCGGTGCAGACATAGATCGTATCGACGTCCTCCCGCTTTAGGAGCGCGCTGACGGTCTCAAACTGCCTGCGGACATTCTCTATGACCTCGTACCGAAAGGTCTTAGGAATGAACGGAAGGGTGTCAAAGGACCATCTCCTGTATTTTTCATCATATTTCTCGGGATAGCTCATCGTCACCAGATGGCCCACGCACCAAGTCACGACCGCCTCGTCGGATTCCATATAGCCGTCCCTGTTTTTCATGCGGTATCCCAGAGCGCTTGCAAATTCCCGCGCCACGCTCGGTTTTTCCGCGATAAATAGATTTTTTCCCATCTTCATTCTCAAAGCGCGTTCAGATCCATGAGCCGCAGCTTTTTATTCTCCTCCGCCTCCATCGCAAGCCTCTCGTCAAAGCGGGACGCGGAAAACAGATAGATATGATCGGCCTCCAGCTTCGCCTTCCCCGCGCAGAATACCAGCCATTCATAATCCTCATACGGCATGTAGGGCTTTTCCCAGTTGCACAGGCAGATCAGCGTATGCCCCGCCTCGTCCTGCGCGGCAAGATCGATATTTCCCGCCTTTCCGACCCATTCCCCCGCCTTCGTATAGACGAAGGGCAGCGCGGCCCTCTCATTCTGCATTTCCATATATTCCCGGCACACCTGACGGAAGCAGGACGCCGCAAAATTGTCAAAATCCGGCGCGATATACGTATCGTAAAACAGCTCCGGCTCCATCTGCAAAAGCCGGCTCATATGCGGGTACAGATAATGAAAATAAAAATATACGAAACGGTTGCGGATACGGTAGACCCCCTTCTGCGCGTTCTCCCTGCCCGCCGTATCATAGGAAAACACCTTTTCCACGAGCTCCAGCTCCATCAGGTTTTTCAGATAGACGCTGATCTTGGCGCGGGAAAATCCCGTATACAGATAGAGGTCGTTTAATTTCTGCCTGCCCGAGGCAAGCGCCGTCAGGATCGTATGGTAAACGCCCGGCTCCCGCAGCTCCTCCGCGACCAGCCGCAGCGCCTCTTCATGCAGATAGCTTCCCCTGCGCAGGATATGGCGGCAGATATTCTCCTTCAGCCCCAGAGACTTCTCAAAATGCATCCACAGCTCCGGGAAACCGCCCAGCACCGCGTAGGTCTCGATCTGCTGGCGTCTCGAAGCCGTAGGGAAACGCTGCAGCAGCTCTGTAAAGCTATGCTCTTTTAGCTTGATAAAGCCCGAGATCTCATAGGCCGCCTCCCCGATCCTGCCGATCATGCTGTTTTCCACCCAGCCGATCGCCGTCGAACACAAAAGGATCATGACCGGCTGATTGTTCCATGCGTTATGTACGAACGCAACGAGCTGCGGCATAAAATCCTCGCTCTGCCTTACGATATGCTGGAATTCTTCGATCACGACGACCTTTTTCTTGGAACGCCTGCGTATGATCGCGTCGAACAGCTCCGAAAAGCCCGGCTCCTCCGCAAGCCCCGGCTCCTCCTCCCGCAGCTCGTCTCCCCACAAAAAGAGCTGCTGTCTCTCCGAGCAGGATCTCGCCCGGTAACGGAACGCGTTCCTGCCGCGGCAAAATTCCTCTAACAGATCCGCCATTCCCATATTTTTCTGGCCGTACAGTACGATGAGCTGGCTGCCCTCCTTCTCATAATAATGACGCAGATACTGCAGCTCAGTCCCTTCTCTTTCCCCCATATATACTCCTGTTTACTCCCATATCCTTCCTTCCAGCAGCTCCTCGAGCTGCTCCTGCGGCACGGGCCTGCCCAGCAGATATCCCTGTATGTATTTGCAGCCGATCTCCCTTAGATGATCGAGCTGCTCCTGCGTTTCCACTCCCTCCGCGACCGAGTCGTAGCCCAAGCGGTTGACCATATCCAAGATTCCCTCTACGATGATATCGCCCTCTTTATCGACCAGCATGGAATCGATAAAGGTCTTGTCGATCTTGATCGTATCCACCGGCAGATTCTTTAGGTAGGCCAGCGAGGCGTATCCCGTGCCGAAATCGTCGATCGCCAGCTTGATCCCGTATTGCTGCAACAGCTCCAGCTTCTTTAGGATATGCAGAAAATCGTCGATCAGGACCGTTTCCGTGATCTCCAGCTCGACCTCGTCAAGCGGGAGCCCGTAGCCCTTGATTAAGTCGATGATCCAGTGGGCGAAGCCGTCCTGCGAAAAGTGGACGGCGGAAACATTGATCGACATCGTCAGGTCAACGCCGTACTTTTTCTTCCATTCCGCCAGCGTAGAGACCGCCTTCTGCGCCACCCATACGCCGATATTGACGATGATCGAGCTTTTCTCCGCGATCGGGATAAATTCGCCCGGGCTGATCATCTGTCCCTCCGAATCCCGCCAGCGGATCAGCGCTTCCACGCCGCGCAGCCGTCCGCCCTGCGCCGCGTACTGGGGCTGGTAATAGAGCATAAATTCCCGATCTAACGCCGCGCTCTTTAGTTTCTGTTCCAGCGCCGCATTGTGCAGAAAGCTCTGAATGATCGGCGCGTCAAAATACCGGATGCCGTTCTGCTTGGTATGCTTTGCGCGGAACATGACGATCTCCGCCCGCTCTAACAGCTCGAACGCCGTCGAAGCGGCCTCGGGATATTCGGCCACGCCGACGCTGAGCGTGATAAAGACCGGCCCGCTCATCAGCTCAAAGGGCTTGGTCAGGCGCTCTAGGATCCGTTGGTAGATAGAGCGCATCGCGCGGTCGCCGACCGGGTCGTAGATCGCCAGACAAAAGACGTCCGCATTCAAATGCGCGCACATCATCGAATCCCCTTCGCAGAGGCTCTGCAAAAACTTCCCGAACCTCTGTAACAGCTCGTCTCCTACGAGCATACCGATCCCGTCGTTGATCTTGCGGAAATCGTTGATATCGACAAAGGCGAGAGAGACCATCGTCCCCTCCCTGCCCGCTCTCTCGATCCATTCGATCAGATTCTTCATAAAGCTGTTCCTGTTCAGCAGTCCGGTCAGGCTGTCATAGTACGCAAGATAGGAAAGGTAATCATTCTGCTTTTTAAATTTTGTGATATCCCGAAATTTTAACAGCTTCTTGGACGGCCCTCCCGCCTCGTCAAAGATCACGGTGCCTTTGCATTCGATCCACTGCTTTCCGCCCTTTTTGCAAAATTCGAGCAGCTCCGTCCGCTTCCCCGTTTTCTCGAGATATACGAGACTGCGAAACGCCTCGATATCCTCCTCCCGCACCTGCGAAAACAGGCGCGCAACGTCGTTGCGGTCCCGGATCTCGATCTCAAAGAAGCCCTTCCAGTCCCCCATGGTGCTGTACCGGTCTTCCGCGAAGTCATAATACAGATACGCGTCACTGGACGAGTCCAGCATCAGGCGGTATATACTGCACTCATCTTCTAACTTCCGGTTCATTGCGCTCAGCAGATCTACCTGATATTGTAATTCGTTCACAGGTATAATTCCCCCCCCGAATTTTGCAGCTCCTAATATTCCGGCTTTATCCTCCTATCCGAATCTCTGCGCATCCCTCGCGGAGCGATAGCGGATAGGAGACGTCATCTTTTATTTGATATATACCCTTTTGCCTTTAAGAGCTCCGCGCAGAGCACGGCCCCGCCCGCGGCGCCCCTTACCGTATTGTGGGACAGTCCTACGAATTTCCAGTCATAGACCGTATCCTCCCGCAGGCGTCCGATCGAGATCCCCATGCCTCTTTCATAGTCCACGTCCAGACTCACCTGCGGCCTGTTATCCTCCTCCATATAACGGATAAACTGCGCGGGCGCGCTGGGAAGCGCAAGGCGCTGCGGCTCTCCCGCATACGCGGTCAGCCTCTCGATCAGTTCTTCCTTCGAGGCCTTCTTCCTGAATTTGACAAATACCGCCGCCGTATGCCCGTTCAGCACCGGCACCCGTATGCACTGGCAGGTTATGAGCGGCTCCTTTACCGGGACGATCTCCCCGTTTTCGATCCCGCCAAGCACGCGCAACGGCTCCTTTTCGGACTTTTCCTCCTCGCCGCTTATGTAGGGAATGATATTGCCGGCCATCTCCGGCCAGTCCTGAAAGGTTTTCCCCGCGCCGGAGATCGCCTGATAGGTCGTCGCCACGACCTCGTAGGGCTCAAATTCCTTCCACGCCGCCAGCGCCGGCGTATAGCTCTGGATCGAGCAGTTCGGCTTTACCGCGATAAATCCCCGCTCCGTCCCGAGCCGTTTTTTCTGGAAAGGAATGATCTCCGTATGCTGCGGATTGATCTCCGGTATGATCATCGGCACGTCCTTCGTCCAGCGGTGCGCGCTGTTATTGGAGACCACGGGCGTCTCTGTCTTTGCGTAAGCCTCCTCGATCTGCCGGATCTCTTCCTTTGTCATATCCACGGCGCTGAATACGAAATCCACCCCCGCCGCCACCTTCTCCACCTCGTTGACGTTCATCACGACGATGTCCTTCACCGCTTCCGGCATAGGCGTATCCATCTTCCATCTGCCGCCCGCCGCGTCCTCATACCGCTTGCCTGCGGAGCGCGGGCTGGCCGCGATCGTCGTCACGCGAAACCACGGGTGGTTTTCCAACAGCGAAATAAATCGCTGTCCCACCATGCCGGTCCCTCCCAAGATTCCTACCCTTAATTTTTCGCTCATTTCTCTATCCTTCCTTTGTCCTCTTTTATTCCTCCGGTATCTCCCGCTCCGATTCCCGCTCCTTTTTCAGGAACTCCCGGTACAGGGCGAGCGCCTGCTTCATGGCCTTCTGCCCCGGCGCGCCGATGGTCAGGCGCTTTTCCACGCAGGTCTTTAGGCTGACCGCGTCATAGATATCCGCCTCAAACGCCGGGCTGACCGCCTGCAGCTCCTCTAAAGAGAGCGCGTCAATCGAAGTGTTTTTCTCAATACAGTACAGCACGAGCCTGCCGATGATGGCGTGCGCGTCCCGAAACGGCACCTTCTTCCCCACCAGATAATCCGCCGCGTCCGTCGCGTTGGTAAACCCGTTCACGGCGCTCCTAGCCATCACATCCTTACGAAAGCGCATGGAACGCAGCATACCGCAGAACAGGCGCAGGCAGCCCTTTACCGTATCCATCGCGTCGAAGGTCTGCTCCTTATCCTCCTGCATGTCCTTATTATAGGCGAGCGGCAGCCCCTTCATCGTCACAAGGAGCGAGAGCAGCGCCCCGTAGACGCGCCCCGTCTTGCCGCGGATCAGCTCCGCGATATCGGGATTTTTCTTCTGCGGCATGATACTGCTGCCCGTAGAGAACTTATCGTCGATCTCCACAAACTGATATTCGTTGCTGTTCCAGATAATGATCTCCTCGCAAAAACGGCTCAGGTGCATCATGATCGTGGACGCCGCCGAGAGAAATTCGATCAGATAATCCCGATCCGACACCGAATCCATACTGTTTAAGGTAGGGCCCTCAAATCCGAGCAGGCGGGCCGTATAATCGCGGTCCAGCGGATAGGTCGTCCCCGCCAGCGCGCCGCTCCCGAGCGGGCAGTAATTCATACGGCGGTAGATATCCTTCATACGCAGCAGATCGCGGCGGAACATCTCAAAATACGCCCCCAGATGATGGGCCAGCGTGACCGGCTGCGCCTTCTGCAGGTGCGTAAAGCCCGGCATATAGGTATCGAGATGTTCTTCCATCATGGAAACGAGCTGGGAAAGGAGCTCCCGCAGCAGCCTTTCCGTCTCTATGATCTGCCGGCGCGTGTATAATTTCATATCCAGCGCCACCTGATCGTTCCGGCTCCTGCCGGTATGCAGCTTCTTGCCCGTATCGCCGATCCGTTTGATCAGATTCGCCTCTACAAAGCTGTGAATGTCCTCGTACTCTTCCGTAATCGCGAGCGTCCCCTTTTCCGCGTCCTCCCGGATCCCGGTCAGCCCTCTCACGATATCGTCCTTTTCCTCTATGGTCAGGATATTCTGCTTGGCCAGCATGACCGCGTGGGCGATACTGCCCTCGATATCCTCCCTCAAAAGCTTCTGATCGAATGATATGGATGCGTTAAAGCGATAGACCAGCTCGTCCGTCTCTTCCTGAAAACGACCACCCCAAAGCTGCGCCATAAGATACCTCCCACATATTAAACCTGAATTTGATAATACCACACTTTTTGTCATCCCGCAAGCAAAATACCCGTCCTGCGGCGCGGTCTTCCATAAATTTGCATAATCTTACACGATCCGCGAAATTCCTCATACTATATGGTATATCTTACATGGAGTGATACTATGAACAAACCCATACTGCAGTTACGCAATATCGCTTATTCCTATCACAGCCTAAGCGGAGAGATCCCGGCCTTATCCGATATCTCCTTTGATGTAAAGGAGGGGGAATTTCTCGCCGTCGTAGGCCCCAGCGGCTGCGGTAAAACGACCCTGCTTTCCATTATCGCAAGGCTCCTGATGCCGGAAAAGGGCACGATCGTATTCAACAATCCAAGCGGCGCGCTGGAATATCCCAAAACGGGCTATATGCTTCAGCACGACCATCTGCTCGAATGGCGCACCGTTTTCCGCAACGTCACCCTCGGACTGGAGATCACACATCAGGAAACGCCGGAAAAGATCGCCTACGCCGAAAAGCTGCTCGCCGACTACGGCCTCTACCGCTTTAAAGACAAACACCCCTGCGAGCTCTCCGGCGGTATGCGTCAGCGCGCGGCGCTGATCCGCACTCTGGTCATGGAGCCCGACATTCTCTTATTAGACGAACCCTTCAGCGCGCTCGATTATCAGACCCGCCTTTCCGTATCGGGCGATATCGGACGCATTATCCGAGACACAAAAAAGACCGCCGTCCTGATCACGCATGATCTGTCGGAGGCGATCAGTCTCTCGGACCGTATCATTATCCTCTCAAAGCGCCCCGCCTTTGTGAAAAAGGAGGTCGCGATCGCCCTGAGCAGGGCGGACGATACCCCGCTTTCTTCTCGGAGCGCCCCGGAGTTTCAGGAGTATTTCAATCTATTATGGAAGGAGCTGTCACACGATGTATCGAACGAAAAATGAGGAAACAAACGCACAGGAGGTCTATTTAAGGGCGCATAAGAAGCACCATCATTCCATCGCTTTCCTGCGCCTGTTCCTTCTCCTTTTCTTTCTGGGTATCTGGGAGCTGTGCGCGGATCTCTCCGTGATCGACAGCTTTTTCTTCAGCAGCCCCAGCCGCGTTATCGCCTGCTTTCTGTCTATGGCGGCGGACCGTTCCATCTTCCGCCACATCGGCGTTACGCTGCTGGAAACGACGGTCAGCTTTCTGCTGGTCATCCTGATCGGCCTTGCCGCCGCCGCCCTGCTGTGGTACTGTAAGAGCCTCTCCGAGATCATGGAGCCCTATCTGGTCATCTTAAACAGCCTGCCCAAATCCGCCCTTGCCCCGCTTTTTATCGTCTGGCTCGGCACCGGCATGAACACGATCATCGTAGCCGGGATCTCGGTCGCCCTCTTTGGCTGTATCATCAGTCTCTACACCGGTTTCCATCAGACCGATAGGGAAAAAATGACCCTGATCTACACCCTCGGCGGCACCCGCAGGGACGTCTTTTTCAAGGTCGTGCTGCCCGGCTCGATCCCCGCCATACTCAGCGCGATGAAGGTCAATATCGGCCTGTCCCTCGTCGGCGTAGTCATCGGGGAGTTTCTATCCGCCCGCTGCGGGCTGGGCTATCTTATCATATACGGCAGTCAGGTCTTTCAGCTCCATCTCGTCATTACCAGCATTCTCCTTCTCTGCCTGATCGCGACAGGGCTCTACCGCCTGATCCAGTGCGCGGAACACTATTATAAGAAAAAGACAGGCTAAGCGCCGGCTTAGCCTGCCATCAGTTCATACAGTCTGCGCATGGCCTCGCGGATCCCGCCGACCTCGTCGATCAGCCCTTCCCGCACCGCCTCTTCCCCGACCAGTATGGTCCCTAAATCTTTGGTCAGAAGCCCCGTCGCCATCATCATCTCTTCCATGCGCTGTCTCGTGATACGGCAATGGCTGCACACAAAGCCGGTGATCCGATCCTGCATTTGTTTAAAATAGTCAAAGGTCTGCGGCGCGCCGATCACCATGCCGTTCATACGCACCGGATGGATGACCATCGTACCGGTCGGCACGATAAAAGAATAATCCGTACTCGTAGCGATCGGTACGCCGATGGAATGGCTGCCTCCCAATACTAACGATACGGTAGGCTTGCTCAGGGAAGCGATCATCTCCGCGATCGCAAGTCCCGCTTCCACATCGCCGCCCATCGTATTTAACAGCACCAGCAGCCCCTCGATCTCCCTGCTGTCCTCGATCGCCGCGAGCTGCGGCAGGATATGCTCATATTTGGTCGTTTTCGCGCCGCTCCCCAGATTGTCATGCCCTTCCACCTCGCCGATGATACTGATCAGATGGATATTCCCGAGCGTGGCCTGTCCGGTCTCCTCGATCCGCTTATCCTGATGTTCTTCCTGCTCCCGCCTTTCCCCGCCGTCGCTCTTTTCCTCTTCTTCTTTTTTCCCTTTCTTTTCTCCGGCTTCTTCTTTCTTCTTTTCCTCTTTTTCCGCTTTCTTTTCTTTCTTTTCCTCAGTTTCTTCGTTCTTTTCTCCCGCCTTATGCGGACGCTCATTCTTTGACATCGCAGACTCCTTTCCGGCCGTTTCCCGCTCGGCCGCTCCCTCGCGGAGCGTGAGAGCAGCCGTTTCTCCGTTCGCTCTCTAAAGTATCTGCAATATTTCAAAAATCATTCCGCCAAAAGAACACTCTCCCGCGCCGCCCTACAGGTCGAAATCGTCGTCCTCGCCGGACAGCTCCAGATCGAATTTCATCTGCTCTTCGGGCGGCTCCAGATCATAATCCATCGTCCGCGGCACATGCTTTTTCGGCAGCGGCAGCGGGTTCGGGATATAATCGATCTTAGGCTTCTGCGCTTCCTTCGGTATTTCCTTTCCGATTTCCCTCCGCGCTTCTTTTCCGTATCTTTTGTCTCTCTCTTCCATAAATGCCCGCTCTTCCCGTTTCCTACCTATCGCCTGACGCCCCGTCTCCCTGCATATACGTATTCTGCAGCATTCCTACCATTTCTTGGTATTTCTCCCTGCATTCCTCGTTCTTCCCCTCTTCGATCAGGTCTATGCAGGGACGGATATACTCCTCATACAGTCCGCGGTAAAGCGTCTCGCGGTCCTTACGCCGGCTCATCCGCTTTACGATCGTCGGCGCGATATCATAATACTGCTCGATCAGCGCCTCGCCGTCCTCCAAAGAGGCGAGATAGCCGTCGCGGTAATTGCGCAGCACCTTCAGCTCATAGCAATCCTGCGGCTTATGCAGCCCTTCGCAGACCGCGGTCGTGATATAGCACAGCTTCCTGCGGAAGCCCTCGTTGAGCGTATGGAAATCCGCCGCTTGGATATTGCTCTTTTTAAAGGTCTTTGCCCACAGCACGCAGACCGCGTCCGCAAGATCAGACAGCTTCCCGTCGTCAACCGACAGCAGCGCGGGCAGCACAAAGGTCACCATATACATATTCATCGTCATCTGCGCCGATTCGCGGGTGAGCCTGCTCCCCTTTGCGGTTAAAGCCTCCTTCGCGGCATCGACCAGTACCGCCGCCAGCTCTCCCGCCGCCTTTTCCCTGTCATGCGCCGCGTTCATGGCGCGCCGCAGGGTATCCAGATTCTCCCGTTCCCGGATCTGATACTGTGCAAAGCTGTCGGCGTATTCCGTCCGGTGAAATCCCTTCACCGTCTTTTCTACCTCCGTATAGATCTCTTCGGCGTTTTCCTGAAAGCGGGCCAGCTCGTCCCGGTAGGCCGTCTCGTCCGCCTCGGCGCTTTCCGATATGGAAAATTCCCATCCGCAGAACATACAGATGATCCTCTCCCTGCCTACGGGGATCTGCATGACCTCGCCGCATTTCGGACATCTGCCCTCTCTGTACTCCATTTTGCTATCCTCCAACCGACAGATCATTCATCCCAGTTCGTATATACCGCCTGTACGTCGTCGTCCTCCTCCAAAAGATCGAGGGTGCGCTGCAGGTTCTTGATATCGTTCTCATCCGCAAGGCTCACATAATTCTGCGGCAGCATGGTCACTTCCGCGGACACCATCACGATCCCCGCTTCCTCTAGGGATCTTCTCACTTCCTCAAAGCCGTCCGGGTCCGTGACGATCTCATAGCTGTCCTCTTCCTCCGAAAAATCCTCCGCTCCCGCGTCTAGGGCCGTCATCATCAGATCGTCCGCCTCCCCGCTGTAGTCCTCCTTCGCGACGATGATCTGCCCTTTCTTATCGAACATAAAGGATACGCAGCCCTGCGTCCCCACGTTGCCGTGCCCCTTTGTGAACGCGCTCCTGACGTTCGCCGCGGTACGGTTCTTATTATCCGTCAGCGCGTCCACGATGATCGCGATACCGCTCGGGCCGTAGCCCTCATATGTAACATATTCATAATTGACGTTGCCGGCGTCTCCGGCGGCCTTTTTGATCCCGCGCTCTATCGTCTCGTTCGGCATGTTATTAGCCTTCGCTTTGGCGACTACCGCGGCGAGCTTAAA
>CANQTG010000035.1 GCA_947626715.1 uncultured Lachnospiraceae bacterium | reverse complement strand
GAGGTCTGTGAAACGACAGACGGAGAACCCGAACAGGAGCAGGATTTGGTTGCCTTGTTCCTGTCCGCAAAGAGGATTGAGGGGTGTTCGGAAAAATCTCTGAAATACTATCAATCCACCATTCAGGCAATGCTTGACGAACTTGGAAAAGGGGTAAAAGAAATTGTAACGGAGGACATTCGAGGGTATTTGACGAATTACCAATGCAAGAAACGGTCGAGCCGAGTAACGATAGACAATATCCGCCGTATCCTCTCCTCTTTCTTCTCATGGTTGGAAGATGAGGACTACATTCTTAAAAGTCCGGTCAGGAGAATACACAAAGTCAAGACGGCGAGCAATATCAAAGAGACTTACTCGGACGAAACCCTCGAATTGATGAGAGACAACTGCTCAAAGACAAGGGATTTGGCGATGATAGACCTGCTTGCGTCCACCGGTATGAGGGTTGGCGAAATGGTACTGCTGAACCGAAAAGATATTGATTTCAATGAAAGAGAATGTGTCGTGTTCGGAAAAGGCGATAAAGAGCGAATAGTCTATTTTGACGCAAGGACGAAGCTGCACCTACAATCTTATCTCGGCTCACGATCCGACGAAAACCCCGCCTTGTTTGTATCGCTGAAAGCGCCGCACAACAGAATGACGATAGGCGGTATTGAAACCCGCCTGCGAGAAATGGGAAAACGCTTGGGAGTGCCGAAGGTACATCCGCATAAATTCAGACGAACCCTTGCAACTATGGCGATTGATAAGGGAATGCCCATCGAGCAGCTCCAACAGCTTTTAGGGCATAAGAGGATAGATACGACCTTGCAGTACGCAATGGTCAAACAGAGTAATGTGAAATTGGCTCATAGGAAATACATCGGATGAGGTGATAGAAATGAAGGAAGACTATCAGGTATTAGGAAACTATATTCGTCTTGTAGAAGAACGTAATAGAGATTTATCCGTAACACGATTACTCGGCGTTAGCATTGAGAAAAAGTTTATTCCCTCGATTGCCAATATTGTAGGCACCGATTTAAGTGGTTATAAGATTGTGAGAACAGGGCAATTTGCATATGGCCCTGTCACTTCAAGAAACGGAGATAAAATCTCTATTGCTTACTTGGATAGCAACGACTGCATTATATCAAGTTCATATACAGTTTTTGAGGTCAAAGATAAAGCAAAACTTGACCCTGAATATCTTATGCTTTGGTTCAGCAGACCGGAATTTGACCGATATGCGAGATATAAATCTCACGGCAGCGTAAGAGAAATATTTGATTGGAACGAGCTTTGTATGGTTGAGCTTCCTTTGCCGGCAATCGAGAGCAAAGAGAAATCGTAAAGGTTTACAAAGCCATAACAGATAGAATTGAGTTGAAAAGAAGGATAAATGATAATTTAGCGGCTTAGTCGGACATTTTCGCAAGGAGGGTTTCCTTCAGTATATCGAGCCGGGTTATTTCATCACCATTTTTTCGAATTGAAGCAAAAATGGTCTGAATTAATCGGTTAAGCTCGGTAAGATCATCAGTGTCAGGGATATTTATAGGTAAGTTCCGTAGGTTTTCTTGATTGATCTTTAGTTGAACCGCTCCTGTGACTGCATTTCGGACAACAGTTTTCTTGAGAAGAAGGTATACAAGTTCTGTTGAATAACCATTCTTGCCTTGAAATATATGAGCATGGTTGTTTACCCAAAATTTTCCCCACACATACTGCATGGTCGGATAACCATTTTCATCCATAACAGTTCCGTCTTCTCCAAGCAAACCATAAATGCCATCGAATATGTAGTCATCTACATAATCCATAAGTGCAGCTGCCCCGTAATAAGGATAGACCCGCTCCATACCACTGCGATCTAAGCTGGACATAGGTCTGCGCATATAATCAAACAACGTGACAAGACTGTCGACAGTTGCTTCTGATACGGATTTATCAATTCGGTCAGCTATAACCGCTTGAGCTTGGGCTTCTAAATTATCATTTACCGCAAATTGAAAAGAAGAAATGAACAAAACACTACTTAAACCCCAAAATATACCTGAGCGAACAATCAATAGATAATGAAAATGCCAAACCAAAGGAGTGACCACAATGGCAAATTTTAACGAACACGCTTTAGAAATGTCCATAATGGAACTGCTGAAAGATGAGGGTTATACCTATGTCAGCGGCGACCAAATTCATAGAGAAAGGACAGAGGTATTGTTGACCGACGACTTGAAACACTACCTCTATAATCGCTATGCTGCGGACGGTCTTACACCCAGCGAAGTTGACAGCATTATCCTTATGCTTCGTAATATCTCCGGTACGATTTATGAAGCCAATAAGGCGGTGTTCAAGCTGCTTTGCGACGGCTTTATTTTCAATCGAGAGGACAGAACTCAAAAAGACTTATATATTGAACTTATTGATTTCGACACTCCCGAAAACAATATTTTCAAAGCGGTCAATCAGTTTGAAATCGAGGGCGTCAACAATCAGCTGCGTATTCCCGATGGCATTGTGTTCATAAACGGTATTCCTGTTGTAGTCTTTGAGTTTAAAAGCGCTGTAAAAGAAAACACCACGATAATGGACGCATACAGGCAACTTACAATTCGTTATCGCAGAGATATACCCGAGATATTCAAATACAACGCATTTATTGTGATAAGCGATGGGGCAAATAATAAGTACGGCTCATTTTTCAGCCCGTATGACTTTTTCTATGCTTGGAGAAAGATAAACTCCGACGATAAGGAGCTTGACGGTCTCAATTCCCTTGTTACGATGATAAAAGGACTGTTCCGTAAAGACCGTCTGCTCGATGTCATCAAAGACTTTGTTTATTTTCCCGATAACTCTGACAGTGACCTGAAGATAGTATGCCGCTATCCGCAATTCTTTGCTGCAAGCAAGCTGTTTGATAATATCAAGGCACATCTGCGTCCAAATGGCGACGGAAAAGGCGGCACATACTTTGGCGCTACCGGCTGCGGCAAGAGCTATACTATGCTCTTTTTAACCCGTAAGCTGATGAAAAGCAAACACTTTTCCTCTCCGACTATTCTTTTGATTACAGACAGAACCGATCTTGATGACCAGCTTTCCAAGCTTTTTGTCGGCTCGAAAAAGTATATCGGTGACGAGACTGTCGTAAGCATAGAGTCTCGTGAAAAGCTGCGTGAAGAACTACAGGGCAGAGAAAGCGGCGGCGTCTACCTAACTACGATACAGAAATTTACCGAAGATTTGCAGCTTCTTACAGACAGAACCAATGTTATCTGTATTTCTGATGAAGCGCACAGAAGTCAAATCAATCTTGACCAAAAGATTCGAGTGACGGAAACAGGCGTTGAAAGAAAATATGGCTTTGCAAAATACTTACACGACTCTCTCCCTAACGCCACTTATGTAGGATTTACCGGAACGCCGGTTGACGGAACGCTTGAAGTATTCGGCGGTGTCGTTGACGCTTATACAATGACCGAAGCGGTGCGTGACGGCATTACAGTCAATCTTGTCTATGACGGTCGTGCTGCAAGAGTTATGCTCGATAACGATAAGGTCAAAGAAATTGAAAAGTATTATGCCCAATGCGAACAAGAGGGCGCAAACGAGTATCAAATCGAGGAAAGCCAAAAAGCAGTCGCCAAGATGGAAGCCATCATTGGAGACCCTGATATTCTCCGTGCGGTTGCCGAGGACTTTATCAATCACTATGAAACCCGCGTCCATGAAGGAGCGACCGTCGCGGGGAAGGCGCTCTTTGTATGTGCCAACCGCTATATAGCGTATGACTTTTATAAAATAGTTACTAAGTTGAGGCCCGAATGGGCAGAAAAGAAAATCTGCTCCGATGACGTCATCCTCGACGATAAAGATAAAAAAGAATTAAAACCGATGGAGAAAATCAAACTGGTGATGACTCGCAATAAGGACGACGAAAAAGACTTGTTTGATATGCTCGGCACCAAAGACGACCGCAAGGAATTTGACCGTCAATTCAAAAATCCGAAGTCTAATTTCAAAATTGCGATTGTCGTGGATATGTGGCTGACCGGCTTTGATGTTCCTGAACTTGATACGATTTACATAGACAAGCCTATTCAGCAGCACACCCTGATACAGACGATTTCCCGTGTCAACCGCGTCTGCGAAGGCAAGAACAAGGGGTTGATTGTCGATTATATCGGAATAAAAAAGAATATGAACACCGCCCTAAAAAAGTATACAAACTTTGAAAGCGAAGAATTTGAGGGCGTTGAACAATGCGTGACGATAGTAAAAGATCAGTTGGAAGTCCTCGGCCAGATGTTTCACAATTTCAACAGCAAAAACTTTTTCATAGGTTCTCCAACGGAACAGCTTGCCTGTCTCAATCGAGCGGTGGAGTATGTCCAGCTTTCCGATGAACTGGAAACAAGGTTTATGGCGGCAGTTAAAAGAATGAAACAGGCGTTTAACCTGTGCAGTTCAAGTGAAAATATCTCTGACGAAGAAAAGGACTATATTCACTTCTACTGTGCTGTCCGTTCTATCCTCTTTAAGTTGACAAAGGGCGACGCTCCCGATATCTCACAGATGAACGTTCGTGTGCGTGAAATGTTGGAAGGAGCTATCCAGTCTGACGGTATCGAAGAACTATTTGAAAGCGGCAAGCACATTGCGGTCGATATATTTAGCGACGAATATATAAACAAGATTAACGCTATTCAGCTTCCGAATACAAAGATTAAAATACTGCAAAGGCTGCTCTCACAGGCGATTGACGAGTTCAAAAAGGTCAATAAGATAATGGGCGTTGAATTTGCAGACAGACTGAAAAAAGTCGTTGATGAGTACAATAACCGCCGCAGAGACGAAGCATATGCCAATGAAGTCCTCGACGATGTGGCGGAGCAGCTCGCTCAACTGTTAGAGGAATTGAAGAAAGAAAAAAATTCTTTCCAAAATATGGGGATTGACTACGAAGAAAAGGCGTTCTATGACATTCTCAAAGCCGTTTCCAAGAAGTACGAATTTGAGTATCCCGATAACAAAATGGTTGAGTTGGCAAAACGCATTAAGATAATCGTTGACGACAAATCCAAATATACCGATTGGGCAACCCGTGAAGACATCAAAGCGAATCTGCAAGTGGATTTGATTTTGCTCCTTGATGAGTTCGGATATCCTCCTGTAACGTTGGACGATGTATATAAAGAGGTTCTTGAACAAGCAGAAAATTTCAAAAAATATTCTAAATAAAGGGGATATATTTATTTTGAAAGCACGGTTACCGGCGATACCGGAAGCCGCGCTTTCTGTTTATCGGGGAGAACTCTAAGCAAGATTCTCATTATAATGTTATAGCGTGTGGGTCCCCCCCTATAGGTATCAGCCCGTAATCACGCCGCCGCCCGCCACATAGCCGTCCCGGTAAAATACGACGGCCTGTCCCGGCGTCACGGCGCGCACCGGCTCCTGAAAGCGGCATTTCAGCGTATCGCCTTCCGCCCGTTCGATCCTGCACAGGCTCCCCTGATGGCCGTAACGCACCTTCGCAAGGAAGCGGTCGCCTTCATAAAACGCCTCCGCTCCCATCAGATTAAGATGATCGCAGAACAATTCGTCTGTAAAAACGTCCTCTTCCCCGCCGACCACGACCTCATTCGTCTCCGGGCGGATCTGCGTAACAAAGACCGGATGCCTCATCGCAAGGCCAAGCCCTTTTCTCTGTCCGACCGTATAATGCGCAATCCCCTTATGCCTGCCCAGCGCCTCCCCCGTCTTTGTCACAAAATCGCCCTCCGGCGGCATATGTCCCTTTGTCTCTCTGGCAAGGAACGCCGCGTAATCATGATCGGGCACGAAACAGATCTCCTGACTGTCCGGCTTATGGGCGACCGGCAAACGGTAGCTGTCCGCGATCTGTCTGACTTCTTCCTTCGTATATTCTCCGAGCGGCAGCAGCGTATGGGAAAGCTGATCCTGCGTCAGATTATATAAGGCATAGCTCTGATCCTTGCGCGGCGCGGCGCTCTGGCTGACGGCAAGGCGTCCGTTTGGCAGACGGGCGATCCTCGCGTAGTGCCCGGTCGCGATATAGTCCGCGCCGATCTCCAGACTCCGGCGCAGCAGCGCCTCCCATTTCACATAGCGGTTGCACGCGATACAGGGATTGGGGGTTCTGCCGCGCAGATATTCCGCGGTAAAATAATCGATGACGCAGCGCTTAAACTCGCGCTTAAAGTTCATCACATAATAGGGGATCCCTAATGCCTGCGCGACGCGGCGCGCGTCGTCCACCGCGGACAAGCCGCAGCAGCCGCCGTTTTCTGCGGCCCGCTCCGGCTCCTCGTCCTGCCAGATCTGCATGGTAACGCCGATCACGTCATAGCCCCGCTCTTTCAAAAGGCACGCCGCGACGGACGAATCCACGCCGCCTGACATGCCCACTACGACCTTTTTTTTCATGCCGCCGTTCTCAGTCAATATTCCTCGTCCTCAGCTTCTTCTCCCTCGTGGATATCCGACTTAGGCTTTTTCAGTCCTTCGATGGTGATCCCGTGCTTTTGCGCATAATCCCACAGCGCCGCGTGGATCGCCTCCTCCGCGAGCAGCGAACAGTGCATTTTGATCGGCGGCAGCCCGTCGAGCGCCTCCGCGACGGCCTTATTGGTGATCTGCATCGCTTCCTGTATGTTCTTGCCCTTTACCAGCTCGGTCGCCATGCTCGAGGTCGCGACCGCCGCGCCGCAGCCGAACGTCTTGAACTTTACGTCCCGAATGATCTGATTCTCATCAATATCCAGATAGATCCGCATGATATCGCCGCACTTGGCGTTCCCCACCGTGCCGACGCCGCTGGCGTTCTCTATCTCCCCGACGTTTCTCGGATTTTGAAAATGATCCATCACTTTTTCACTATACATCTTCCATTCCTCCGTCTTACTGCGAAAAGCATTCTGCTATGCCTTATTTTTTCCTTTTATAAAATCCTCATACAAGGGCGACATGGAGCGCAGCCTTTCCACGATCCGTTTCACCGCCTCTGTCACGGTATCGAGCTCCTCTTTCGTCGTCTCCCCGCTCAGGGTCAGGCGCAGAGAGCCGTGCGCGATCTCATGCGGCAGACCGATCGCCAAAAGCACGTGCGAGGGATCCAGCGAACCGGAGGTGCAGGCCGAGCCGCTGGAGGCGCAGATCCCTTCCATGTCCAGCATGATCAGCAGCGATTCCCCTTCTACGAATTGAAAGCTGAAATTCACATTATTGGGCAGACGCTTTGTTCGATCGCCGTTTAAGCGGCAGTAAGGCACCTCCTCCTCGATCCGGCGGATCAGGTAATCCCGCAGCTGCCTTTCCTTTTCCGCCCGCTCCGCCATCGTCCGGTGCGCGAGCTGCGCCGCCGCGCCCATACCCACGATACCGGGCACATTTTCTGTCCCCGCCCTTCTGGCTCTCTCCTGACCGCCGCCGTGGACAAAGGAGCGGATCTTCACGCCCTTCCTGATATATAAGAAGCCGATCCCCTTAGGGCCGTTTAATTTATGGCCGCTCGCGCTGAGCATGTCGATCTGGTAATCGTCCACATGGATCGGGAGCTGTCCATAAGCCTGCACCGCGTCCGTATGGAACAGGATCCCATGCTTTTTGGCGATCTCGCCGATCTCCTTTATCGGCTGTATCGTCCCGATCTCATTATTGGCAAACATGACGCTGATCAAAATCGTATCCGGGCGGATCGCCGCTTCCAGCTCATCCAAGCGCAGAATCCCGTTCTCGTCTACGCCGATATAGCTAACCTCAAAGCCCCTCTTTTCCAGATACTCGCAGGTATGCAGAACGGCGTGGTGCTCGATCGCGGAGGTAACGATATGCCGTCCCTTTCCTTCATACGCCTCGGCCGCCGCCTTGATCGCCCAGTTATCCGCCTCCGAGCCTCCGGCGGTAAAATAGATCTCGTTCGTCTGCGCGCCCAGCGTCTGCGCGATCTGCTCTCTCGCCTTTGTCACCGCTTCCTTATTCTGCGCGCCCAGAGAATAGATACTGCTCGGATTTCCATAGCTCTCCGTAAAATAGGGAAGCATTGCGTCAACGACCTCCGGCGCAGTCCTTGTCGTCGCCGCATTGTCCAGATATATCAACGGTTTCATACTGTCTATCACCTCTTTTATATTTTCCTGTATTGTACTAGGAATTTAGCAATTACACTATAGCAAACTGTACCGGTTCTGTCAATAAACGCGGTCACATATAATTTATCAAAACGGGAGGAGCCCTTCTATTTTTTATGCAGAAAAAACACTCTTTCTGGGCCGGTACGGTCATTCTGACGGCGGCGGGCCTTACCAGCCGCCTGATCGGCTTTTTCTACCGAGCCTTTCTTTCACAGACCTTCGGGGAGGAGGGCATGGGGATCTATCAGCTCTTATCTCCCGTGATGGCGCTCTCCTTTTCTCTGACGGCGGCCGGGATCCAGACGGCTGTCTCTAAGTTCACGGCCTCCGAAACGACGACCCACGACTACCGCTCCTCCCTGCGGATCCTGTGTGCGGGCCTTTTGCTGTCTATGCCGCTTTCCGCCGCCTGCGCATGGCTCCTCTACCGCCACGCGCAGTTTATTGCGCTTACATTTTTATTGGAAGAACGCACCGCGCCCCTGCTCCGCGTCTTTGCGCTCTCCATTCCGTTCTGCGCCCTCCATTCCCTCGTCAACGGATATTTCTACGGCGTCAAGCGCGCCGGGATCCCGGCGGCGACGCAGATAGCGGAGCAGCTCGCGCGCGTCGGCAGCGTCTATCTGATCTGCTCCTATCTGGAAGCGCACAGGCAGGCTCCCGGTATCGTCTGCGCGATGATCGGGTTGACGATCGGGGAATGCTTCTCTACGCTCCTTTCGCTGGCCGCAGTCTGCCTGCGCTTCCTGCGCCTGTCCCCGCCGCCTTCCTTTTCTCCTTCCTTTCGCAGACCGCTCCGCAGGGCGCTGAGCCTTAGGGAAAGCCTTCGGCGTATCCTTTTTCTCGCCATGCCGCTGACCGCCAGCAGGATCGCCGTCAATTTCTTACAGAGCATAGAGGCCGTTTCCATTCCCGACGCGCTGGTACGCTACGGCTACTCCCACTCGCAGGCGCTCTCCGTTTACGGCGTGCTCACCGGCATGGCGCTGCCGCTCATTCTCTTCCCGACCGCCCTCGTCAATTCCGCCTGCGTCCTGCTGCTCCCCGTCGTCTCCGAGGCGGACGAAAACGGCAGGCACGGCACGATCCGCCGTCTTGTCCACAGATCGATCCTGTACTGTACGCTCTTCGGCGCGTTATGCACGGCGGGCTTTCTCCTGATTGGCCGCCGCGCCGGCTTTTTCCTCTTTCACAGCGAGATGGCCGGTTCCTTTATCCTAACGCTCAGCTTTATCTGCCCTCTCCTCTATCTTTCCGGCGCTCTTTCCAGTATCCTGCACGGCCTCGGTAAGACCGGGACGACCTTCCTGCTCAATATGATCGTGCTCGTATCCCGTCTCTTTTTTATCTTCCGGCTCGTCCCCCTGATCGGGATACAGGGCTATCTCTACGGCCTGCTCCTAACGCAGCTCCTTCTGACCGGCCTGTGCATACTGGCGGTGTGCCGCTATACCGGAGGAAAAACGCCTCCCTCTTCTATCGGCGGCGAGATTTAAGCCCCAATCTGTTTAAAACCCGCCTGCTTATACCCCATGAAGCGTTTTGTCAAGCGCTTTTTTGAGTTATTGACGCAAGCCTTATTGCGTAACATTCCATTCTGTTCCTTGTGAAATGTCGGGGCGCGGGGCAGAGCCACCGCAAAACCTGCTGACAGTCATCGAAGCAGTGCAGACGGTTTTGCCGTTAGAATGAAGCGGACGAAAGCGAGGAATTGCTTTTCGCAACTGGGTATGGTATAGCAGGTGATGCCCGCTTTAAATTCCATTTAATTCTTATTAAAAAATAACGCACATATGATAAGCTGTATAAAAATGTAAGGAGGCATCATAATGCATAAAGAGTATACAGCAGAACAAAGAATTGCGAGGCAAAAAGCCGTCAGGGAATATGACTTGATGAGTTGGAAAAAATCTTAAAATAACGCACATACTTTTTTAAATATGCTCGACATCATTATACACATATATTCTACTATAATTGTCCACAGGAAAAGCGGACAATAACCCGAAAGGGAGAAAGGAGAGAGAATGGAAAATATGAACCGAGACGAATTTATTTTTTCCTGTATGCGCTTCAAGAGCTTTTGAATAGTGAAAACTATGAAGGGGCGAAAAGGGTAGTTGAAAAAGCAATCCGGCAATCGGAGCACAAGGAAGAAAAAGAGAAAGAAGCCGAATAAAACCAGCTCCTATCTGTCTTACCGCCGTTCACTTTCTGATACCGCAGACTATCTGGGCACGGACGAATTTTTGCCCGAGGCACTCTCTTACTGCCGCGGCAAATACGGCGTCTATAGTTCTGGATAATTATGTGATTTATTTTGAGCCTATGCTCGGGGGTCTTGAGCTGAGATAGGCCAACCTTGATAATATAATATGCTTCACCGGGCAGCCGGGGGACGTGCTCTCACCCGTTCCGAGTCTTGCGGGAAGGGGTGATTATTATGAGTACATATGAGGAATTTCAGATCATTCTGACCATTGTCCTTTTGATCGTTGCGGTTCTGAATCTGAAAAATAAGAAATAGCCGTCCTGCTCTTGGGAAAGACAACGGCTATTTCTTGCTAGTATTTCGCCGGGGCGGGTGAGCGCATTCACCTTCCGGCTGTCTTGTTAAGCATATTATACGTCAGATATGCTGATTTTGCAACAGTAAAACGGAAAACTGCTTTGCGGGCCTGTTATTTTTATACCAAAATCTGCGTTTTTCTCGATTGCCATCCCGGTGATATTATGGAATACGTAAAAGAATAAGATTGAAAAAACGCTTGAAATCTTTCTTTCGATGTGTTATGGTAAAACCATAAAAGGGAAGCCACAGAGGCGGCTACCCTCAACAGTAAAGCGTCACCGCTATAAGCGGACAGCCGTCACTATTGTGAGTAGTGGCGGCTATTTCTTTCCCTGAAAGACTGTATAGCACAGCCCGACAAGGTTCGCCCCTCCGATAACTTAGAGGGCAGCCGCCTTTTGGCTCTATGGTTTCCCATGCCAATACCATAACATGTTTTACCGGAACGGGCAATATGATTTTTTCAATGCACTATCGGCTTTAGTATTCCCCGCGCCGGACTTGCACCGGCCGACCGCTTCATGGTGCGGGGTGGTGGTTATGCAATGCCGTACAGTTTTGATGATTTTCTAAATGTAAGCACTCCGCCCGGCGTTTCCTTTACAGTTTCCACAACCTCAAACATGAAGCCGTCTGTCTCTGCTAACAGACTGATAGAATGGCTCAAAAAGCACGGACACACAAGCGAAGAAATCGTTGAGTACATAGAGTACATCACAGGCGGAAAAGCCGAATAAAAAGGGAATAGGCGGGCTTGCCTATCGTCCATGTTGAAGTATGCCTCGTAGATAGCCGCCTCCACCCGCAAGGCGCAGCGCGGGGCAAAAGCGCACATGCGCGAAAGGCCCGCCGTTTTTTCTTGCCCTTTGCGCCTTTCTATATTATAATAAGTAGCGTCGCCGGAAAACCGCGGCGTTCGCCGCCCTGATACACATTTGAGAAAGGAGCTCCCAATGGGATTTGAATTTATAAAAAAACTGCCTATCCCCGCGGAGATACGAGAAGAATACCCCGTCCCCGCCGATCTGGCAGCGTTAAAGGAACAACGAGACGAAGAGATCAAAAAGGTGATCACCGGGGAAAGCGGCAAATTCCTCGTTATCATAGGCCCCTGCTCCGCGGACAACGAGGACGCCGTCTGCGAATATGTCTCCCGCCTCGCTAAGGTCAATGAAAAGGTAAAGGACAAGCTGATCCTGATCCCCAGAGTCTATACCAATAAGCCCCGCACGACGGGCGAAGGGTACAAGGGCATCCTCCATCAGCCCGACCCCAATAAAAAGCCGGACTTCCTCGCCGGCCTGATCGCTATGCGGAAAATGCACGTCCGCGTCATCAGGGAATCCGGCCTGACCGCCTCCGACGAAATGCTCTATCCCGAAAACTGGCGCTACGTATCCGATATCCTCTCCTATGTGGCGATCGGCGCGCGCTCTGTAGAGGATCAGCAGCACCGGCTCGTCGCCAGCGGCTTCGATGTGCCCGCGGGCATGAAGAATCCCACCAGCGGCGATTTTTCCATCATGCTCAACTCCGTATATGCGGCGCAGCACCCACATTCCTTTATCTACCGCGGATGGGAGGTCAGTACGCACGGCAACCCGCTGACCCATACGATACTGCGCGGTTCCGTCAACAAATATGGCAAGAATCTCCCGAATTACCATTACGAGGATCTCAACAGCCTGTTAGAGCTCTATCAAAGCATGGAGCTGCTCAATCCGGCTTGTATCATCGATTCCAACCATCACAACTCCAACAAGCAGTTTTATCAGCAGATCCGTATCGTAAAGGAGGTCATGCACAGCCGCAAGCTCAGCCCCGATATCCATCGGCTCGTAAAGGGCGTTATGGTGGAGAGCTATCTGGTCGAGGGCTCCCAAAAGGTAGGCGGCGGCGTCTACGGGCAGTCCATCACCGACCCCTGTCTGGGCTGGGAGGACACGGAACGGCTCATCTACGATATCGCGGAATACGAATAGGAGAAGGCGGCGTTTCGCGGCCAAATCGAAAAAGTATAAGGCTCATCCGCGCGGATGAGCCTTTGCATATACTTCCCGTATGCGGTTGTGATTTAAAGCGGCGTAGATCTGCGTCGTAGAGATATCCGAATGTCCGAGCATTTCCTGCACGCTCCGCAGGTCGGCCCCGTTCTCCACCAGATGGGCCGCGAACGAATGGCGCAGCGTATGCGGCGTGATATCCGCCACGATCCCCGCCTTTTTAGCGTAATATTTGATCAGCTTCCAAAAGCCCTGACGGCTCATGGGCTGTCCCTGACAGTTCACAAAGAGAGTTTCCTCCGCCTTATCCGAGAGCATGTCCGCCCTCGTCCTTTCCAGATACCGCGCAAGCGCCTCTCGCGCGTTCTCCCCGAACGGCACCAGCCGCTCCTTATGGCTGTCCCGGCAGATGATAAAGCCCGTCTGCAGGTTCACGTCCCGGATTGAAAGTGTGATCAGCTCCGTCACGCGGATCCCCGTCGCGTACAAAAGCTCCAGCATAGCCTTGTCCCGTATCTCCTTATCGCTCTCTCCCGAGGGCTGCGCAAGCAGGCGCGCCACCTCGTCCGTCGATAAGATCTCCGGGATCCGCTTTTCTATCTTAGGCGCTTTCAGCCCCTCCGCGATATTTTCCCCGATCCTCTTTTCCTGATACAGATATTGATACAGAGACTTGATGGAAGCGATATTGCGCGAGACTGTAGCGGCCGCAAAATGCTGTTCGTGAAGATAACGGACATACGCTTCCAGATCCTTCTGCGTGATCTGCTGCGGGGCAGAGATCCCCCGCAGTTCCATAAATCCTGCAAACTTACACAGATCCCTGCGGTATGACAGTGCAGTATTCTCGGAGGTCTTTTTCACATTCTGCAAATACGATATGAACGCCGCGATCTCTCCGCGCATGAAATCCGTTTCTCTCCCCATCCGGTATCTCCGCTTCCTCTTCTGGAATATGTTACTTATCATTATAAGCAGGTTCCTTTGGAAAAGCAAATGCTATTTTGCCCTTGTTTCCGCTTAAAACGGGCATTTTTTCCGCAAAAATACAAGATATCGAAACGCTCTTTTTTCCCTCCCACCACATCTTGTGTCATTATTTTTTAAAAAATTTTTAACAATTCTGTCATCAAATTCGGATTTACATAACTTTCCAGAAGCGTCCCCGCTATGACGAGCCCATGCAGGAGCAAAAAGCGCAGCAAGAGCTTTCTCCTATTCGGCTTCTGCTCATAGGGCTCGCTGTAATCCCGGACCGGGTAATAGAGTCTGCTGCATACGGAAAACCCTAAGTCCGCCAGCATGAGAAAGGCCGGCGCGTAACAGATAAAATGCGGCATCATGCTCCCGGCTAACAGAAGGAGCCCCTTTACGCCGTAGCGCATTACGGCGACCGCGGCGACCACGCCGCCGCAGACCCCTGTCCACAATACGAACAGATACGTCGTTACGATACCTGCAAAGGTCGTAGAGAGGATCGCCGTCAGCCAGAGCGTCCCGATCCGCTTTTTCAGCACATACAGGAAAAAAAGGCCTTCATTCAGTTCTATCCGCCCGACCCTGTCCAGACTGCTTTTCCCCAGAAAGCCGGGCTCCGTCAGAAAAGCGTCCGGGCTTAGATAGACAAAGGCGGCTCCCGCCAGCAGCCCGGCAAAAAAGGGCAGCGCCCAATTTGGCCGTTCTGCCCTCTTCCATCGTAATCTCGGTAATCTCACAGCATATCCGTTTCTCTCTTTTTCACAATTATATGCCGTATTTTACTATATATGCCATCAGGGCGGCGATCGTTTTGGAATCTTCGATCTCCTGATGGAAGATCTTCTCCCTAAGCTCCTCTATCGTGCAGACCCGCACGTTTAAAAATTCGTCTTCGTCTAGGTGCTGATGTGTCTTGACCAGATCGCGCGCAAGATAGATATCGATCTTCTCATTGCAGAAAGCGACCGTCGTGCGCAGCGTGAGTAAGAGCTCAAGCTCCTTTGCGCTCCGATAGCCCGTCTCCTCCTCCAGCTCCCTCGCCGCCGCTAGGATCGTCGGCTCGCCGGGATTTAAGCCGCCCGCCGGGATCTCCAGCGTATAGCGCTCCAGCGCGTTGCGGTACTGCGTTACCATCAGGATCCGGCCGTCGTCTAGTACCGGGACGACCGCCGCCGCGCCGTTGTGCTTGATAAAATCCCAGTTCGCATACTTGCCGTTTGGCAGCTCCATCGTATCTACATAATATTCCAGAATCGTCCCCTTATTCATCAGGGTACGCTTTATTCGCCTGATCTCTTCGCCCATACGCTCTCCCTTCCGCCCGGACATGGCCGTCTTTCCGCTCCCGCTCTAAAAGCTCTTTTTTGCCTGTCGTCTTTTCGTTACTGCTCCAAGAACTTTGGTTTCCCTGCCCCTGCTGCCTTTCTGCCCGCTTTAAGAGCTTCTGCTTCCATGCGCCTGCCGTCTTTCTGCTGCCGCTTTAAGAGCTTTCTGTTTTTCCGCGTCTTCTGTCTTTCCGTTACTGCTCCAAAAGCTTCTCTACGCTCGCCAGCTTCACGCAGAGCGTAAAGAGTCTGGCCGCCTCCGCCATTTCCTCCGTCGTCGGGAAGGAGGGCGCGATACGGATATTGCTGTCCTTCGGATCCTTCCCATAGGGATAGGTCGCGCCCGCGTTCGTCAGCGTCATGCCCGCCTGCTTGCATTTGCTGACAATCGACTTCGCGCAGCCCTCTAGGGATTCAAACGAGATAAAGTATCCGCCCTTTGGCTTGATCCAGCTCCCGATCTCAAGTCCGCCCAGCTCCTCCTCCAGAATCTTCAGCACCGTCTCGAATTTCGGGCGCAGAATCGCCGCGTGCTTCTTCATATGTTCCTTAACGCCGTCCAGATCTTTAAAATATCTGGCGTGGCGCAGCTGATTGACCTTATCGTAGCAGATCGTCCGAATCGCCATAGATTTTTCAATGCATTCCAGATTCGCCTTTGAAGCGGCCATCGCCGCGATCCCGGCCCCCGCCATGCTGATCTTGGAGGTAGAGCCGAATACGTAGACCATATCCGGGTGTCCCGCCTTTTCACATTCCGAAAGGATATCTAGGATCTTATCCTGATCGTCGTCATAGAGATGGTGCACCGCATAGGCGTTGTCCCAATAGATACGGAAATCCTCGGCCGCCGGGCGAAGCGCCGCGAACCTCCTGACCGTTTCGTCCGAATAGGAGATCCCCTGCGGGTTGGAATACTGCGGCACGCACCAGATCCCCTTTACCGAAGCATCCTCCGACACATATTTCTCGACCAGATCCATATCCGGCCCCGTCGGCGTCATCGGGATATTGACCATCTCGATACCAAAATGCTCCGTGATCGCAAAATGTCTGTCATATCCCGGCACCGGGCATAAAAATTTTACCTTATCCAGCCTGCACCACGGCGTATGGCCCATAACGCCGTGCGTCACCGAGCGGCAGACCGCGTCGTACATGATGGAAAGGCTGCCGTTGCCGAATACAAATACGCGGGACGGATCGCCGACTCCCATGATATCCGCCATCAGCTTTCTGGCCTCCATGATACCGGTGAGCTCTCCATAGTTCCTGCAGTCCGTACCGTCCTCTGACGTCATATCGCAGATCCCATGCAGCGTATCCAAAAGCCCCATGCCCATATCCAGCTGCCCCGCTTCCGGTTTCCCTCTGGACATGTTCAGGTTCAGTCCCTTTCCCTGCGCTTCCTTATACTGTTCGTCCAGCTCTGCCTTACATGCCAGCAGCTCTTCTCTGCTCATCTCTTTGTAGGTTTTCATAACTTTGCACCGCCTTTAAATCTCTCGTCGTTATCTCTGCATTGTCCGATTGGATAATTGTATACAATCAGGAACCGCACGCCTTTGCTATTTTACTACAAGATCGGAAAATACACAAGAGAAATTTCGCCAAAACCCGCCGCCGGATAAAAAAGGCGAAAAAAAGAGTCTCGCAGGCAATCTAGCCTTTGAGACTCTTCTTTCGCAATAAGATCACTTCGCGTAATCGACTACGCGGGATTCCCGGATCACATTGACCTTGATCTGTCCCGGATATTCCAGCTCCGCTTCTATCTGCTTGGAAATATCGCGCGCCAACAGGATCATGTCGGCATCCGTGATCTGCTCAGGAACTACCATAACGCGAATCTCTCTACCCGCCTGAATAGCAAAAGATTTGTCAACACCTTTAAAATGATTGGTTATTTCTTCCAACTGTTTTAGTCTGCTCGTATATGTTTCTATCGTTTCCCGTCTCGCTCCCGGCCTTGCCGCGGAGATCGTATCCGCCGCCTGTACGAGACATGCGATCAAAGACTGCGGCTCTACGTCGCCGTGATGGGATTCCACGCTGTTGACCACGACCGGACCCTCTTTATACTTCCTGCAGAGCTCCACGCCAAGCTGGATATGGGAGCCTTCCATTTCATGGTCCACCGCTTTCCCGATATCGTGGAGCAGTCCGGCGCGCTTTGCCAGCCTTACGTCTAAGCCCATCTCAGCCGCCAGAAGCCCCGCCAGATGCGCCACCTCGATCGAATGCTTCAGCGCGTTCTGGCCGTAGCTCGTTCTGAACTTCATCTTGCCAAGCAGCTTCACAAGCTCGGGGTGGATGCCGTGCACGCCTACCTCCAGCGTCGCGGCCTCGCCCTCCTCCTTGATCATCACTTCTACTTCCTTTTGCGCTTTCTCGACCATCTCTTCGATCCTTGCCGGATGGATACGTCCGTCAACGATCAGCTTTTCGAGCGCGATACGGGCGACCTCTCTGCGGATCGGATCAAAGCTGGAGAGGATGACCGCCTCCGGCGTATCGTCAATGATCAGATCCACGCCGGTCATTGTCTCGAGGGTACGGATATTCCTTCCCTCTCGGCCGATGATCCTTCCCTTCATCTCATCGTTGGGAAGCTGTACGACGGAGATCGTCTTTTCAGACACATGGTCGGCGGCGCATTTCTGTATGGCGGTAACGACGTATTCCTTCGCCTTTTTGTCCGCCTCTTCCTTCGCCCGGCTCTCCATCTCCTTGATCATCACGGCTGTCTCATGCTTTACTTCATCTTCAACAGTTTTCAATAAATAATCTTTTGCCTGTTCGGAGGTTAATCCAGAGATTCGTTCCAGTTCCTGTACTCTTTGTTCATTCAGTTTGGAAACCTCGATCTTCAGCTTTCCAAGCTCTTCTTCTTTCGCAGTCAGCGCCGCTTCCTTCTTTTCGATGGCATCCGCTTTCTTATCGATGTTCTCTTCCTTCTGCTGGATCCTTCTCTCAGAACGCTGCACTTCGGCGCGCCGTTCCTTGATCTCCTTATCGAGCTCATTCTTGGTACGAATGGACTCTTCCTTGATCTCGAGCAGGCCCTCGCGCTTTTTCGCTTCCGCAGTCTTGAGAGCTTCATCGATGATCTCCCGCGCCTTCTCTTCCGCATTCCCGATCTTAGTCTCTATGACCTTTTTGCGATAGGACATAGCCGCGCAGGCGGACACCGGTACTGCGATCAGAAGCGTAACGACCACTGCTACTACTACATCGAGCATTTACAGGAGCACCTCCTTATTCATTTTTCATTGTACGAATATCTGTATGGAATACAGGGATCGCACCCTAACTGTCAAAATCACAGCATATTAATTTTATACATATTTTTATGTTATGTCAAGTAAAACAATCCGCATACGCTCCCGCTAACGATCCGGCATACATTCTTTCAGGCATTCGATCGCGCGCTCCTCGTCAAATTCCTCCTCTATGGCGATCAGCGCGTCCCGAAGACGGCCATGCAGCAGGGGCTCTAACGGCTTCTCCAGCCATGCCTTCAGGATCTGCGCCGCCTGCTGCGTCTGAAATTCATCTAACAGCTTGATCAGCGTATCCAGCTCCTCCTTAGCGATCCGGCCGGTCCCGCCCGTCACGGCGGCATATCTTTCCGGCTCCTCCTGCCGATACTCATGATAGAACGCCTCTAACGCCTTACAGCACCGCTCCCATTCCTCTGTCAGCTCTTCCCAATGCTCCTTCGCATATGCGGCCCGTCCTTCCCTGCCCGCTTTCTCATGCTCAAGCGCGAGCTCCGAGAGCCGTTTTGCCCCCAGCGTTCTTGCGTTCCCCTTGAGCGCGTGGGTCAAAACGCCGTAGTCGGCCATATTGCCCTCCGACAGAAGGCTTTTTATCTTCTGCTCCTGCTGCGCTCTTCCGCGCACAAAGATCCGTATCAGATCGAGATATACGTCCCGGTCGCCCCCTGCGTAGTTCATTCCCTCTCTGAGCGAGATCCCTTCCCGCAGGCAGCGTTCTTCCCGCTCCTTTTCCCGAGGGTCCCCGTCCGCTTCCCGCTTTTGTTCCGTCCCGCCTTCGGCTTCCCCGCTCTCCGTAAAGGGCGTTAGCAGCTCGGCCGGCAGATAGTCCGCTATCATCTTTTCCATGACCTCTCCCTCGATGGGCTTGGCGAGGAAATCCGCGAACCCTTCCTTTTGGTACATCTCCTTCGCGCCCGCGACCGCATTGGCCGTCAGCGCGATGACCGGCGTATCCGCATTGGGATGTCCCGTGAGCCTTCTCATCTCGTGCAGCGTCTCGATCCCGTCCATCTCCGGCATCATATGATCCATAAAGATGATATGATATTTTTCCTTCCTGATCAGCTCCAGACACTCTCTGCCGGAATCCGCCGTTACCGCCGTTACCTTTGTGCGCTTTAAAAGCGCCTGAAACACCGCAAGATTCATGGCGTTGTCGTCCACCACCAGCACGCGCGCGCCGGGGGCCTCAAAGAATTTCCCTCCGTCCTTCCCGCCCGTCCTATGGCGTCTGTGCAGCTCTTCAAACTCGCCTACCGGCTCCTCGCTCACGATCTCCTGCGGGATCGTGACGGTAAAGACGGAGCCTTTCCCATACTCGCTCTCCACCGTTATCTCCCCGCCCATCAGCTCTAGCAGGGACAGGGTGATATGCAGTCCCAGACCGGTGCCCTCGATCCTGCGGTTCTTTTTTTCATCTAAGCGTTGGAATTTTTCAAAGAGCTTGCCGATATCCTCTTTTCGGATCCCCATGCCCGTGTCCTTCACGGAGACGATCAGGATCAGCTTTTTCTCCGACTCCCTCCGATAGGAGACGTCCATCTCCACGCTGCCCTGAGAGGTATACTTTACGGCATTCGTCAGCAGGTTGGTCACGACCTGCTTGATCCTCTGGTCGTCCCCAAAGAGCCTGCCGGGCAGGTCGGGCGTTAGATGAAAGGCGATGGACAGCCCCTTTTCCTGCGCGCGCAGGCAGATCATGTTCCACAGATCCAGCACCAGCTCGCCCAGCTCATATTCGGCCGGTACGATCTCCATTCTGCCCATCTCGATTTTGGACATATCCAGAATATCGTTGATCAGAAACAGCAGCATCCGCCCCGCTCTCCGTATATTTTCCGCGTAATCGAGGATCTGCGTATCCCCGCACTCCCGCAGGATCATTTCGTTCATGCCCAGCACCGCGTTGATCGGCGTGCGGATCTCATGGGACATATTGGACAAAAAGCGCGATTTCGCCTCCTCCGCTTGGATCGCGGAGAGCGCCATCTCCTTTAATTCCTTATTGGCCTTCTGCTGCCAGCGGATCAGCCGGTGCATGACCGCGTTGACCGCAAAGATACAAAGGCCGAACGTCCCTAAAAAGAGCGTCATATACTCTAGGATATTCCCATAGATACTCCACCAGTTTTTTACCACGATGATACGGAAGCCCGAATCCGTTTCCTCGGTAGAGGCTCCCACCTTATATTTCCCGTCATAGTCCCGGAAGGACACCATACCGTCCTCCCTGTAAAGTTTATCGTAGACCAGATCATGGATATTGACGGAAGCGTTCTCCGCAAATTCGTATTCGGAATTGGGGTGGTCGATGATCAGGCCGTTTTTGTCCGCTAAAAAGGCGTACCCCTGCTTTGAATAGCTCTGCCCTAAGATGTTCGTCAGCACGTCCAAATAAAAATCGATCGCGAAAACGCCATAAAATTCCCCCTGCTCGGACTGCACCACTTTGGAAAAGGTAATGCAGTATTTCCCCGTTCTGGCGTCATAGTAAGGCTCCGTGATATTAAAATCCCCCGCCGTCAGCGCGCCGGTGTACCATACCCGGTCTTCCTCCACATAATCCTCCTGCGGCACCCAGCCGTTATTCATCACCATCGGGTGCCCGTGGCGGAAATCGGGATTGGCGATATAGGTAGCGGAGATCTTGGGGTAATGCTTGGTGATATCGTCTAAGAATTTCACCATTCCCTCATAATCGTCAAGGATCTCCGGCCTTGCCACCACCACATTCTCGAACATGTCCAGAATGCTCTTCTGCTCTAAGACCCAGTCGCCCACCGCATATTTATATTCCTCAAGCTCCGATTCCATTCGGATACGGCTCTCGCTGACGGTTATCCTGACGCAGATCACGATAGCGGCGGCCAGCGTCGCTACAAAGATCAGCGTAATGCCCCTTTGGAATTTGAGCTGATCATCCACCGTCATATCGGCCCGCCGTCCGTTATCCCCCTTCTCCCTTCGCTTAAACAGGGGCCTTTTTTCTCCCTGCCGATCGCGCAGGATCACAAGAAGGAGCGCGCATACGGCCAGTATGATCGCAAGCGCCGCTATGCCGCTGCGCAGGATCAGGCGGTAGCTGTTCTGGTACAGCTCTTTTCCGCTGACGCTGCACATCAGATACCAGTTGTTCTCCATCTTGCTGCAAAATACGCTGGTCAGCCCGCCCTGACGGCTCCTAAGGGATACGCTCTCCTCGCCCAGCGCATGGGCCCGCAGGAACACGTCGCGGTACTGCGGCAGCGCCAAAGAAAGCTTTTTGCCTACGAGCTGGGGATCCGAGTATCCTACGATCACCTCGTTGGAATCTACGATCATCGCCTCCTGATAGCCGTCGCCGGAGAGATTTTCTACCAGCTCCTGTATCTCCGATACGCTGTAATCGATCCCCACCAGCGTAGAACCGTCGTTTAAAAGCTTTGCCACGGTATAGCACATATTGTCCGAAAAAGCGTCGTCATAGGCGGGAGAGAGATAAACCTCTCCCTTTTTAACGGCCATCAGCCCCCGATACCACGAGCGGTCCTGAAGCACATAGTCCTTAGGAGTCGCCATGCCGGAGATCATCACCCGTCCCTCCACTACGCAGAACACGTTTAGGCAGAGGCCCTTTGACAGCTCGTATTCCAGCTCCTTCTGGCGCAGCAGGAACTGGCGCACCTGCGTCTCTCCGGCCCCGTCCCGCAGGAGCACTTCCAGCTCGCTCCCCACCCGCTCCAGCGCGTTCTCCGCGCGGGTCAGGGATTTTTGGAAATTTGCGGCGGCGTTCTGCACCCGCATTCTGGCGATCTCTTCTTCCTGACCGGACGTAATCCGGCACATCAAGAAGAGATTGCATAGTAAGATCCCTATCATCGCCGCAGCCGTAAGGACGACCAGCTTCCGCCCCAGTTTCCTATCAAACCGCTTTTTCTTCATCTCATATCCCACCCCAAAAGACAGCCGTCTCGTTACCGTTTCCCTCTTGCCGCAGGGGACTCCCGCACCTTTTTATCGTTTCCCCTTCGCCGCAGAGGACTCCCGTACCTTTTTATCGTTTCCCCTTCGCCGCAGAGGACGCCCGCGTCTCCTTTTCATCCTTGCGCGCAAACAACAGGCCGAAGGTATCCGGGCCGCAGTTGGCGGAAATGGCCGGAGAAGCCTTCTGAAAGATCACCGTCTCAAAATGGACCCGTTCCTTTACCTCCTCCGCGATCTTCTCCAGATCCTTCTGGCTCAACCCCGCATAGGTGATGAACAGCAGCCGTTTATCGATCCGGGACGCCTGCCGCAGCGCAGAACGGATATATTTTTTCCATACGGTCTCCCGCGTGCCCATATAGATAGAGCCCACCGTCATACGGCTCTTTTTCAGGACGATGACCGGATGGAGCAGGCACGCCTCGCAGACGGCGTTGACCCCGGCGGGGATCCTCCCCGCGCGCGCCAGATACTCCGTATTTCCCACGATAAAGCTGGTTCTCGCCAGAGACTTCATGCGTTCGAGCCCCTCCAGAATATCCGCCGTATCCGCGCCCGCTTCC
>CANQTG010000034.1 GCA_947626715.1 uncultured Lachnospiraceae bacterium | reverse complement strand
TCTCTGACGACGATACGGCGGCTTCCATACTCGCCGCTCCCCGTCTCCGCAGACGCATTCCCGTCCGGGGCGGGCGCTTCTTCTCCTGCGCCGCCTTCTGCCGCGCCCTGACCCTCTGGCCCTGCCGGTGCGTTAGAAGGCTCTTCCGCCTGCCCGGGCGCGGGATCGAGCCCTCTGCTCCCGCCGTCCGCTCGGGGCGCGTTCTCCGGCTGGGGCGTTCTTCCCGGCTCCTGCGCATTCCTTACAGGATACGCCGGAGCCTCTCCGCCCTCCCGGTTCTCCGGTTCCGATCCCTCGTCGGGTTTCTGTTTTTCTTCCGGTTCCGGCAGTCCCTTCAGCTCCCGGAAGATCTTCATAAACTCCTTGCCCGTGATCGTCTCTTTCTGGATCAGGAATTTTGCGAGCTCATCCATGACCTTGCGGTTATCCTTTAACAGCCGTTTCGCCTCTTTATAGCTTTCCTTTAATATCTTCATGACCTCCGCGTCGACCTCGGAGGCGGTCGCATCCGCGCAGTTCATGACCGTGCGCCCGTCTAGGTAACGGCTCTCTACGGATTCCAGACCCATCAGGCCGAATTTCTTGCTCATGCCGTACTGCGTCACCATGCTTCTGGCGATATTCGTCGCCTTTTCGATATCGTTGGCCGCGCCCGTCGTTACGGTGTCAAAGACGAGCTCCTCGGCCGCGCGCCCTCCGAGCAGGCCGACCAGCATATCGTGAAGCTCCGCCTGCGTGTTCAGATATTTCTCCTCCTCCGGCACATGCATTACATAGCCGAGCGCGCCCATCGTCCGCGGCACGATCGTGATCTTCTGCACCGGCTCCGAATTTTTCTGGAGCGCGCTGATCAGCGCGTGCCCCACCTCATGATAGGAAACGATCTTGCGCTCCTCCTTGCTCATGATACGGTCCTTCTTTTCCTTGCCGACCAGCACGACCTCGACCGCGTTGAACAGATCCTTTTGGCAGACGTAGCCCCGTCCTTCCTTCACCGCGTTGATCGCGGCCTCGTTGATCATATTGGCCAGATCGGAGCCCACCGCGCCGCTCGTCGCCAGCGCGATCGCGTCCAGATCCACGCTTTCGTCCATCAGCACATCTTTCGCATGTACCTTCAGGATCTCGACGCGCCCCTTCAGATCGGGCTTGTCAACGATGATCCTCCTGTCAAAGCGCCCCGGGCGCAGCAGGGCCTTATCCAGTATCTCCGGGCGGTTGGTCGCCCCCAAGATCAAAATGCCTTTGGAAGTATCGAAACCGTCCATTTCGGAAAGAAGCTGATTGAGCGTCTGTTCCCGCTCTTCATTCCCGCCGCCGTATTTGGAATCGCGGCTGCGGCCGATCGCGTCGATCTCATCAATAAATATGATACAGGGAGCGTTCTTGCTCGCCTCTTTAAACAGATCCCTTACGCGGGAAGCGCCCACGCCGACATACAGCTCGATAAAATCCGAACCGGTCAGGGAAAAGAACGGCACGTGCGCTTCACCCGCCACGGCCTTCGCCAGCAGCGTTTTCCCCGTTCCGGGAGGCCCTACCAGCAGCGCGCCCTTCGGCAGCTTCGCGCCGATCTTGACATAGCGTCCCGGATTGTGCAGGAAGTCCACGACCTCCTGCAGGGACTCTTTGGCCTCGTCTTCGCCCGCCACATCTTTAAAGGTGATCCCCGTCTCCCTCTGGACATATACTTTCGCGGTGCTCTTGCCTACGCCCATCGGCCCGCCGCCCGACATTTTCCGAAACAGAAAGCTCAGCAGGATCCAGCAGAGCGCGATCGGCAGCACATAGGTCAGCAGGATCGACAAGAGAAAGCTGGAATTGTCGGGGATATCGCCCACGATCTCCACGTCATACTGCAACAGCCGCTGCGTCAGCGCGCCGTCCTCCTCGACCTTGCCCGTATAATAGGTGACGGGCGGCGCTTGATAGAGCAGCCCCTCCTGCTGCTTGGGCTGCAGGGGCTTGATCGTGATCTGGTCCGCGCCGATCTCCACGCTCTCCACCTGACCCGCTTCCAGCATATCGATAAATTCATTATAAGGGATCTCCCGGTTGGTCGCGCTGTTCATGACTTTCATAAAATAACTCATGCACAGCAGCGTCACCAGCGCCGCGACCAAAAGCAGCAGAAGGCTCTGCCGCCGGGGATTCTGATTGCCCGGCCCGCCGCCGGAACCGCCGTTCCCACGGCCGCCTCCGCCGCCGTTATTCCCGTTTCCATATTGATTAAAATTTCCGTTATCCATATCTGCCTCCCGTCTTTCCTCGATTCCGCAGACGAAAAAGCGAAGCGGCGCGATACGCGCCCGGCCCGCCCCTCCCGCGCTTTAAGCGCGCCGCCGACGCGGCGCTTCATGGAAAAGACTATCATTTTTATTATAGAGACAGCGCCTTCATAAATCAAGTTTCATTCCATTAAAAAAGTATGAAAAAGAGTGGTTTTTTCCCTCCCGGCATGGTACAATCAATAGATATTGAGGAGGAAATCACAATGCCAGTAAAATACGTATTTGTAACAGGAGGCGTCGTATCCGGTCTGGGGAAAGGCATTACCGCCGCGTCTCTGGGAAGGCTTTTAAAGGCCCGCGGCTATAAGGTCACCATGCAGAAATTCGACCCCTATATCAACATCGACCCCGGCACGATGAACCCGATCCAGCACGGGGAGGTATTCGTTACCGACGACGGCGCGGAAACGGACCTCGACCTCGGGCACTATGAACGCTTTATCGACGAAAGTCTGGACAAAAATTCCAATGTGACGACGGGCAAGGTCTATTGGTCGGTCCTGCAGAAGGAACGCCGCGGGGATTACGGCGGCGGTACCGTCCAAGTGATTCCTCATATCACAAACGAGATCAAAAGCCGTTTTTACCGCAATTATACCGACGAGGAGACGCACATAGCCATCATCGAGGTCGGCGGCACCGTAGGCGATATCGAGAGCCAGCCGTTTCTGGAATCCATTCGTCAGTTCCAGCATGAGGTCGGGCGCGAAAACGCGATCCTGATCCATGTGACGCTGATCCCGTATCTCCACGCGTCGCAGGAAATGAAGACCAAGCCCACGCAGGCCAGCGTCAAGGAGCTGCAGGGCATGGGCATTCAGCCCGATATTATCGTATGCCGCAGTGAATATCCGCTCGGCAAGGCGCTCAAGGATAAGATCTCCCTTTTCTGCAACGTGCCCAACAATCACGTCCTGCAGAATCTCGACGTAGAGTACCTCTACGAGGTGCCGCTCGCTATGGAAAAGGAGCAGCTCGCTCAGGTAGCCTGCGAATGTCTCCATCTTAACTGCCCCAAGCCCGATCTGCGGGACTGGGAAGAGATGGTCGAAGCGCTCCGCTCCCCGACGCAGGAGGTCACGATCGCCCTTGTCGGTAAGTATATCCAGCTTCACGACGCTTACATCAGCGTTGTGGAGGCCCTAAAGCACGGCGGCATCGCCCAGCACGCCACCGTCAATATCAAATGGATCAATTCCGAGACCGTTACGGACCAGAACGCGGACGAGCTTTTTGCCGACGTAAACGGGATCCTCGTTCCCGGCGGATTCGGCGACCGGGGGATCGACGGCAAGCTCTGGGCGATCCATTACGCCCGCGAGCACAAGGTCCCTTTCCTCGGCCTCTGTCTCGGTATGCAGCTCGCCATCGTAGAATTTGCCAGAAATGTGATCGGCTATGAGGACGCGCACAGCGTAGAGCTGAACCCGTCCACCACCCATCCCGTTATCGCGCTGATGCCCGACCAGAACGGCGTGGAGGATATCGGCGGCACCCTGCGGCTCGGCTCCTATCCCTGCGTGCTGGACAAGACCTCCAAAGCCTACGCGCTGTATCAGGCGGATACGATCCATGAAAGGCACCGGCACCGCTATGAGGTCAACAACGATTACCGCGCCGTCCTTACCGCGCACGGCATGAAGCTGTCCGGCCTCTCTCCCGACGGCCGTATCGTGGAGATGTGCGAGCTCACCGACCACCCGTTTTTTATCGCAACGCAGGCGCATCCCGAGCTCAAATCCCGCCCCAACAGGCCGCACCCGCTTTTCAGCGGCTTTATCGAGGCGGCGCTTCAAAAGGCGTAGCCCTCTCAAAAACTCCCGGCTGATAAAGGGCCGCTGCAAAACTGTTTCCCGTTTTGCGGCGGCCCTGTCTTATTTTGGCAGATCCGTGTCGAACCCTATCCCTATTTTTGCATATAATAGTGATGAAATGACGAAAAATGAATGTTTCAGGAGTCATTCCATGTCTCTCATCTCCGCCCTGCTCTTTGCCTTTTCCGTAAATATAGATGCCTTGCTCGTCGGAATGTCTTACGGGCTCCGAAAGGTACGGATCCGCTTTTTCCACAATCTGATCATCAGCCTGATCTCTTTTATGGGCACGCTTTTCTCCCTCTATCTGGGACGGCGGATCGTATCGCTCCTTCCTCCCGCCCTTTCGGAGTCCGCCGGCAGCTGGATCCTGCTCTCCCTCGGCGTTTTCTATCTGATGAAGGCCGTTTGCAGCGACGGAGCTTCGCACGGCAAAAGCGTTTCCGCCTCCCTGCGCCCGTCCGAGACGCTCCTGCTTGGCGCGGCCCTGTCCCTGAACAATATCGGTATCGGCATCGGCGCCAGCATTTCCGGCATCGCCCTGCTGCCTACCGCGGTCATTACGCTGGCCGTCACCTTCCTATTCCTGCTGGCGGGCAACCGGTTAGGCAAGACCTCCCTGCTTCGCTTTTCCGGCCGCACCGCCGACCTGATCTCCGGCGGGATGCTGCTCCTCTTGGGCCTTTGCGGCAATCCGCTCTAGCATACGGGCGGCAACGCGCCCGCTTATGATTTCACCAGCGTCTTTGCGAGCGCCTCCAGCTCCGCGATCGTCTCCGGCTTTACGGCGGACTTTATCGTGACCATAGGCTCTAACAGCGTAAGCTGCGGCATCCCCGAGAGCAGTTCCTTCATTACCCTGCCGGCCGAGGGCGCCCAGCTCCCGTTCTCTATCAGGGCCGCCGTCCGCTTCTGGTAATTTTTCGCCTTTAAGAGCCTGAGAAAGTTCTCCATCGGCGGGAACAGTCCGGCGTCGTACGACGACGAAGCCAGAACCAGTCTGTCATAGCGGAACGCGTCCTCTACCGCCTCGTGGATATCGTCCACGCATAGGTTGCTTACGGCCACCTTTTCCGCCCCCGCTTCTTCCAGCATCTCCTTTAACCGCAGGGCCGCCTCTTCCGTATTCCCGTGAATGGAGGCATAGGCGATAAAGATCCCCTTATCCTCCGCCTCGTAGCGGCTCCAGATATCATATTTCCCGATATAAAAATCCAGATTTTCCGTGAGCACCGGCCCGTGCAGCGGGCAGATCACCGAAACGTCCAGACCGGAGAGCTTTTTTAACAACGCCTGCACCTGCATTCCATATTTCCCGCAGATGTTAAAGTAATATCTCCTCGCCTCGCACGTCCAGTCCTCATCGGCGTCTCTCGTACCGAATTTCCCGAACCCGTCCGCGCTGAAGACTGCTTTTTCCGATTCCTCATAGCTGACCATAACCTCCGGCCAGTGCACCATCGGCGCGGAAACAAAATGCAGCGTATGCTCTCCCAGCGCCAGCGTATCGCCCTCTTTTACGATAAGCGCGCCTTTGGCCAGATCCTCCTCCAGAAACTGCTTCATCATCATAAGCGCCATCGCGCTGGTCACGATCTGCAGGCTCGGATACCGGCTAAGCAGCTCGCGTATGCTGCCGGCATGATCGGGCTCCATATGATGTATCACCAGATAGACAGGCTCCCTGCCCGCAAGCGCCTGCTCCACATTGGAAAGCCATTCCGCCGTCCCTCTGGGATCGACGGTATCCATGATCGCCGGTTTCTCATCCAGAATCACATAGGAATTATAGGCCATTCCCTTTTCCAGATGATACTGTCCCTCAAACAATGTGATCTCTCTGTCGTTCACTCCGGCATTGATGATCTTATCCGTCACTTTTTCCATTGGCGTCTCCTCTCTTGCTCCGTTTCTTTGTTTTCCCTATGGACGCTGTCCCATGCCGCCTTCCAGCGTAAGGGTCTCGCCCGTCATATATTTGAAGTCAGGCGACGCGAGCTGCACGCATACGCGCCCGATCTCCGTCTCCGCATCTCCGTAATGCCCCGCGGGCGGCATCTTCACATTGGCCGCAAACGCGTCGGGATAGGTTTTTTCAAAATTCTCAAGCTGCGTCGTCCATGCGAGCGGGCATATGATATTCACATTTACGCCGTCCTTCGCCCACTCCGTCGCCGCCACGCGGGAAAGCCCTCTTATCCCTTCTTTTGCCGCAGCATACGCGCACTGCCCGAAATTCCCGAACAGCCCCGCGCCGGACGCAAAATTGATGACGGTCCCCTTCGTCTCTACCAAATGCGGATAGCAGGCTTTCATATAATAGAAGGTCGCATACAGCCCCGAATAAAGAGCCAGATCGAACTGCTCCTTCGTATGCTCCGCAAGCGGTACGCCCGAGGCGGAGGCCTGCGCCACATTGATCAGGACGTCGATACGCCCGAACGCCTCCATCGTCTGGCTCACGACCTTTTCTACTACCGCTTCATTGTCCGCGCCCGCGTTCACATCCGCCGCCAAGATCAAGACCCGGATGCCGTACAGACGTTCCAGCTCCTCCTTCGCGTCCTCTAACTTTTTCACGTTCCGTCCTGTAATGACAATGTTCGCGCCTTCCTTCGCATAGGCATTGGCAATGCCGTATCCGATCGAGCCGCTGCGCCCGTTTGCAAGGACCGCCCTGCCCGCGCCTGTGATGATCGCTGTCTTTCCTGTTAAAAATCCCATACAGATACCTCCTGTTTTTCATAAACGCTTCCCTTTCGGGAAAATAAGATCGCTAATATTATAGCCTCCCCGCCAAGCAAAATCAATAACCTTGCGCAAACCGCGGCGCGGGAGCGGCTGCAGCGTGCCAGCCGCCTTAATGTTCCTTCTTAAACGTGAATTTGAAAACCACAATTTTACGACGCCCATCACAGGACATTAATCAAATCCTCCAAAACGCTTAAAAATATGTGCGAATATATTATACTGGAGGAAATCAAAATAGTAGTTACACTATAACGCGAAAAAGGAAAAACTAGTCAAGTACGATTCGGCAAATCTTACTTGACTAATTTTAAAATTTTGGATGACAAAAGCCAAAGGGAGAGGACTCCCTTACGAAGCCTCTCCCTTCTCCTTTTCATGCGGTTTTCCGCCGCGCCTCTAAAGCGCCGTTTTTTATCCCTCGATCTGGATATATTTACGCTGCTCCACCGCCGGTTTCTCTTCCTTTTTCGGCACGGACACCTTCAGGATACCGTCTTCAAATTTCGCCTTGATCTCGTCTTCCGTTATCTCTTCTCCTACATAGAAGCTCCGGCTGCAGCTCCCGTAGTATCTCTCGCGGCGGATATACTTGCCGCCCTCGCCTTTCTCTTCCTCGTCCCGCTTGTTCTCCGCCTGAATCGTCAGATAACCGTCCTTCAATTCCGCGTGGACGTCTTCCTTTTTATATCCCGGCAGATCGATGTGCAGCTCGTATCCCGACTCGTTTTCCTTTACATCGGTTTTCATCACGTTCGCGGCCGGCGTACTGTATTTCATCATACTCCTTGTCGGACGGGCAAAATCATCAAAGAAATCATCAAATAAACTCTCTCCAAAAATACTAGGCAGCAACATAAATCATTCCTCCTTTATCATTCCTTATGCGACGCTTGCCGTCATTGTTGTGAGTTCCGAACCGGGGGAAAGGATTTTTTCTTTCTCTCCTGTTCTGATTATGGTATATCACTTTTGTTAGCACTCGTCAATAGCGAGTGCTAACAATTTATAATTTCTTTATGATTTTTATTTTCTGTTTAGAATTAGGGGGAAAAATCCGGCTCAAAATCCTTTTTGGCAAACGCCCTTTTATGCAGTTTCCCCGCCGTAAAGCTTCTTTATGCAAAGGAGAGAAAGGGGCGCGCTTTCGCAGATTTATAAACATCTGGAAAATCCGGCGCTTTGTTTAGCCCAAAGATTTAAGGTTTGCCCGATAATCCCGCATGGTTTGTTCCGCCGTATGGTCGATGACATATTGAAGCTCGCTTGTAACTTTTTCACGCTCATACGGCAGGTATGCCGTTACCGGCGCATAATTAGAAACGGTATTTGCGAATACATGCGTTCTGATATTCAGATGATTGATAAACACCTGCAATTCGCGGATACGCTCCTTTTCTCCGGCGGGAATAAACTGCCCCGCCTGCGCCATTTGATAGAATTCCGTATCCGGGAAGAGCGTCAGCGAATCAACGGAAATAAAATAAGGATTTAACTTACTGAAAAGTTCCGCGCTATTTACCGCGTTCCGATACCCGCCCCCTTTCCCCGCGAGCCCCGTCATAAACACAAAATAATATTCGATGTCCGCTTCCTCTAATTTACGGCATTGTTCCAGTATATCGGCAGGGGTATAGCCTTTGTTTGCGAGAGAAAGCGTTTCCTCATCGCCGCTCTCTACCCCGATACTCAACCCGTTGATCCCCATTGCCTTTAGCTTTCGCAGCTGCCATACTTCTTTGTCTTTAATATCCCGGATGCTTGCGAACATCGCCATCGTCCGGCACTTGATAAGATAATCCCTGACTGTCAATGCCCGCAGCTTTAGATTTTCATAGCTCATTACAAACGGATTTGCCCCTGTCCAAAAAATACGTCTTGCGTATGGCTGATAACTTTTAATTTCAGCTAAATCTTCCTCAAATTCTTCAATGGGCGATATTTTAAAGCATTCCCCTTTGTATAGATTACAAAACCTGCATTTTTGGTATGCGCAGCCAGAAGCGGCCTGTATGATAACAGAATGCGCTTCATAAGGCGGCCGCCACGTCCTGCCCGTAAAATGCATATGAATACCCCTCCTATTATAGGTGCGGCAGATGAATACGGTAGCTTCGCAACTCATCTTCGCTCTCAGTTTGAATGACTTTATCTATGCCGCGTAATAACTGCGCTTTCTTCTTCGGAAGTTCTCCGTAAAGCTGAAACGCATTCGAGGCTCCCAGCGCGGCAAAAACAGTTGGAATCTCCAAACGATCTATTAAAACGCGGATTTCTCTGTATTTTTCTATCTCGCTCTCTTCCGTCCACGCTCCACGTTTGATTTCCTCAAAAAGTTCCGAATCTGGATAGATCGTCAGCATGTTTGCTCCAACAAGCTTAGGGTGCGTTTGGTTACATGCGTTTGCTGTCAGCTCCGCCCCGATCTCGCCCCGCCCTGCGCCGGAGATGCCTGTCAAATAAAAGAAATAATAGCTTATCCCTGCGCGATCCAAGCGGCCGCATTGCTTTACGATATCGGCGGACAAATATCCTTTCTTCATAAAACGAAGCGCTTCATCATCGCCCGTTTCTATCCCGATCGTCAAACCGTCGTATCCTGCGCTGCGCAAAGACGCTAATTCGCGATCCGTTTTCAGAGCAATATCCGTGACCCGCGAAAAAGCGCCGATCGCAGCGTTCGACGGAAAATATTTATGTATGAGATCCGCGATCGCCATAAGGCGGTCATATTCCAAAACAAACGGATTTCCCCCTGTTAAAAATGTACGAACCGCTTCCCTGCGCCGCAGCTTGTATCCGTCGGCAGCTTCCTTGAGATCGGCTTCTATATCCGCAAGCGGCGACATTTTAAACGGGAACGGCAGATCATGGTACAGCGTACAGAATTTACATTTATGGTGCGTACAGCCTGCCGTAACCTCAATAAGCAGGGAATCGGCTTCATAAGGCGGCCTCCAAATTGTTCCCGTATAGTGCATTCATGCCCCTCCTTCCTGCCCTATGCATACAATTATATTCTTGTCCGCCGCGCTTACAAGTACTGTACTTTTTTGAAGTACCCCATTTTGATTTCTGCATCGATTTTTGCCGCCGCATATGCTATACTTCTCTGAAAAGGAGGATATCCATGAAAAAAAGCCCATTATCCATTCAGCGCTGCGCTACGGTGTCGACACTTCAAAAAATGTTAGGAGGCAAATGGAAAATAGAAATTCTTTACTATATAGCTTTTCAAGACGTGCGGCGCTTTGGGGAACTCCGCAGGCACATTGGGGAGATAACGGAATCCAGTCTGACAAAACAGCTCCGGGAGCTGGAATCCGACGGGTTTATTTCCAGATATGATTTTCAAGAGACGCCGCCCCATGTCGAGTACAGCTTGACAGATTTAGGCAAAAGTTTTATTCCCGTTATCGAACACATGAAAAAATGGGGAGAAGAGAACCTGAACAGAACCGGCTGATACGAAAAAATACCGGCTCGGAAAACCATTTTTTTTACGCCTCTTTTTTAAGCGTCAAAAAATTCCACGCTTCCATCGGACAGCCGGTACATTGCGCCGCACATCTGCAGATCCCCGATCTCCTCTTTCAAAAATCCTAATTTTTCTTCCAGAACGTTTACGCTATGGCGCACATTCAGACAGGAAGCTATGTCGGCATCCGCCGCCTCCCCGATCGCATTCTTGATCTCGTCCGTGATCCGTTTTGTATAATTCTTCTGCCCCGGGCTCATGGCCGCGCTTACCGCGCCGCAGCGCTCGTGCCCCATCACCACCACCAGACGGCAGCCCAGATGTTCTACGGCATATTCAACGCTTCCGGCCTGATAATCGTCGATCACATTTCCCGCCGTGCGTATCACAAAGAGCTCTCCGAGTCCCGCGCTGAAAATATACTCCGGCGCTACCCGGGAATCCGAACAGGTTATCACCACGGCGTAAGGCCTCTGCCCCATTTCATAGACGCGTTTCCGCACCGCGAAAGAAATATCGCCCTCGCTGCGCTCCGCGCGCAGATAACGCGCGTTCCCTTCCTTTAACCGTTCCAGCGCTTCCCGCGCTGTGCAGCTCCCATTTTCATTGTTTTTATCATTTTCATTCATTTCAGACATTTCCTCCGTTTATCCTGATCCTGCATGGGATAGATTTGAAAATTAGGTTCCCTGCCGCGCCGCGGCTTTGCCATGCCAAAGCGCCGCCGCCAAGAGCGGGCTGCGTCTTCGGATATCCCGCCGAATTTTCTTTTTCTCCCATGATTGTAATTCCTGCGAAACCGTGCTATGATACTTGAATGGAATCAAGTTTCCAAATCTATCATCTGAAAGGAGTGTTTCTCATGCAAAAGTATTTCTGTAATCCCTGCGGCTATACGTATGATCCGGCAAAAGGCGACCCGGAGCATGGGATCAAGCCCGGAACAGCGTTTGAAGATCTCCCGGACGATTGGGTATGCCCCGTCTGCGGAATCGACAAGAGCATGTTCCAGCCCTGCATCGAAAACTATAACTAAGCGTTCGACCGCAGCGCTGCAGGCAGCTAATCTACATAGGCCTCCAAACCGATACCGGATCAACGGCTCGGTTTGGAGGCTTTTTTCTATCCTTTCGCCTCTTGCGCCCTTATGAGCGGCATCGGTATCCTGCCGCTGTCCTAATCCGGCGCTCCCTCCATATCGGCGTCCGCCGAAGGCGTCATATCCGTCCCGGCCCGCAAGCGTTCTATCTCATTCTCTGTCAGAGGCAGGAACGAAACGGCGATCTCCTTTGCTCCTTCCAGAGAAACTTCCCGCCATGTCTCATAATCCGCCCCATCCAGATAACGCGCTCCATCGCCCTCGTCCAGAATATATACGCAGCCATTCCCGCCGCCAATACAAATTTATTATCCACCGCTTATAGAGGCATAAGTCTCCTTCCGTCCGATATCAGGATTTTCCGTAAAAATCTCCTTTGACCGCGCGGCCATACCCTACAGATCAAAAATCGTAAGCTGATTCTCTTTACAGGAAGCGGCGGCCCGTTCCCGGATCACATCGCCTTCTCCAAGTTCCCCGAAAAGCAGCGGGGACTTTGGATCATGCGCGGCCAAATTTCTCCTAACCGTATTTTGACTCTCATTGGCATAGCAGTACAGACAGCCATGCCCGCATGTGCTGTAAGCTCCGATATCAATACTCGCGGCGCAGCCGCATTCCGCGCGCTGATTCGGATCCTTTTCAAGCGTCAGCCTGCATTTCCCGATCCGTTCCAAACGTTCTTTGTCAATGCAGCGCGCATGAGGGACAGCAGGATCGCCGGATTCCATTTTTTCCGCACAGGTATCGAGAAAAAGTCCATATTCCTTTGCGATCTCCGAAAACCTCTGCAGGAGCTCATACCACATGGCAAGGGTTTCCCTCTGTATATGGAGCGGTTTCATATTTCTCTTTGTGTTCTGATACAGATCCAAAAAGCTGATCGTGCATTTTTCCGTATAACCGGCAAGTTTTGCAGCCAATACGCGGAAATATCTGCAATGGTACGCCATTGTGTACCGATCGTTAAAAAAGACCGGATCATATCTCCATATCACGCGCTCTTTCCCTATCGCCTTTGACAGAGCCCAAAACGCCGGTATCAGCACATTGTTTTTGGAAGGGATATTCGGCTCCACATCGCGGTCATACGCGGTAAGCGTAAACTGAACATAATAGGTATACTTTTCCAGCTCATGAAGGCGCTTCATCATCGGGATCGGATTCTTTGTCCAGAAAACGATCCCGTCCACTACGCTGGGAGAAAGGCTGATCCTGCTCACCTGATGGATATTCATCGGATTGCGGACAAGCGCATATCCTTCTTTGAGCCGATTGCATAACCATTCCGAATAGAACGCGGGAATATCCGTCCTGCGGCTTGCGCTGATTATCATGTTTTGTCTCCTGTTGCTTTGCGAGGATACAATAGCGCTGCCGCGCTTTCTTCCGTCGGATCATTGGTTCCAAGCTCTCCACGGAACGCGCGGGCGAGAATAGATTTTTTCATAGTTTCGATCTGGTTCAAAACGGCTTCGGCCGCTTCTTTGGCTTGCTGCTCTTTCTTTAGAATATTATCTAAAATCTTCACAATTTCTTTCTGCTCTAATATTGAGGGAAGATTCATTTGATATTGCTCCAGAAAACTTTTAGGAACGCGCTGCTGGCCTACAGCTCCAGTCATTACCGCTTTTGCCTGATCTCGAAATGTTTGACTGCGAATTATATGATATAAATAACGGTTGAACAATTTTTCTCCACAGCGTAATACATAGAACTCCGTTGTACCAAAACCGATACCATTGACGAGTTTTTCAATAATGGCTGATTTTCCATTCTCCATGCAGGGAGTAATTTTTGCAAATACTACGTCGCCCTCTAAAAAATTAGTAAATCCTGTACGCACTTCGTTCAACAATCTGGTTTGAGGTTCTGTGATGGCTCCATATATCTCTGACACGGCAGACATCGGAAAAAAAGACACTTCTAAATCATCTGGCAAATTTTTAGTATTTGCCTTTGATGGATTAATCTTACAGATGTCTGATAAAATCTCTTTCACCCAGTCATTCAAATTAATATGGTGTATTTTTCTCCACTTCGCCGTCAGCTCCCCCGTAAACGCCTTATGCAGAATCGCCGCTTTACGAATTTCAAAACCATCTACCACAGCCTGCGCCTTTTCTTTCGCCTCGTCCAGTTTAGCAAACAGGCTTTCTATGCGGTCAACAATACGCTGTTGCTCATAGAAAGGTGGCAAAGGAATAGGTGTAACATTTGCATTGACTATTGTATATGTATCTACAGTTGTGCCCGATGACATTGAATGAAGCATATTATCCATATAATCGCTTTTATACAGATAATAAGTATATTTAGGATTTAACAAGTGTTTGCTTTTTAACCATATAACATTTCCATCTTTAAAATAAAAGGGATTCTTGGATTCAATAATGTATGGAATGCCAATCGTTCCTACCCCACTAATAAGCAAGTCCCCGATTTGAGGAACGCCATAGGCAGCTTTAAAAGTCCTATAAAGTTCATTTGAAATAAACAGCTCATTATCAACATACCCCTGATTTGATAGTTTAACCAGTTCCCTTGTTCGATAAAATGGTATCCCCTCAGAAAGCCAATCTTCTTTGTGAACCCTTTTGCTTGATGTTACTTCATAAACAGATTTAATATATGTCCAGCACCAATTTTCCGGCACTTGATACGGCTGCTCTTCTACCGGCACAAGAGCCTGCTCCAGCCGCCTCTCTACCGTTTGTTCTTTTTCCTTTTGTCTTCCCCGCGCCATATCACACCTCTGCGTTTTCCAACGCCTTCAATTCCTTCACAACGCTCATCAAAAGATCGGCCGCCTCCTCCAGCTGTGCGACGGCTTCTTCGCCGCTTTCAACCGGATCAGGCAGATCCTCATAGTCGACGATGGAGTCATCTCGAATTAATCCCAGATCCAAGCTGTTGCCCTTTTCGGCGATCTGCTCTCTGGTAAATACGCTCCACCGCTCGTCCTGCACGGCATGACGGTCCTCCGCTTCGTAGGCCGCCTCAAATTCTGCAAAATGCTCCCTCTTCAGCGGATTGGTCTTGCCAAAGGACGGCATATTGGTACGCAGGTCATAAAACCACACTTCCCGCGTATTGCCTTTGTCGGTCTTTCCTCGGGTAAAGAACAGCACATTGGTCTTTACGCCCTGCGCGTAGAAAATGCCGGTAGGCAGGCGCAGAACCGTATGCAGGCTGCATTTATCCATCAAATCGACCCGGATCCGCTCGCCCTCGCCGTCTGCAAACAGTACGTTATCAGGAAGTACCACGGCGGCGCGGGCCTTTCCGTCCGCTTTCAGGCTTCGGTAAATATGCTGTAAGAAGTTGAACTGCTTATTGCTGGTAGGGAAGGTAAAATCATCGCGGGTGGCGCGTTCGCCGCCTTTCTTTGTGCCAAAAGGAGGATTGGTCAGGACAACGTCATAGCCCTTCATGGATTTTCCCACATTGGATAAGGTATCGCCTAAAATGATCTCTCCTTCGATATCATGGAGCATAGCGTTCATCAGCGCCAGACGGTGGGTGTCGTGGACATGCTCACAGCCTGTAAACGCTTTTTCACGTTCAAAAGCCGCCGTATCGGCGTCCAAGTCAAAGAAAGAATCCGTCTGGTCTGACACATACTGATGGGCGGCGATCATAAACCCGAATGTTCCGCAGGCGGGATCGTTGCAGCGTTCACCGGCCTGAGGCTTCACAAGCCTTGTCATCACATCGATCAGCACACGGGGCGTAAAATACTGTCCTGCACCGGATTTCTTTTCGTTTGCGTTCTTCTCCAACAACCCCTCATACAGATTTCCAAGCCCTTCTTCGCGGGCGGAGTACCAATCCAGACTGTCAATAGTCGCAATGATTTTTTCCAGATTTTTCGGCTCGTCGATGTTGGTCGCCGCGCCTTGATAGATTTCCCGCACTCTGCCGGTACAGTTTTCGCCGAGATGATTCAACAGCTCCTTGTAAAATTTTTTCAGCTCGATCCCGCTTTTGGAAGTCAAAGCGTCCCAGCGGTAGGATTCGGGGATCTGGTTCTCCGCTCCCGTTTCCTTCGCCATCTTCAAGAACAGGATATAAGTAAGCTCGGTCACATACTGGTGATAGGTAATGCCGTCATCACGCAGAACGTTACACAGGTTCCAGAGCTTTGATACGATCTCTTGTGTAGTCATTATCTTTTTCCCTCTTGCTGATCTTTCCTGATTTGCCGTGCGAATTCTAAACAAATGATTTCCACAGCAAGGTTTTGATTTTCTAAATGAATTTCTCTTTTTGCGTCGCAAAATCAGAAATTGCTTTCCGCATTTTTTCTATTTCCGCCGCCTGTTTTGTATCACTTGCTGGCGGAAAAAGCTGCTCTGGATTTTGCATATAATAAAGAACTCTTCGAAATACATAACCAAAATCTATCATGCTGTTTTCCCTCCGTCATCGTACAGATACTCGTTGAGCTCCAGCACAATGCTTTCTAATTGATTTCCAAAGACCTTATTGATCTTGTTGAATCCGCCCTGCGCTTTGAATCGTCCGTCCTCATCAAAAACGGAAAGGTTCAAAACGGATTCTTCCAACAGGTACTTTTCCATTCGGGCGATCCAGTTTAATTCCTGCTTGGAAAAATTATGCGCTTTCTTCACCTTATCTATCGCCCGTCTTATCCGTGCTTCATGGGAAATAAGCGCGGAACCGATCGCATAACGGCGGATCAGGCTGATCATGTCGGCGGCGATCTCTTCATTGGTCATCTGTGAGACCGCCGTATTAAGCTGCTGGGTCGTAAAGCCTTCCTGATCCAGTGTCAGCCGCAGCGATCGCAGGCTTTCTCGGGTCAGCTCCCGCGGACGCGTGCAGACCATATTCAAAGCGGCGATCTCATTTAGATTGGTTTTGATATAAGCCGCAAAGGCTTCCAGATAATCCTCAGGCCTGCTGCCGGCGCCATAGCCTCTGCTGTGCCCTAATAATTCGTCTTCCGCATCAGAGATCACCACAGAATTGTCCCGATTCGCCTTTGTCTGCTGCAGCATTTTAAACAGGTCCGCATAAGCCAGAATATGATTTTTAGCTTCCTTTGGCCCGCACTTCTGAATATCGGCAATAAACTGTGTCGGATCTTGTCCCCCTGTCATGTTGATAAAATATTCCATTGTCCTGCCGTCCATGTCCCGCTTTTTCCTCTGCAGCTTGGCAACGATCTGGTTGATCTGATACTGTGCCTGCTTTTCATCGTCCGACATTTTCAGTCCTTCTAGGAGCTGGGTAAATGTAATCGACGGATTCGCTGCAACCGGTTTCATAGTATTGACTTCTTCCAGAGAATCGTACACGCCGACAGGATCATAAATCTCAAAATGCGTTTTATGGATCTCCGGGCACAATCTGGTCGCGCGTCCCAGCATTTGCTCAAACAGGATACGAGACTTTACACGGCGCATGAACACCAGCGTTGTGATTTCAGGGACGTCGATTCCCGTAGTCAGCAGATCGACTGTGACGGCAATGCTCGGGAAACGCTCATTTTTATATCGCTTGATCGCTTCCTGAACCTTTTTCTTATTGCCGCCTCCGACACTGCCTGTGATTTTCATAACAGCGTCGTTGTCAACGCCCGTTTTGGAATAAATATCCTTCAAAATTTTGACGATCATATCGGCATGTTGATCGTCTACCGCATAGATAAGGGTTTTCCCCTGTTCTTCCGGGCATTCAGGATCAATATCACGGGCGATTTCCGCAAGAACCGTTTTATTAAAGTTCTCCGTGATGACCTGACGATTGAAGCTGTCAATATCAAAATCCAGTTCGTCGGACAAAAGCTCGCTGTTGACGATTTCACCGGTGACAGGGTCATACATCGTAATGTTATCGCCCTTTTTATAATGAATGCCCTCCTGTCCCAGCTTGGTAGTCAATTCATGCGGCGCGTCGTGATCCACCAGATATCCTTCTATCACAGCTTCCCGATAGGTATACTTGAACACTGGCTGTCCGAAAATTTCCGTAGTCTGCAGCGCAGGCGTCGCGGTAAGCGCGATCTTGACCGCATCAAAATACTCAACAACGCTTCGATACTTACTTTGATAATCCTTTTGATCCTGATACAGTAAATCAGCCTCTCCCATTTCTTTATCCAATATGTAGCCTCTATGGGCTTCATCGATAATCACAAGGTCATAGTCGGAAACGGCGGGCATAGTATCTTCATCATTGTAAAGAATGCGCTTTACCATACTTTGTACCGTCGCCACCTGAATACGCGTTTCACGTTCAATCGATTTGTCGTCAAGCCCTTTGACATTATAAATATCGTCAAGGGTCATCAGATCTTCGAGTTTAACTTCTTTGAAAACATCTTCTGCCTGTTCTCCCAATGCGGTACGGTCTACCAAAAACAAAATGCGGCGAAAACGCCCGGTTTTCAGAAAACGATAAATCAGGCCTAAGACCGTCCTCGTCTTACCCGTCCCTGTGGCCATTGCCAAAAGAATATTCCGCCGCCCAGCAACGACGGCATTTTCAGCCGCCCGAATAGCTTTCATCTGATATTCACGCAGATTCAGGCCGTCTTTATCTCTCATAAAATCATAGGGCATATTTTTCAAAGCCTGATTGGCAGATGAAACATCTCGTTCCAATAACTCCAAAACACCCGTAGGGCTCATCCAGCCCTTTAACGCTTTAGGCGCATTATCGGAACGTCTCAGATCCAGAAACCAAACGCCGCTTTTCGTATCATACTGTTTCAGATAAGGCCTGCCGTTGGTAGCAAACGTAAACGGGACTTTATAAGTATTCCATGCACCAATCTGATACTGTGCGTCTTCCTTTCGGATATTTCTGGAATAGTCTTTGCATTGATAATCAATCACAGACGGGATATCCTTATGGATCGCTTTCGCTTCTATCACGGCAACCATCTGGGTATCTGCAAACAAAGCATAGTCCGCATACCCTCTGTTGCCGACAGCAGAATCCGTAGGCCATTCTGCGATCGCGATATTACGCCCCTTAGCCGGACGGGTTCCCTTAGAATAACGCAGATTTTCCGTATCAGCCTCCCAGCCTACTTTTCTAAGCTGCTCGTCGATCAGATAGCGGGTTTCTACCTCCGTGCGCACCCTTTGGCCCGCTGCCCTGCCCGCCTGCTGCCTTCGGGTTTCCTTCTCCACTTCGGGAGCGGCCGCGGCAGCCGCCTCCGCCTCTTGAAGCAGCTTGTCTTCTTGTTCCTGCTCCGTCCGCTTATCGGACATAACAGACGCCGGATCATTCTGCGGCATCACAAAAGGCTTGCTTTGATAGTTCCAATCCCCATAGGTCTGCATAAACCACTCGCACAAGCTGTAAGCCATTTGAAGCAGCGTTTTCCCTTCTTCTACAGAAGCGAAGTTCTCATGCGCCGCCTTGTTCCGAATCTTTCGGAGCGCATGAAGAATATCTGACAGATCCCGTGTGAGCAATCCCTCCCGCAGGAGCGTATCGATCCGCGTAATGGCAGTATTATCCCGAGGCAGCGGGATCCGGTCATATGTAAATATCAAATTTACTATGGTCTCGCCAATCATGCCCAATTTCATTAAGCAGGAATTAGAATCGGAATAGCAGTATTTTTCCGCCAATTCCCCAAAATTGGCCAATACAGGAAAATGATCTTTCAAAAATTCAAAATTTGATTTCATCGACATTTCTCCCTATAAATTGCACATCTCCTTGCATTGCTCTTATTATGCATATTATAATGCACAATGATTTGGCATAGTTCGTAGATTATCACAAAAATGCCCGCATTTATTTGTGATAACCTTAGAACTATGATTATTCATTTACATTATCCCCCCCTCTCCATCCTCATAATCTTCTGAAATCATTAATACTGCTGGCGTAAATTCTTCTTCAGGTACTAATTGTTTTATCTCATTAAATAATTCTTTGAATCGATCATCACCGCTATCATACGTGCCTTTGAACTTTTCTTTATTAGAATATGTAATTATAAATTCTATTTTACCGGCATCCAAACTGAACGTAATGATCGGATTTTCTATAACAGCCGGTATCATTCCAGCTATACGCTTATAGCAAACTTTGAACATCATGCTATTCGTTTTATAGCTCCATTTACTTTTAGGATCAATCTCTGTTTCAATATATGGAATGTATTCATATGAAATTGAACCTTCCGTAAGTGTCAATTTATCATGAAAGGCTTCATCTACGCACCCATAACCAGACGAACCTTTTATTACAATTCGAATAATATCCTCCATGATTCCTCCAACGATTTATTGTCAGCCTGCTTCATTTCTTCCCATGCTTCCATTGAAGGCCGTTTCCCTTCAGGAACTTGTTCAAGGCATTGATCCATTTCTTTGGCAGTCCTGCCCACAGCAACGACAGCCAGAAATGGGTGGATTTTGTCTCCCCACTTACTGGCACATGGACTGCGTCCGCTCCAGATCGCTGGCAGCTTTTACGATAACTCAATTCTTCTAGGTACTAAAACCCGTGACGCCATGACCTGTACTTACTCTATCTTTTACGATAACTCAATTCTTCTAGGTACTAAAACCGCATGGCCGCCTTGTATAGCTGCATCCACTTTTACGATAACTCAATTCTTCTAGGTACTAAAACTCATAGCCCCCTCCTTTCTGCACGACTGCGCTTTTACGATAACTCAATTCTTCTAGGTACTAAAACGGTGCTCTCCACCTTTTGGATACAGAAGCTCTTTTACGATAACTCAATTCTTCTAGGTACTAAAACGAAGCGTCATGCGCAGCGTATTTCCGTCTGATTTTACGATAACTCAATTCTTCTAGGTACTAAAACACATGGTCGATATTTTTCCGAGAATGCTGCATTTTACGATAACTCAATTCTTCTAGGTACTAAAACACGACCTGAAGGATACAACTGCATTAGAGATTTTACGATAACTCAATTCTTCTAGGTACTAAAACCCGATCGCCTCATTCAATGCCTTTACAACAATTTTACGATAACTCAATTCTTCTAGGTACTAAAACAGATGATGGTGGACGTAACGCAGATCCCCGATTTTACGATAACTCAATTCTTCTAGGTACTAAAACATCACATTTGGTATTGTTCACTACATCTTCGTCAAGATATGGTGTTAGATACCAAAACATCAACACACCTCCTCTCAATCGCCTGATGTCTCCGGCACCCATATTTCTTTTTTATTATATCATATTTTTTCATTTAAGTATGCAATTTCTGCCAATTTTATATCTTCTTTTTGACCTTCTTTGTATATGCCCATGCTGTTGCTTATCATCTTATCAATTACCATACTCGCAACAGACGGCGCATAGCTTGCCCCAAGGGAATGTAAACATTCTCTGAGAGTATCCATAATCTCTGTTTGCGAAAATTCTTTATATATTGGATAGTTTTCCTCAATATACGCTTTTACATAGGACACCTCATCAAACGAATAAATCACATCATTGACAACAGTAATTCCTTCCATCAATTCCTCTTTTACCACACCATAGCCGGGAATACTGACAGAAAACAAAAACCACATATCACTTTCCTTTGCGATCTCATTGCAGCGATCTATCAGCTGCAAATACTTTTGCCTTTCAATCATAAAATCAACATTTTCAATGATAATCAATCTTTTCTCCGGTGAAATCTGGTTTTGTTCTAATATCAGATTGATATATAACATCAAAAGCTCTCCATGATCCTCAGGCACATTAACCTCACATTTTTTTATCAATTCCTCATTCTTCTTAATCAAATCATATTCCACGGAAAGTTTTCCGATATTTTCTGAGAAACGACGATTGATCGTCTGAAAGATCATTGCATACTGATGATCTATCTGTTCCATAATCTTTTCCGCTTCAAATTGGCGAATGTATTCCAGAACCGTTTTATAAATCATACTATTCTTAGAAAAAGCAAATTCTGCAGCCAGATCTCTCGCATCCATGACATGATGCAGTGTAAAATACTCTTTCCCGACCACATCTCCATCGACCCGTATATCACAGCCTGAATCTTTTTCTAAAAAATAATTTAACATTTCATCCAACAGTTCTCTTTTCTTCAACACATTCATTCCGCACAACTGCGTAACCGGTGCAAGATAAAATTCCTCATTGTCCCTTATTTTGATTTTCAAAGTACAATCAACCTCTCCATGCCTATTTTTTCTTTCACATTCTTTTTCCCGACAAGCAACTTCATATCATTGTACTGTTTTTCCGTGACAGAAAGCAGCCTGACATTTCCTTGTTTTGGCACATTCTTCTGAATCCGTTTCGTCAAACTTTGCGCATATTCCCTGCTAGGACACACCCGCACATACACAGAATACTGTATCATGACAAAGCCCTCACTCATGATATAGTTTCTAAATTTTCTATATTCTTTCTGTTCGCTTTTTGTATCGACCGGCAAGTCAAACATACACAGCATTCTCATAACTTTATAATTCATCCTGATCGCCTATATATTCGGAAATTTCCAAAAAAAGGATCGTGACATTTGAATCCGCAAACCAGTTTGCCACCTGCTCTACATAATCTTCCAAAGCATTGGATAAATACATTTTTTTATTTTTATATTTCACCAAATGATTTAAAAGATTAACCAATCTGCGCCTGTGATCCGGTTTAAAATATTTTTCCTCTTTCATTAACTGTATGACATATAGATCGACAAACGGCCGTATCGGTTCCAACAGATCATCGACCAGATTAAACCGATTATACTCATTTCTATGATGTATCCCGATCTGTGTATTTAATCCGACCGAAACACACACCTTTGCTAAGTATGACCGCACAATAGCATATCCGTAATTTAAGCCGGAGTTAAGTATTATGTCATCATTTCTTCTCGAAAACCCCTCTCCACCGTACAAATTAAAGTATTGTCTGGCCGCATGGCCTTCTCGATTTGAAGGGTCGCCCGGCTGTATGTCCGATAGATACCGCCTTATCTCATCACCTTTTTCACTGCTTATAAGTCGAGCGATGACTTCTGCTTGATTTTTAATTTTTGCCGTCACGATTTCTTTCCATAAAGCAGCCGTATCCGCCGCACCTTTTTCAATCTGCATTTTTAATATTTTGCTGGATCTGCTGTGGTTGTCATATGCCCCATAGTAACCCACAGGAAGATGTTGATGGTCGCATATTACAATACAAATGCCCACTTCCGCCAAAGCGCACAAAATGCGGGACGATATTGTAACCTTTGGCGTATCGACAACAATAATATTAACATCGGTAAGCGGCAGCCAGATATCTTCCTCATCTTTTGTAATTACGACATTTCCCAGTCGCAGGCTGATTTTTAATTCGTTTTCAATTAGCAGACTCCGAAACCCCATATCATCCTCGTTTATAAAAAATAGGCTTCGCCTATTCAACTCCCCTGCCCCTCACTCTTGAGGGGTGGGGTTTTCTTTTAGTCGCTTT
>CANQTG010000033.1 GCA_947626715.1 uncultured Lachnospiraceae bacterium | reverse complement strand
AAAGCGACTAAAAGAAAACCCCACCCCTCAAGAGTGAGGGGCAGGGGAGTTGAATAGGCGAAGCCTATTTTTTATGTCCCCAAAGGCCGAAAGTCATTGCAAAAACACAACCTCTATGATACAATAGGGACAGCAGACAATGATAAAAAAATAACAATCATTGTAGGATCCTGTAAACTAGGCATCATATCAAAACGGAGGAAATCAGAATGGCGAAAAAGATTGTTTTAGCAGGCGCGTGTCGTACCGCGATCGGAACTATGGGCGGGGCTCTCAGCACCACACCGGCGGTTGAGCTGGGTGCGATCGTGATCAAAGAGGCGTTGAAGAGAGCGGGTGTTGCGCCGGAAGCGGTTGACCATGTTTACATGGGCTGCGTGATCCAAGCGGGGCTCGGACAGAACGTAGCCCGTCAGGCTTCGATCAAGGCGGGGCTCCCGATCGAGGTACCGGCAGTGACCACCAACGTGGTGTGCGGTTCCGGCCTGAACAGTGTCAATATGGCTGCGCAGATGATTCTGGCAGGCGACGCGGACGTAGTCGTAGCGGGCGGTATGGAGAATATGTCGATGGCTCCCTATGCGATCCCGCAGGGACGTTATGGCTATCGAATGAATAACGGCGTTCTGGTGGATACCATGATCAAGGATGCATTATGGGATGCGTTCAATGATTACCATATGATCATGACGGCCGACAATATCTGCCGGGAATGGGGCCTGACGAGAGAAGAGATCGACGAGTTTGCGTTAAAGAGCCAGTTAAAGACGGAAGAGGCGCAGAAGACGGGCGCGTTCGAGAAAGAGATCGTTCCGGTCACGGTCAAGAAGAAAAAAGAGACGATCGAATTTAAGGTTGACGAGGGGCCGCGTCCGGGGTCTACGATGGAAGGCTTAAAGAAGCTGCGCCCGATCAATCCCGACGGCTTCGTAACGGCGGGCAACGCTTCCGGTATCAATGACGGCGCGGCGGCGATCGTAGTGATGAGCGAAGAGAAGGCAAAAGAGCTGGGCGTTGTTCCTATGGCTACTTGGGTAGCGGGCGCTTTGGCGGGCGTAAGGCCGGAGGTAATGGGGATCGGCCCGGTGGCCGCTACAAAGAAGGTCATGGCTAAGACCGGCTATAAGATCGAAGACTTTGATATCATCGAGGCAAACGAAGCGTTCGCGGCGCAGTCCGTTGCGGTAGGCAAGGAGCTGGGGATCGATGTCGATAAGCAGCTCAACCCGAACGGCGGCGCGATCGCGCTCGGACATCCGGTGGGAGCTTCCGGCTGCCGTATCCTTGTAACGCTGCTGCATGAAATGCAGGCGAAGGGCGCGAAAAAGGGTCTGGCGACGCTCTGCATAGGCGGCGGTATGGGCTGCGCTACGATCGTAGAGATGGACTAAGTGAAGATAAAGGAGAACGATCATGGAATTTATTTTATATGAGCAGAAGGGTGCCGTAGGCATCATCACTATCAATCGTGAGAAGGCTCTGAACGCGCTCAATTCCACCGTGCTGGACGAATTGGATCAGACGCTGGATAATGTCGATCTGGATGCGGTCAGATGCCTGATCCTGACAGGCGCGGGTCAGAAATCCTTTGTGGCGGGCGCGGATATCGGGGAAATGAGCTCCCTTACCAAAGCGGAAGGGGAAGCGTTCGGCAAAAAGGGCAACGACGTGTTCCGCAAGCTGGAGACCTTCCCGATCCCGGTCATCGCGGCGGTGAACGGGTTCGCGCTGGGTGGCGGCTGCGAGATTTCCATGAGCTGCGATATCCGTATTTGTTCCGATAACGCGGTATTCGGGCAGCCGGAGGTCGGTCTTGGCATTACGCCCGGATTCGGCGGCACGCAGAGGCTTGCGCGTCTTGTCGGCGCGGGCATGGCAAAGCAGATGATCTATACCGCGAGAAATATCAAAGCGGACGAAGCGCTCAGGATCGGTCTTGTGAACGCCGTATATCCGCAGGAGGAGCTGATGGCGGCCGCTGAAAAGATGGCGGCGGGGATCGCGAAGAACGCGCCGATCGCGGTGCGCAACTGCAAGAAGGCGATCAACGAGGGGCTTGATACGGATATGGATCAGGCGATCGTGATCGAAGAGAAACTGTTCGGGGACTGCTTCGAATCGTACGATCAGAAGGAAGGCATGGCGGCGTTCCTTGAGAAACGTAAGGTAGAGGCGTTCCTGAATAAATAAGGATACCGAGATCATTACATAGAAAGCAGGAGGGTAAAATCATGAAAGTAGGTATTATTGGCGCAGGGACTATGGGTTCCGGCATCGCGCAGGCGTTTGCGCAGACAGAAGGATATGAAGTATGCTTATGCGATATCAATGAAGAGCTTGCGGCGAACGGCAAGAACAAGATCGCAAAGGGCTTCGAGAAGAGAGTTGCAAAGGGAAAGATGGATCAGGCCGACGCGGATAAGATCCTTGCCAAGATCACGACCGGCGTAAAAACGATCTGCACGGACTGCGATCTGATCGTAGAGGCGGCTCTGGAGGTAATGGACATCAAGAAGCAGACCTTTAAGGAACTGGAAGAGATCTGCAAGGACGACTGTATCTTCGCTACCAATACGTCTTCCCTTTCCATTACCGAGATCGGTTCGGGCTTAAAGCGTCCGGTGATCGGTATGCACTTTTTCAATCCGGCGCCCGTTATGAAGCTGGTGGAGGTGATCGCCGGCCTGAATACGCCCGCTGAGACGGTAGAGACGATCAAGAAGATCGCGGAAGAGATTGGCAAGACGCCCGTACAGGTAGAGGAAGCGGCAGGCTTTGTCGTAAACAGGATCCTGATCCCGATGATCAACGAAGGGATCAGTATCTATGCGGACGGCGTTGCCAGCGTAGAAGGGATCGATACGGCTATGAAGCTGGGCGCAAACCATCCGATGGGGCCGCTTGAGTTAGGCGATCTGGTAGGTCTGGATATCTGCCTTGCGATCATGGAAGTGCTTTACAGCGAGACCGGCGATCCGAAATACCGCCCGCATCCGCTTCTGCGCAAGATGGTCCGCGGCGGCCTGCTGGGACGCAAGACAGGCAAGGGTTTCTATGACTATACAAAATAACAGATGGAGGAATAAAGATCATGGATTTTACTTTGAGCAAAGAGCATGAAATGGCGAGGACTTTATTCAAAGAATTCGCTGAAAAAGAAGTAAAACCTCTGGCTCAGGAGGTAGATGAAACGGAAGTTTTCCCGAGAGGGACTGTCGAGAAGATGGCGAAATACGGGTTTCTGGGGATCCCCGTTCCTAAGGAATACGGCGGACAGGGGTGCGACCCGCTGACCTATGTGATGTGCGTGGAGGAGCTCTCCAAAGTCTGCGCGACGACCGGCGTTATCGTATCCGCGCATACTTCCCTGTGTATCGACCCGATCATGACCTATGGTACGGAAGAGCAGAAGCAGAAATATGTGGTTCCGCTTGCAAAAGGCGAGAAGCTGGGCGCTTTTGGCCTGACAGAGCCGGGCGCGGGGACGGACGCGCAGGGACAGCAGACGAAGGCGGTGCTCGACGGCGACGAGTGGGTGCTCAACGGCAGCAAGTGCTTTATCACGAACGGAAAAGAAGCGGATGTCTATATCATCATCGCGGTAACGGGCAAGGTTGAGAAGCGCGGCAGGATGCAGAAAGAGATCTCCGCGTTTATCGTAGAGAAAGGGACGCCCGGATTTACCTTCGGTACGAAGGAAAACAAGATGGGGATCCGCGGCTCCTCTACCTATGAGCTGATCTTTACGGACTGCCGTATCCCGAAGGAAAACCTGCTCGGACAGAAGGGCAAGGGCTTCTCGATCGCAATGCATACGCTGGACGGCGGCCGTATCGGTATCGCTTCGCAGGCGCTCGGTATCGCGGAGGGCGCTTTGGAGACGACGATCGACTATGTAAAAGAAAGAAAGCAGTTTGGCAGATCGATCTCGCAGTTCCAGAATACCCAGTTTGTACTGGCCGATCTGGCTACGAAGGTAGAGGCGGCGCAGCTTTTGGTTTACAAAGCGGCGATGGCGAAAGCGACGCAGAAGGTATATTCCGTAGAAGCGGCCAAAGCGAAGCTCTTCGCGGCGGAGACCGCGATGGAAGTGACGACCAAGTGCGTACAGCTCCACGGCGGCTACGGCTACATCAGAGAATACAATGTAGAGCGTATGATGCGCGACGCTAAGATCACCGAGATCTATGAAGGTACGAGCGAGGTACAGCGCATGGTTATCAGCGGCTCTTTGCTGAAATAACGGCGCTGCGGATACGGCGTATTTTCAGATAGTTGCAACATCAGGGAAATTGAAAAATATAAGGAGAGAAAATACAATGAAAATCGTTGTTTGTATTAAACAGGTGCCGGATACGAAGGGCGGCGTTAAGTTTAACCCGGACGGCACGCTTGACAGAGCGGCAATGCTCGCGATCATGAATCCGGATGACAAAGCCGGGCTGGAAGCGGCGCTGAGACTGAAAGACCAGTACGGAGCGGAAGTGACCGTGCTTACGATGGGACTTCCCAAGGCGACGGACGTCCTTCGGGAAGCGCTTGCGATGGGCGCGGACAAGGGTATCCTCGTAACGGACAGAGTGCTCGGCGGCGCGGATACATGGGCGACCTCCACGACGATCGCGGGCGCGATCAGAAATCTGGAATACGACCTGATCATCACGGGACGTCAGGCGATCGACGGCGATACCGCTCAGGTAGGCCCTCAGATCGCGGAACATCTCGGGATCCCGGTCATCTCCTATGCGCAGGATATCAAGATCGACGGGGACAAGGTGATCGTACAGCGTCAGTATGACGACAGATATCATGTGCTGGAAGCAAAAATGCCCTGCCTGATCACAGCGCTTTCCGAATTAAATGATCCTCGCTACATGACGCCGGGCGGCATTTTCGATGCCTGCAAGGCGGAGATCACGACATGGGGCAGAGCGGACTTAAAGGATGTGGACGATTCCAATCTGGGTCTTGCGGGTTCTCCTACGAAGATCGCCAAAGCGTCCGATAAGGTACGCAAGGGCGCAGGGGAAAAGGTCGTTCCGGAATCTCCCGAAGAAGGCGTAGCTTACATTGTCGGCAAACTCAAAGAGAAACATGTCATTTAATCAGTAAGGTGGTGGACAGGATGAATTTAGAAGAATATAAAGGCGTATATGTGTATGCACAGCAGGTTGACAATGAGATCAGCGGCATTGCATACGAATTACTTGGAAAGGCAAAAGAGCTGGCGGCTCCGCTGAATACGGACGTAACGGCGGTACTGATCGGTTCCGATGTAAAGGGACTGGCGGATTCCCTCGCGGAATACGGCGCGGATAAGGTGATCGTGGTAGACGATCCCGAGCTGAAGGACTACAGGACGGAGCCCTATGCCCATGCGCTCGCTTCCGTGATCAACAAATACAAACCGGAGATCATGCTGGTAGGCGCTACGGCGATCGGCCGTGATCTGGGCCCTACGGTATCCGCAAGAGTCGCGACGGGTCTGACGGCGGACTGTACCGTATTAAATATCGGCGATTTCCCGTTAAATCCGGTTCCCGGAAAAGAGGATGAGCAGAAGCATAACCAGCTTTTGATGACGCGTCCCGCTTTCGGCGGCAACACGATCGCAACGATCGCATGTCCTGACAACCGTCCGCAGATGGCTACCGTCCGTCCCGGCGTTATGCAGAAGATCGAGCCGATCAAAGGCGCAAAGGCAGTCGTAGAAGAGTTCAATCCCGGCTTTACGCCGAACAACAGATACGTCACGATCAAAGAGGTCGTGAAGGCGGTTTCCAATACGGTGGATATTATGGATGCGAAGATCTTAGTATCCGGCGGCCGCGGCGTCGGTTCTCCCGAGAACTTCAAGATTCTCGAGGATCTGGCGCAGGTGCTTGGCGCTACCGTGAGCTGCTCCCGTGCCGTCGTAGACGCGGGCTGGAAGCCGAAGGATCTTCAGGTGGGCCAGACGGGAAAGACCGTCCGTCCCAACGTATACTTTGCGATCGGTATTTCCGGCGCGATCCAGCATGTAGCGGGTATGGAGGAATCCGATATCATCGTAGCGATCAACAAGGATGAGGACGCTCCTATCTTTGACGTAGCGGACTACGGTATCGTAGGCGATCTGAATAAGATCGTTCCCGCTCTGACAGAGAGCCTGAAGGCGGAGCTGGCTGCGAAATAAATAAGAAAGAAAAGAGAAAGAAGAAAAAAGAAAAAGGGGGCTGCCGTTTCGGCCGGGATCACGGGCCGGGCGGCAGGCTCCTCTTTTTCGTATGGGCGCGATTGGCCGCGGGGTCTTGGATTTTCCCGCGTCCAAAAGAGAAATCAAAAGCCGCGGCTGATTTTACTTGCTAAATAACAGGTTTTACGGTATGATGAAAAAGTAACAGTAAAGTTTACACAGGAGGTGTATTATGAAAAACAAAATTTTAAGCGCAGTATTGTGTATCAGCATGGCTGCGGCGATGCTGACCGGCTGCGGCAGCGCGGCGCAGGAGGCGGCTCCTTCCGCTGAACCGGCGCAGGAAGAAGAGGCTCCGGCACAGGAGGAAGCGCAGCCGGAGGCCGCGGAAGAGGAGCAGACGACCGCATCCGAGGCGAATGAGGAAGGCGGCTATGAGCTGGCTCTGGTAACGGATCTTGGTACGATCGACGACAAATCCTTTAATCAGGGCGCATGGGAAGGCATGGAGAAATATGCGAAGGAAAATAACATTTCCTATAAATATTACCAGCCTCAGGAAGGCACGACGGATTCCTATATCGAGACGATCGGCCTTGCGATCGAGGGCGGCGCGAAGCTGGTAGTATGCCCGGGCTTCCTTTTTGAAGAGCCGGTTTACGCAGTACAGGATCAGTATCCTGACGTTCATTTTATCCTGCTCGACGGCGAGCCGCATGATGCGGATTACAACTATAAGACCAACGACAATGTAATGCCGATCCTGTTCCAAGAGGATCAGGCGGGCTATCTTGCAGGCTACGCTCTGGTAAAGGACGGCTATACCAAGCTCGGCTTCATGGGCGGTATGGCGGTGCCGGCGGTTATCCGTTACGGCTACGGCTTTGTTCAGGGCGCGGACGCGGCTGCACAGGAAGACGGCGTTGACGTAGAGATCATGTATAACTACACGGGCGCGTTCGCAGCGACGCCGGAAGCGCAGGCAATGGCGGCGAGCTGGTATCAGAACGGCACGGAAGTCGTATTCGGCTGCGGCGGCGCGGTAGGCAATTCGGTTATGGCGGCTGCGGAAGAAGCGGGCGCAAAGGTAGTCGGCGTTGACGTCGATCAGTCCTCCGAGTCCGATACGGTCATCACTTCCGCGATGAAGCAGCTCAGCGTTTCCGTATACGACGGCGTAAAGGCCTTCTATGACGGCTCCTTCCCGGGCGGCGCGACGACGGTATTTACGGCGGCGAACGACGGCGTAGGGCTTCCGATGGAATCCTCTAAGTTTGAGAAATTTACGCAGGCTGATTACGATGCGCTCTATCAGAAGCTCTCGGGCGGCGAGATCACGATCCAGAACGGTACGGACGACAGCACGACGGCTGACCTGACGCTGGCGAAGGTGAAGGTTCAGTATGTAGAGTAAGCTGCGGCGCACACTGCCTGTCGGCAATAAAGGAAACAGAACAGGGGCGCCTATATGGCGCTCCTTCTGTTATAGGGGGTTTACGATGGATTATGTAATCGAGATGTTAAACATTACAAAGGAATTTCCCGGTATCATTGCAAACGACGATATCACGCTCCGCGTAAAAAAGGGAGAGATCCACGCGCTCTTGGGGGAAAACGGAGCGGGGAAATCGACGCTGATGAGCGTGCTGTTCGGCTTGTATCAGCCGGAAAAGGGCGTGATCCGGGTAAAGGGCAGGGAAACGGCGATCAAAGGGCCGCTGGACGCCAATGCGCTGGGGATCGGTATGGTGCACCAGCATTTTAAATTGGTACATAATTTTACGGTCCTGCAGAATATCGTGCTCGGTATGGAGACGGTAAAGGGCGGTATGATACAGATGACGGATGCCAGAAATAAGGTGATGGCGCTCAGTGAGAAATATAATCTGCTGGTGGATCCGGACGCGCTTATTTCTGATATCACGGTGGGAATGCAGCAGAGGGTAGAGATCTTAAAAATGCTCTACCGCGACAACGATATCCTGATCTTTGACGAGCCGACGGCGGTGCTTACGCCGCAGGAGATCGACGAGCTGATGCGCATTATGAAGGATCTGACAGCGGAGGGGAAATCCATCCTGTTTATTACGCATAAGCTGAACGAGATCAAGGCGGTGGCGGACAGATGTACGGTGCTGCGCCGCGGGAAATATATCGGGACGATCGACGTGGCGGATACGGATAAGGAAACGATGTCGGAGATGATGGTAGGCCGGAAGGTCAATCTGACGGTCGAAAAATCGCCGGCAAAGCCCGGGGAAGTCGTTTTAGACGTACAGGATCTGTGCGTGCGGTCCATGCGCGAGGGACACAGCCAAAACGTGGTGGATCATGTCAGCTTTCAGGTGCATAGGGGCGAGATCGTCTGTATCGCTGGTATCGACGGCAACGGCCAGACGGAGCTTGTCCATGCGATCACGGGCTTAGGCGGCATGAGCGAGGGCAGGATCCTGCTTTCGGGCGAAGACGTTACCAAAAAGACCGTCCGCTATAAGAATACGCACGGGCTGTCGCATATCCCGGAGGATCGGCATAAGCACGGGCTGGTGCTCGATTATAATCTGGCTTATAATCTTGTGTTGCAGCAGTATTTTGAACCGAAATTCAGCCGGCGCGGCTTTCTGAAAAAGGACGAGATCGATCGATACGCGGAGCTTTTGATCGAAAAGTATGATATCCGCAGCGGGCAGGGACGGGAGACGATCGCCCGTAGCATGTCCGGCGGGAATCAGCAGAAGGCGATCGTAGCGCGGGAGATCATGAAGGACCCGGATATCCTGCTGGCGGTGCAGCCTACGCGGGGTCTGGACGTAGGAGCGATCGAATATATCCATAAGCAGCTTGTGGCGCAGCGGGATTCGGGCAGCGCGATCCTTCTGGTATCGCTGGAGTTAGACGAGGTCATGAACCTGAGCGACCGCATTCTGGTCATCTATGAGGGCGCGATCGTAGCGGATCTGGATCCTAAGGCAACGACGATACAGGAGCTGGGGCTTTACATGGCGGGCTCTAAGAGAAAGGGGGCGGGAGAGCGTGCGTAAAAAGAAATTTGACTACACAGGCGTTTTTTCCTCGGTTTTTGCGATCATCATCGGTCTGCTCGTGGGCTTTGTCATTTTGCTGTTCTGCAATGTCCAGCAGGCTGCGCCCGGCTTTTTCACGATATTGACGGGAGCGTTTACCCACGGGGCAAAGGGCGTGGGGCAGGTGTTTTATTACTCCACGACGATCATATTGACGGGCCTCTCGGTCGGCTTCGCGTTTAAGACCGGTCTGTTCAATATCGGGGCAAGCGGACAGTTTATCGTAGGCGGCTTTGGAGCCGTATACGTCGGCGTTATGTGCGAGAATCTGGGAGGGGTGCATTGGCTGGTCGCCCTGCTCGCGGGCGTGGCGCTCGGCGCGCTCTGGGGACTGGTGCCGGGGCTTTTAAAGGCGTTTTTCAATGTGAACGAGGTCATCTCGGCGATCATGATGAATTATATCGGCATGTACGCCGTCAACTGGTTCGTTAAGAGCTATAAACCGATCTTTAACAATCTCAGGAATGAGAGCAAGCCGGTGCTGAATACGGCGAATATCCCCAAGATGGGTCTGGACAAGCTCTTCCCGGATTCGAGTATCAACGGCGGCTTTATCATTGCGGTGCTCGCCGTGCTCTTAATCTATATCGTTCTGGATAAGACGACGTTCGGCTACGAGTTAAAGGCGGTCGGCTATAACCGCGATGCCAGCCGTTATGCGGGTATCAATGAGAAAAAGAGCATTGTGCTCTCGATGATGATCGCGGGCGCGATCTCGGGGCTGTCGGGCGCCTGCCTGTATCTGGCGGGAACCGGGAAGCATATCGAGATCGTCGATACGATCGCGGACGAGGGCTTTACGGGGATCTCGGTCGCTCTGCTGGGGCTCTGCCATCCGATCGGCATTCTGTTTGCCGGGATCTTTATCGCGTATCTGACGGCGGGCGGTTTTTATCTCCAGCTATTTGAGTTTTCCACAGAGATCATTGATATCATCGTTGCGATCATCATTTATTTCAGCGCCTTTGCCTTGATCGTAAAGCTGCTGATCCAGAAGTTGGAAAAGAGCCGCGAGGCGAAAAAGCAGGAAAACGGCGGGCCGCCGCCGGAAGCGGAAGGAAACGGGAAAGGAGGGAAGCAGGCATGAGTGTGATCTATTTTATCTTTCAACAGACGATGTTTTTTGCCATTCCCCTTCTGATCGTTGCGTTAGGCGGTATGTTTTCGGAACGCAGCGGCGTCGTCAACATCGCGTTAGAGGGGATCATGACGATGGGGGCGTTTACCAGCATCCTCTTTTTAAACCTGACCGGCGGCGTGATGAGCGGGCAGGGACAGCTTTTGATCGCGATCGTGATCGCGATGATAACCGGCGTGGTCTTTTCCTTATTCCATGCCTATGCCGCGATCAATATGAAGGCGGATCAGACGATCAGCGGTACGGCGCTGAATATGTTCGCGCCGGCGTTTGCGATCTTTGTGGCGAGGATCATTCAGGGGGTGCAGCAGATCCAGTTTTCCAATACCTTCCGGATCGAGTCTGTGCCGGTATTGGGCAGTATCCCCGTGATCGGCGATCTGCTGTTCCAGAATACCTATATCACGACCTATATCGGGATCGCGATCTTGATCGTTTCCACGATCGTTTTATATCGGACGCGCTTCGGGCTGCGGCTGCGCGCCTGCGGCGAGCATCCGCAGGCGGCGGATGCGGCGGGCGTCAACGTCTACCGGATGCAGTATGCGGGCGTGATCATTTCCGGCGCGCTGGCAGGGCTGGGCGGTCTGGTATTTGTCGTGCCGACTTCGACAAACTTTAACGCCACAGTCTCCGGCTATGGCTTCCTTGCGCTGGCGGTTCTGATCTTCGGACAGTGGAAGCCTGTCAGGATCATGTGGGCCTCGCTGTTTTTCGGCTTAACGAAAGCGATCGCTTCGGCCTATTCGGGTATCCCGTTCTTAAATAACTTTGGGATCCCGAGCTACCTGTATAAGATGATTCCCTATATCGCGACCCTGATCGTTTTGATCTTTACTTCCAAAAATTCACAGGCGCCGCGCGCCAGCGGCGTTCCTTACGATAAGGGCGCAAGATAAAAGATATGCTTGAAAACAAAAGATACGTCCGGGAAATAGAAGATACGCCCGGGAAATAGAAGATCTGTCCGGGAAATAAAGGATACGCCCGGGAAATAGAAGATACAACCGGAAAATAAAAGACATGCCCGAAAACGGGGAAAGAGGCTGCGCGCGGGATCGCTTGGCAGCCTCTTTTTTCTTTTATTGAAAGTCCTTGAACTTTTCGCTCATCTTTTTGTATTGATCCAGTATTTCCAGATACAGGCCGATCGTTTTATCCTTTTCCTTTTCAAATGCCGCGATGATCCGGTCGTAATTCGCCATCAGGGTCTTTACGACGTTTGCGTTGATCTTGTGGTTATCCGCGTCGCCCTGTATGATCTCCTGTATGGTCTCCTTATCAAAGGAATCCTTGTAGCTGCGCTTGCCGTATAGGGCGCTCAGGATATCGGCCACCGCGACGATCTGCTGCGGGAGGGTAAGCTCCTCCTCCTTCAGTCCTCTGTGATAGCCGCTGCCGTCCAGCTTCTCATGATGGCGCACCGCGATCTGCAGTACGTCGTCGTCTATGATCCCCTCCAGTATCATTTCCGTGATCCGTACATGCGCCTTCATGATCTTCATTTCCTCGTCCGTAAGACGCCCCGTGGATTCCAGAATATTGAGCGGGATCGCGATCTTGCCCAGATCGTGCAGGAGCGCGCCGTAATAAAGATTCCGCAGCTCCATGCCGGACAGACGCATCAGACGACCGAGGTGCAGGGCGAAATTGACGGTCGCCAGAGTATGTACCACGGTATGCTCGCTCCGAAAATCAATGGTATAGATCAGCATTTCCAGAAAGCCCTTTTTATACCGCTCGGAGAAGGAACGGTGCGCCAGCAGCTCGTCTATCTCTTTTTTATAGCTTTCATTGACCAGATTGCCGGTGATTCCAAAGCGCTCCTCCGCCTTCCAGAACAGATCGAGCGCCTCGCCGGAAAATTTGATATCCCGGTAGCGGGTGAAATAATCCTCTTCCAGCTTTTCCTCCTTCATGTGCAGGAAAGTGTCCATCTTATCCGCCAGATTGAGGCATTCGATGATATGCTTGTATTGGCTCTGGATCTGGTCGTATTTATTATAGTCCAGATGGTGATAGAGGACGATCTCGGCCTTATCGTCCATCGGGGAGAGGTATTTTAGAAACAAAAAGCCGTAGATCGAATGCGGCCAGAGATTCTTGGTCTCAAAATCTGTGATGTTTTTGATATTTTCTTCCTTATACAGGCCGATATCGTGCAGGATCCCGAGCATTGTATAATCTACAAGCTCCTGTTCGGAATAGCGCTGTTCGTATTGCAGCATTTTATACAGGATATACGCGGTGACGTCCCCGTGCTGCATGATCTTGGGATTGATGATCCCCAGCGTTTTGCGGATGATATCGTTTACATTTCTGCTGCTGATAACGCTCATGGCTATGGGCCCCTTCCTTCTGCCGCTGCGTGTATGTTCCCTATTATAATGCATATCCGTCGATTTTGCACGATAAAAATCTTTTTTCCGTAAAAGCGGGTTGGCATAAGGAAAAAGCTTTGCTATACTGAATACACAATTTGGAAGGAAGAGGGTATGCGATATGGGAAATACGATGTTTCAGTTGACTTACGGCCTTTTCATTCTAACGGCGAATGAAAACGGCAGGGATAACGGCTGCGTGATCAATACCGCGGGGCAGGTGACAAGCGAGCCGAACCGGATCACGATCGCTGTAAATAAGGCCAATCATACGCATGATATGGTGAAGGCGTCCGGGAGATTCGCGGTATCCATCATCAGCGAGGACGCTTCTTTTGAGCTGTTTAAACGCTTCGGCTTTCAGTCCGGCCGGGAGGCGGATAAATTCGCCGGGTTTGCGGGCTGCAAGAGAGGGGCGGACGGCCTTCTGCATATAACGGAGGGGACGAACGGCTATATCAGCGCGCAGGTGGAGCAGGCGATCGATCTAGGCACGCATACGCTCTTTATCGCGAAGGTGACGGATATGGAGACGCTGAGCGGCGTCCCTTCCGTAACGTATACCTATTATCAGAACCATATCAAGCCTAAGCCGGAGGACACCGGTAAAAAGCAGGACGGCAAGACGATCTGGCGCTGCCGTATCTGCGGTTACGAATATGTCGGAGAGGAGCTGCCGGCGGATTATATCTGCCCGATTTGCAAGCATCCGGCGTCGGATTTTGAAAAGGTGTGAGGAGCGGGACAGACGTCGGCTTTCCCGCTTATGTGAAATAGGATTTATTTAAGAGGCATGTGGAAATTAAGAAAAAATTCATGATTTCCATATGTCTCTCTTTATTTTTGCCCGTTAAGATAAGAAGCGGAGGAAGCGCTATGGCAGAATTGATCGTGTTGGAGCATATCAGTAAAATATACCGTCCAGGCGAAAACGAGGTGCGCGCGTTGGACGATGTCAGCCTGACGATAGAGGAAAAGGAGTTTGTCGCCATCATCGGGCAGTCCGGCTCGGGGAAGTCCACACTGATGAGCCTTCTCGGCTGTTTGGATACGCCGAGCCGGGGGCGATATCTTTTGCATGGGCAGGACGTATCGCATTTGTCGGACAATGCGCTGTCCGATATCCGCAACAGGGAGATCGGCTTTATCTTTCAGGGATTTCATCTGATCCAGAATTTGACGGCGCTTGAGAATGTGGAGCTGCCGTTAGTTTACCGCAACGTGGGGCGCAGGGAGCGGGAGCGGCTTTCCTATGAGGCGCTGCGCAGGGTGGGGCTTTCGGAGCGTCTGTATCATAAGCCCGCGGAAATGAGCGGCGGGCAGCAGCAGAGGGTGGCGATCGCCAGAGCGATCGCGCAGGCGCCGCCGCTCCTTTTGGCGGATGAGCCGACCGGGAATCTGGATTCCGCTTCGGCGAAGGAGATCATCACGATCCTCAGGGCGCTGCATGAGGAGGGCCGGACGCTTATCCTGATTACGCACGACAATGAGATCGCGGCGCAGGCAAAGCGCCTCATACGGATCAAAGACGGAAAGATATGCGAGGACAGCCTCCATACCGGAAAGGAGCAGCATGTTTAAGAAGCGGGAGAAAAGGACGGACGGCATAAGGGAGGCGGGGAGGAAAAGACGCGTCGGGAGGATCTGGCTGATCGGGGCGACCGCTCTCCTTTTATGCGTGGCGGGCGTCTATTACAGATTCGGGGCGCAGAGCGGGGAGCAGATCCCTAAGGTCGCGGCGGCTCTTGTGACAAGGGGCGATATCCAGACGACGGTCAGCGTCAGCGGCGTGGTGGAGAGCGAGATCTCGCAGGTCTATTATGCGCCTATGGCGGCTAAGGTATCCCAAGTAAACGTGGCGCTGGGCGACGCCGTATCGAAGGGAGAGACGATGGTCTCCTATGATACGGAGGATCTGGAGTACCGCCAGAAAACGGAGGCGTTGGATGCGCAGGCGAGCGAAAGCAGCTACCAAAGCTCCATAGCGGAAAGCGATAAAAACGCGGCGCTGTATCAGCAGTCGGCGGAAGAGCTCGTCAATATCGAGCAGATGATCGACGCGCAGGAGGCGTTCATCAAACAGCTCCAATACTATGTGGAAGACGAAACGAGCAGACGAAAGCTGAAATTGTATGACGAGCGTTACCGCCTGAATAAGCGGGTCAACAATCTAAGCGTGCAGGCGTATATCGAGGATACGGAGGGCGTCCATGTCTCGCAGGCGCAGGCCATGAACGAGCTGGAGGAGGTCGAGCGGAAGCTGCAGGAGCTGGAAACGAATGAGGAGCTGACGAATATCGAGCGTCAGATCGTATTGGAACAGGAGAAGCTGGCGGATCTGGAGATACGCAGGGACGAGCTGAAGGCGGATAAAAATTCCTCGGAAAACGGTATTTTAGATTCCCACAAGAAAAAGGAGCTGGAAGTCGTCGCGCAGAAAGGCAGGATCGCCGAGCAGCAGGCGCAGGCACACTTAGAGGAAGCGCTGGCCGGAGTCAAGGCGGGATTTAACGGTATCGTTACGGAGCTAGAGATCAACGAAGGGTTTGTGACGGAGGCGGGCTCTAAGCTGCTGAAGCTGGAGAGCAGCGACGACGTGCGCGTGGATATTTCCCTGTCAAAATACGATCTGAGCAAGGTGAAGCTGGGGCAGAAAGCCGAGGTGGAGATCTCGGGGCAGCAGTACGAGGGGACTGTCAGCAAGATCGAGCGGATGGCAAAGCAAAACGACGCGGGCACGCGGCTGGTAACGGCGCAGGTGCATATCGAAGACCCCGACGACCAGATCTATCTAGGGATCGAGGGGAAAGTGACGATCCTCGCGCAGAGCTCCGAGGATACGCTGCTCGTGCCGGTCATGGCGGTCAATACGGATATGAGCGGGGATTTCTGCTATGTGATAGCGGACGGTATCGTGGAGAGACGGTCGGTAACGACGGGGCTTTCCACGCAGGAGAGCATTGAGATCAAGGAGGGACTGAAGGAGGGCGATATCGTGCTGACGGATACCTCGAGGGAGCTGACGGACGGGATGCAGGCCGAGCCTCTGCTGTAAGAAGGCGGCGGGAAGCGGAAAGGCGGAAGATATGCGGCAGTTGTGGGAATACGGAAAGATCGCGATGATGAATATTAAGAGCAACAAGGGGCGCTCTGCGCTCACGATGCTGGGCATTATCATCGGGATCTCCTCCGTAATTATGCTGATCTCGATCGGGAACGGCGTAAAAGGCGAGATCAACCGCGAGCTGAACGATATCGCGGGCGGACAGGTCTATCTGTATGTGAACCAGAAGGACGGCGACGGAGAATATCTGAGCTTTACCAAAGAGGATTTTGAGCTGGTACGGGAGAAGATCCCGCATGTGATCGGCGCTTCGCCCAAATGGCAGTGGTGGGGCGCGGAGGTGGTCAGCGGAAAAGGGGAAGTAAGCGCCGTTCTCTCCGCCGGGAACCAATATCTGGAATACGCCTCCAACGCGCCCTTCGTGCATGGCGGATATTTTACAAAAAACGACTGCGACGCGGGCAGGGACGTCTGCGTGCTCACGGAATACGGCGCGCGCCGGCTCTTTGGAACGACCGACGTAGTGGGGCTGAGCTTTGAACTGACCTTATATAATGTTACGCGGGAGATAACGGTCGTAGGCGTGCGGAAGGACAACGAATCCAAACTGATGAACATGCTGAACGGGGAGCAGATCTATATTGATGTGCCGTTAGAGATGTTTTCCAATTTTGGGCTTTATCTGGGAGGCTTTGATTCCATGTTGCTGTTTGGGGAGTCCCCGGAATATTCCTCGCAGATCGCGCAGGAGACCATAAAGCTGCTGGAAGCGAAATACGGCCTGCGGGGCGAAAATATGATACAGGTGGAGGATTTTAACGACACCATGTCGCAGGTGAGCAGTATCCTGAACTATATTACGCTGTTTGTATCCTTTGTCGCGGCGATCTCGCTGTTGGTCGGCGGGATCGGCGTTATGAATATCATGCTGGTCTCCGTGACCGAGAGGACGCGGGAGATCGGGATCCGCAGGGCGCTGGGCGCGCGGACCTCGTCGATCATGTGGCAGTTTTTGTCTGAATCGGCGCTGATCACGCTGGTCGGCGGGCTGGCCGGCATACTGCTTGGACTGGCCGGAGCGTGGGCGGTGTGCGCGGCGATCGGCTTTTCCGCCGATGTGGACGCGGGCGTGATCTTGGCCGCGACGCTGTTTTCCTCCGCCGTGGGACTGTTCTTTGGGATCTATCCGGCGCGCAAGGCGGCAAAGCTCAGCCCGATCGAGGCGCTGCGCTTTCTGACATAGGACGGATATCGGGATAAATGCGGGTGCAGGGAGTTTTCCGGCAAGGAAACCTTGCACCATTTTTATGTTTTCGGTATAATGAGAAAAAGGACAAAAAACGATGGAATTACAGATTCAGACAAAAATGACGACCATGATCTTGTATGATTATATGCTGCGGCACACCTATAACAGCTTTTCCGGCATTTTGGGGAGCAGTATCGGCGCGCTTTTTCTGCTCGGCTTTTTGGGGACGCGCAGTTTGCCCTATCTTCTGGCGGGGATCTTTCTTTTGCTGTACTTACCCGGCAGCCTGCTGTGCCGGGCGCAGAAGCAGATGCGCGCTACGCCCGCGTTCCAGAAGACGCTCTGTTATCGGTTTGACGAGGAAGGGATCCGGGTATCGCAGGACGGGGAGAGCCAGCTTTTGCCGTGGGCGGATATGTATAAAGCGGTCTCGTCGGGCAAGAGCATTATCGTATATCATAACCGGGTCAACGCTTGGATCTTCCCGCGCAGGGATATGGGGGAGCTGACGCCTAAGGTCATTGAGATGATCTCCACGCATATGCCCCCGGAAAAGGTTAAGATACGGTGGTAGCGTTATGACGGTATATGAGACAAACAGCGCGCAGGAGACCTTTGCGATAGGGGAAGCGGTCGCCGGGAGGGCGCGGCCCGGGCAGATTTATACCCTGACGGGAGAAATGGGGAGCGGCAAGACCGTATTTACACAGGGCTTCGCAAAAGGGCTCGGGATCGCCGAAGCGGTAAACAGCCCCACGTTTACGGTCGTACAGATCTATGAGGGAGGGAGGCTCCCTCTGTATCATTTTGACGTATATCGTATCGAGGACATAGAGGAAATGGATGAGATCGGGTATGAGGACTGCTTTTTCGGCGGCGGCGTCTGCCTGATCGAATGGGCGGAGCTGATCGAGGATATCCTGCCGAAGGACTGCATTCGGATCCGAATGGAAAAGGATATCGCGAAGGGCTTTGATTACAGGAAGCTCATAGTGGAGTAAACGATGAAGATATTAGCATTGGACAGTTCCGGCCTGACGGCCTCGGCGGCGCTCATAGAGGACGATAAACTGACGGCGGAATACAGTGTCAATTATAAAAAAACGCATTCCCAGACGCTCGTGCCCATGCTGGAGGCGATACGGGATATGACGGAGCTGGATCTGACGACGCTGGACGCCATCGCCGTGGCGGCGGGCCCCGGCTCGTTTACGGGGCTGCGGATCGGGAGCGCCACGGCAAAGGGGCTGGGGCTGGCGCTGGAAAAGCCGATCATTCCGGTGCCGACGGTAGATGGGCTGGCTTATCAGATGTATGGGACGGATAAGCTGATCTGTCCGATCATGGACGCCAGAAGGGGGCAGGTCTATACGGGGCTCTATGAATTTGTCCGCACGGGTACGGAGAATCCGGCTGATTATCGGCTCCATGTCCTGTATCCGCAGTGCGCGGCATCGATCGAAGAGATCGCGGACCGCTGCAACCGGTATGCGCGGGAGGTCGTCTTTTTGGGGGACGGCGTCGCGATCTTTGCGGGCAGGCTGCGCGCGCTGATGAAAACGGCGTATTCCTTTGCCCCGGCTCACAGGCGGATGCAGAGCGCGGCCGCCGTAGGCGTATACGCGGGCGTATTGTACCGGCAGGGCGTATATGAGAGCGCCGCCGAGCATAAGCCCATCTATCTGCGGATGCCGCAGGCGGAGAGAGAACGTCTGGAAAAGGGGGAAGGGCTTATTATCCGCAGAATGGAGGAACAGGATGTCCCGCAGGTAAGCGCCAATGAGGCGGCATGTTTTTCCGATCCGTGGTCGGAGAACGCGCTGGCGGAAGCCGTTTGCCAAAAGGATTCGGTCTATCTGGTCGCGGAGCTCAACGGACGGATCGTAGGGCACTGCGGCGTTAGGAACGCCGCGGGAGACGGTTATATCACGAATGTGGCGGTATGCCCCGACGAAAGGAGAAAGGGCGTCGGCTGGCGGATGCTGCGGGCGCTTTTGCAGGAGGGGGAAAAGATAGGGAGCACCGCGTTTACCCTTGAGGTGCGGGCGGGCAACCTAGCCGCCGTCCGGCTCTATGAAAAGGCCGGATTCGTATCCACGGGCATCCGGCCGGGATTTTATGAAAATCCAAAGGAAGACGCGCTGATCATGTGGAAAAGACAGGCATAATGCGGAACAATTACCACTCTTTCTGTAAGGTAAGGTGTGATAAGATAGAGACGGGAAGCGACATGCTTTACAATAAGGGAGGAACGGTATGCGTAAATTTTCTGAACGGGAGAGCGGGAGACTGACGGAGGTCAGATGTAATTGCTGCGGCAGGGCGCTGTCTGTAAAAAACGGGATCTTAGAGGAAGAATGTATCAGGGCGGAGACGCCGTTTGGATTTTTTTCCAGAAAGGACGGCCAGATCCATCGCTTCGATCTGTGCGAGGACTGCTATGACAGATTGACCAAAGCCTTTCGGATCCCGATAGAGATAGAAGAGAGAACGGAAGTTTTGTGAGAGGATTTTTATGCTGGATATCTGTTTGCTTGGAACGGGGGGAATGATGCCGCTGCCCTACAGGTGGCTGACTTCCCTGATGGTGAGATATAACGGAATGAGCCTGCTCATCGACTGCGGGGAGGGGACGCAGATCGCGCTAAAGGAAAAGGGCTGGAGCCCGAAGCCGATCGATGTGATCTGTTTTACGCATTACCACGCCGACCATATCAGCGGGCTGCCGGGAATGCTTTTGACGATGGGGAACGCGGAGCGGACGGAGCCGCTCACCCTGATCGGGCCCAAAGGGCTTACGCGCGTGGTGAACGCGCTGCGCGTCATTGCCCCGGAGCTGCCTTTTTCGCTTATCTGTAAGGAGATCGAGGGGCCGGAGGAGGATTTTTTCATAAACGGCCTGAAGCTGGAGGCGTTCCGGGTGAATCATAATGTGCTTTGCTACGGCTACTGTATCGGCCTCGATCGGATGGGGAGATTCCAGCCGGAGCAGGCGGAGGCGCTGGGGATAGAAAAACGCTACTGGAGCCGTCTGCAGAAGGGCGAGACGATAGAAGCCGAAGGCAGGGTGTTTACGCCGGATATGGTGCTGGGCGCGCCGCGCAGGGGCTTAAAGGTCACTTATACGACGGATACCCGTCCGACGGAGAGTATCGCGGAACATGCGAAAGGCTCCGATCTGTTTATCTGCGAGGGCATGTACGGGGAGCCCGAGAAGCGGGAGAAGGCGAAGGAATATAAGCATATGACCTTTTACGAAGCGGCCAAGCTCGCGGAAAGGGCGCAGGTAAAAGAGCTGTGGCTGACGCACTTTAGCCCTTCCCTGACCAGAGCGGAGGACTTTATGCCTGAGGTAAGAAAGATCTTTCCCGCAGCCTACGCGGGAAAGGATGGGAAAACGGCGGAGCTGGCGTTTACGGAGGAATAGGAGGCGGGCGCATGAAACGGTTTAGGGGACTAAAGGGTACGATCATCTTTGTGCTTCTGATCTTTATGCTGATCGGATATTATTTTTACCTTTCCAACAGGCATAAGGACGCCGCGGAGGAATCCGCAGAATCGTCTCAGGTTCAGGACGTGCTGCTGCGCGATCTTTCTAGGAACTATCCGGCCACGCCTAAGGAGGTGCTCCGATATTACAGCGATCTGACCGAGTGCTTTTATAACGGGGAAAGATCGGAGGAGGAGCTGACGGCCCTTGCCGATAAGGCGATGGAGCTGTATGATGAAGAGCTGATTCGTAATCAGACGACGGAATATAAAGAGAAGCTGAAGGAGGATATCGATAAGTTCCATACGATGAAGATCGAGATATCCAGCTATAAGACCTCCAGCAGTACGGACGTGGATTATTTTACAAAGGATGGACGCGAGTGCGCGGGGCTTTACTGCGTTTACACCCTGCGCAGCGGTTCCAATCTGCAATATGTAGAGGAAGTTTTTATCCTGCGCAAGGATGAGAGCGGGCACTGGAAAATACTAGGCTGGGACAGGGCGGATAACGCAGGGGCTCCGTCGGGAAAAGAGGCAGGCAATGTGTGAGGACGTTTCCATACTTGCGATCGAGAGCTCCTGCGACGAGACGGCCGCCGCCGTCGTGAAGAACGGGCGCGAGGTCAAGTCGAATATCATTTTTTCGCAGATCGAGCTGCATAAGCTCTATGGCGGAGTTGTGCCGGAGATCGCTTCCAGAAAGCATATCGAGAAGATCAATCAGGTCATCGAACAGGCGTTAGGCGAAGCGCATATGACGCTGCGGGAGGTAACGGCGATCGCCGTCACCTATGGGCCGGGCTTAGTCGGCCCCCTGCTGGTCGGCGTGTCTGCGGCGAAGGCGCTGAGCTTTGCGACAGGGCTCCCGCTGATCGGTGTCCATCATATCGAAGGGCATATCAGCGCCAATTATATCGAGAATCGGGATTTAGAGCCGCCGTTCGTCTGCCTTGTCGTCTCGGGCGGGCATACGCATCTGGTCGTGGTGTGGGATTATGGGGAATATGAGATCATAGGACGCACGCGCGACGACGCCGCAGGAGAGGCGTTTGACAAGGTGGCGCGTGCGATCGGGCTGGGATATCCGGGCGGCCCTAAGATCGACCGGCTCTCCCGCGAGGGGGATCCCGAAGCGATCCGTTTCCCGCGCGCAAAGGTGGAGGGAGCCGCTTATGATTTCAGCTTCAGCGGCCTGAAATCTTCCGTACTGAATTATCTAAACTCTTGCGAGATGAAGGGAGAGGGCGTAAATCGGGCCGATGTGGCGGCCTCCTTTCAAAAAGCGGTCATTGATGTGCTCACGGAACATGCGCTCGGGGCGGTAAGGGACTATGGACTTGCAAAATTTGCGATCGCCGGAGGCGTAGCCTCCAATTCCGCGCTGCGGAGAGCCTTCGCAGAGGAATGCGCAAAGCGGGGGATCGCCTTTTATCATCCATCCCCCCTGCTGTGTACGGACAATGCGGCGATGATAGGAGCGGCCGCTTATTATGAATATAAGAAGGGAGCCCTAAGCGGTATGGAGCTTAACGCGGTTCCGAATCTGCGTCTGGGAGAACGGTGATGAAGGACAGGACGGCGGCGATCGTACTGGCGGCCGGAAAGGGCAGCCGTATGAAGAGCAGAGTGCATAAACAATATCTTCTCTTGGAGGGAAAGCCGATCCTCTATTATTCCCTGAAGGCGTTTGAGGACAGCTTTGTGGACGAGATCGTGCTGGTGGCCGGAAAGGACGAGGCGGCGTATTGCCGGGAGGAGATCGTAGAAAAGTACGGCTTTAAGAAGGTGAGCCGTATCGCGGAGGGCGGCAGGGAACGGTATCATTCCGTATTCTGCGGCTTACAGGCATTGCGGGACTGTGAATATGTCTTTATCCATGACGGGGCCAGACCGTTTCTGACAAAAGAGATCCTAGATCGGGCGTATGCAGCGGTGCGCCGGACGCCGGCCTGCGTGGTCGGAATGCCGGTTAAGGATACGATACGGATCGCGGACGAAAACGCGTATGCGGCGGAAACGCCGAGACGGGATCTCGTGTGGATCATGCAGACGCCGCAGGTCTTTTCCTTTGATCTGGTAAAGCGGGCGTACTGCGCGTTCTTGGAGCAGGAAGAGGAAACGCTGGCAAAGGGCATAAAAATAACGGACGACGCGATGGTGGTGGAGCTGTTTTCCGATACCGGTATCAGGCTGGTGGAGGGCTCCTATGACAATATTAAGATCACAACGCCGGAGGATCTGCTCATTGCGCAGGCTTTGGCGAAGGGAAGAAAGGCGGAATGAGCCCGCCGTTATGACAAAAAAGCTCTGATTTTACCGGAAAAAATTGTTGACAGTATAAATGATGTTTGTTACAATAGATATCGCGCCGACGTTAGGAGCGCGTCTGGAGAGGTATCGAAGTGGTCATAACGAGGCGGTCTTGAAAACCGTTTGTCCGCAAGGGCGCGTGGGTTCGAATCCCACCCTCTCCGTAGGACCTAAGGGTCTGACGGAAGACGGCGGGAGAAGAGACAGACCGTTTTTCATGATAGAATACAGTGCGATTCAGTAGTTTGGAGAAGTACCCAAGATGGCTGAAGGGACACCCCTGGAAAGGGTGCAGGTCGTTAATAGCGGCGCGAGGGTTCAAATCCCTCCTTCTCCGTTCGGTAAGATGGTCTTACCGACAGCACCTTGACAAATAAACAGCAATGCAGCCCTGAAGATTCTGGAAGAGGAAGAGAGAAGCAGAAGATTCAGAGGAA
>CANQTG010000032.1 GCA_947626715.1 uncultured Lachnospiraceae bacterium | reverse complement strand
AAGCGACTAAAAGAAAACCCCACCCCTCAAGAGTGAGGGGCAGGGGAGTTGAATAGGCGAAGCCTATTTTTTATCGCGCGCCCTTTCCAAACGCGGCGATATGTTGTATAATTGCAATGTGTGTCCGGGAATATCGTATCGTATACGGGGTTTATATGGATTGCAGGGAGACCAGAAAAAATATTTACAGGTTCATAGAGGATAAGCTGGAAGGGAAAGAGCTGCAGAGCTTTATGAAGCATATCTCGCAGTGCGAAGAGTGCAAAGAAGAGCTCGCGATCGAGTATCTTGTGACGGAGGGCCTGCAGCATTTAGAGAAGGAAAGCACATTTGACTTACAGAGTCAACTGGAAAAAAAGATGGAAGGGGCCAGAAAGAAGATCGCGCTCAGGAAACGGGTCGTATGCTTTATGTATGCGATGGAGACGCTGGCGATCCTAGCGGTGCTTCTGATGGCGGTATTGGTGATCGTCAAATGAATGGAAAGATCGTGCTGATCGACGGACACAGTATCCTGCACCGGGCGTTTTACGGCGTCCCGCTGCTGAGCAATGCAAAGGGCCTGCATACCAACGCGGTATATGGGTTTTTCAATATACTGTTTAAGATCTTGGAGGAGGAGAAGCCGGACTATCTGGCCGTGGCGTTCGACGTGCACGCCCCTACCTTCCGCCATGAGCTGTTTGCGGCCTATAAGGGCACGAGAAAGCCGATGCCGGAGGAGCTGCGCGAGCAGGTGCCGGTTTTAAAGCAGATGTTGGAAGCGATGGGGATCGCGATCTGCGAGCAGAGCGGGCTGGAGGCGGACGATATCCTCGGCACGCTGGCCAAGCGCAGCGAGCGGGAGGGCCTTACGGTGTCGCTGATATCGGGGGACCGCGATCTTTTGCAGATCGCCTCCGAGCGCACCTGTATCCGCATTCCCAGAACGAAGGGAGGCCGGACGCAGATCGACGACTATCATGCGAAGGAGGTCATGGAGACCTACGGCGTGACGCCGGAGGGCTTTATCGAGCTGAAAGCGCTGATGGGCGATTCTTCGGATAATATTCCGGGCGTCCCGCGGATCGGGGAAAAAACGGCGATGGACTTAATGCGGCAGTTCGGCTCTCTGGATGCGATCTATGAAAATCTGGAATCCGTATCCAAAAAGTCGATACGGGAATCCCTGCGGGAGAACAGGGAGCTGGCGGATCTGAGCAGGAGGCTGGCGACGATCAAGACGGACGCGGCGTTCCCGTTTTCGTTTGCGGACGCCGCCATGCACGATCTGTATACGCAGGAGGCGTATGCGCTGTGCAGGGAGCTGGAATTTCGTAATTTCCTGCCGCGTTTTGAGCAGAAAGGGCCGGAGAACGCGGTGGAGGCGCATTTTCGTCTCATAACGGAGCTGGCGGAGGCGGAGGAGGCTTTTGCGTCCTGTATGCGCGCGGAATATATAGGTTGTTATCTGTTGCAGGACAATAAGACGAAGGAGATATCCGGGCTCGGGCTGTGCTGGTCAGAGGAGGATATGTGCGTCGTCTGCTGCGGCGGCTTCCTGACGCAGGGATATGTGACGGGGAAGCTGGCGGAGTTAAAAAAACGGACGGGGCTGTCCGGCTTTTTCCTAAAGAGCCTGTATCCTTATCTGGAGGACGATGCGGCGGCGGGGTGCTTTGATGCGCAGATCGCGGCCTATCTGCTCAATCCCCTAAAGAGCGATTACGCGGTCTGGGATATCGCGGGGGAATATCTGGGGCTGACGATGCCGGACTATGCGCAGCATTTTGGGAAACGGACAATGGCGCAGGCGGCGCAGGAAGAGCCAAAGAAGCTTACGTCCTATGGCTGTTATGCCGCTTATACGGCCTATGCGGCCCGTCCCATTTTGGAGAAGCGGCTGAGCGAGAGCGGCATGGAACGCCTGTTTTGGGAGATCGAGATGCCGCTGTCCTACGTGCTTTACGATATGGAGCGGGAAGGGATCCGGGTAGAAAAGGACGAGCTGAGAAAGTATGGCGAGGCCCTGACGGGAAGGATCGCGGAGTTAGAGAGCAGCATTCACGAAGAGGCGGGCGAAGTCTTTAATATCAATTCGCCCAGACAGCTTGGGGAGATCCTGTTTGGGAAATTAAAGCTTCCCGGCGGGAAAAAGACCAAAACGGGCTATTCCACGGCGGCGGACGTGCTGGAAAAGCTCGCGCCGGAGAAGGAGATCGTAAGGGAGATACTGGAGTACCGCGCCCTTACCAAATTAAAATCCACCTATGCGGACGGGCTATCCGCTTTTATCGGCGAGGACGGCAAGATCCATACGAATTTCAACCAGACGATCACGGCGACGGGCCGTATCAGCTCGACGGAGCCGAATCTGCAGAATATCCCAATGCGCACGGAGCTAGGGAGGCTGATCCGCAGGGTGTTCGTGCCGGGAGAGGGACATCTTTTTACGGACGCGGACTATTCGCAGATCGAGCTGCGGATCTTGGCGAGCATGTCGGGCGACGAGCAGCTCATAGAGGCGTACAGGCAGGATGAGGACATTCACCGCATTACGGCGGCGAAGGTGTTCCATACGCCGATCTCTGAAGTGACCGACATACAGAGGCGGAACGCGAAGGCGGTCAATTTCGGGATCGTCTACGGGATCAGCTCCTTTGGGCTGAGTCAGGATCTGAGCATTTCCCGCAAGGAGGCCGAACAGTATATTTCGGAGTATTTTGCGACGTATCCGGGCGTGAAGGCGTTTTTGGATAGGTCGGTCGCGGAGGCGAAGGAGAAGGGATACGTATCGACGATGTTCGGGCGCAGGCGTCCGATCCCGGAGCTGTCGTCCAAAAACTATATGGAGCGTTCCTTTGGAGAGCGCGTGGCGATGAATTCGCCGATTCAGGGAACGGCGGCGGATATCATCAAGATCGCGATGATCCGCGTATACCGGGCGTTAAAGGAGGCGGGCTGCAAGTCCAGACTGATCCTGCAGATCCACGATGAGCTCTTGATCGAGACTTGGCGGGAGGAGGCGGAGCTGGTGGAAAAGCTGCTGCGCGACGAGATGAAACATGCGGCCGATCTGGCGGTCACGCTGGAGGTGGATCTGCACACCGGCGGGAACTGGTACGAGGCGAAGTAGAAAAGCGATGAGAGTGATCGGGATCACCGGCGGCATAGGAGCCGGGAAAACAAGGATTTTGGAATATTTAGAGAGCCGTTACCGCTGCCGTATCCTGCTGGCGGATAAGGAGGCCGGACGCCTGCAGGAGCCGGGGAACGTCTGCTATGAAAAGATCGTAGAGCTTTTGGGGAAGGACATAGTAGGAGAGGACGGCGCGATCCGAAGGGATAAGATGGCGGAAGCGATATTCGGGGATCAAAAGCTCCTAGAAGCGGTAAACGGGATCGTCCATCCCGCGGTAAAGGCATATATCCTGCGGGAGATCGAGCGGGAGCGGGAAAAGGGCGCGGCGGACTTTTTCTTTATAGAGGCGGCGCTCCTGATCGAAAACGGGTTTGAGGAGCTAGTGGAGGAGATGTGGTATATCCGCGCGGACGAGGCGGTAAGACGGCGGCGGCTGAGGGGCGTAAGAGGGTATTCCGATGAAAAGATCGACGCGATCCTGCGCGCGCAGCTCTCCGATGAGCAGTACAGGGCGCACTGCCGGTTCGTCGTAGAGAACGGCGGGGCGCTGGCGGATACCTTAGAACAGATTGACAGAAAAATGGGGGAATATCTGTGGAAGTAGTAAGAAAATATCCTGAAAAGCTGGTATTCGGCCTTGATATCGGGACGAGGAGCATTGTCGGGACGGTAGGATATAAGGTGGGGGAGCAGTTCTATGTCGTGGCGCAGCGTATCAAAGAGCATGAGACGCGCTCCATGCTGGACGGGCAGATCCATGATATCGGCAGGGTGGGCGCGACGATCCTGCAGGTGCGCGCGGAGCTTGAGAAGGCTACGGGAGAGCATTTGAGCGAGGTCTGTATCGCCGCCGCGGGGCGCGTACTAAAGACGCTGACGATCCACACGGAGCAGGAATTTGAGGAGGAGCGCGAGGTAACGATGGAGGATATCTACGCGCTGGATTCCAAAGGGATCGAGGCGGCCTATGAGCAGTTTAACCAGAATAACGATTCCGACCTGACCTTTTACTGCGTGGGCTATTCCGTAATGCGGTATTATATGAATAACTATGTCATCGGCAATCTGGAAAGCCATAAGGCGCGGACGATCGGCGTGGATCTGATCGCGACCTTTCTGCCCGAGGACGTGGTGGACGGCTTATACAAGGCGGTGGGGATCGCGGATCTGGAGGTCGTGAATATGACGTTGGAGCCGATCGCGGCGATACAGGTCGCGATACCGGAAATGTACCGTATGCTGAATATCGCGCTGGTGGACGTCGGCGCGGGGACTTCGGATATCTCGATCACGCGGGGCGGGAGCATTATCGCCTACGGCATGATACCAATCGCGGGGGACGCCCTGACGGAGGCCGTAGCGCAGCACTGTCTTGTCGATTTTGTCACGGCGGAGCAGATCAAGCGGGACTGCGGCGAAAAGGAAGTGATCGAATACAAGGATATCATGGGGCTGACGCAGACGATCACGCGGGAGGAGCTGTTAGAGGTCGTAGAGCCCGTCGTGCAGTCCATGACAAAACAGGTGTCGGATAAGATCAGGGAATTAAACGGCGATAAGTCCGTCAGCGCGGTCTTTGTCGTAGGCGGCGGCGGAAAGATCCCCAGTTATACGGGGATACTGGCGCAATATTTGGAGATTTCCCCCGACCGCGTGGCGCTCCGCGGCGAGGAGGTCATGCAGAAGGTGAAGTTTCTGGAAAAGGAGACGAAGAAGGATTCCCTTCTGGTAACGCCGATCGGGATCTGCCTGTCCTACTATGAGCAGACCAATTCCTTTATCTTCGTTACGTTCAATAACCGCAGGATCAAGATATATGACAATTCCAGACTGTCGGTGGTGGATGCCGCCATGCAGGCGGAATTTCCCAATGAGAGCCTCTTTCCCAAGCGCGGGACGCCGCTGCATTTTACGGTGGACGGCAAGAGCCGCATGATCCGGGGAGAGCTGGGAGAAGCCTGCGTGATCACGGTCAACGGGGCCGCGGCGGATATCTATACGCCGATCCATGCCAATGACGTGATCGTCGTGCAGGAATCCACGGCGGGGGCCGCCGCTTCGCTTGAGATCAACAAGCTGCCGGAATACAATGCCTTTATCCGGGTGGAGGTCAATGAGAAAAAGATAAACCTGCCAAAATTCGCCAGAGTGAATGGGACGCTGCAGTCGGGGTATTACGATATTCAGGAAAACGACCGGATTGAAATGCTGCGCTTCTACACGATCCGTCAGGTGGCGGAATTTATGGACGTGACGCTGCAAAAGGAAATGAATATCTATGTCAACAATAAGCTGGCGGATATGGATACGGAGGTATACGAGAATTTCTCGGTGATCTGGACGTTAGAGAAGCTGGAGCTTTCCGACGTGGAACGGCTGGAAGCGCAGCGGCCGGAGCCGTTCATGTATGAGACCTATGCGGATCTTCCGGATGCGGAGGACGAGGACGGCCTCACGGGTAAGGACGGGGCGGAGCCGGGAGCGGATTCCGCTCATGCAGACGGTACGCAGACGGAAGCGGAGTCTACTCATGCAGACGAGGCAAGGGCAGGGGCAGAGTCGGATTCTGTTCATGCAGATGAAGCAAAGACAGGGACGGAGCGTGCCGGTCAGGATAAAGCAGGGGCAGAGCCGGGAGCGGATTCTGCTCATGCAGATGAAGCAAAGACAGGGACGGAGCGTGCCGGTCAGGATAAAGCAGAGGCGGGGACAGGAACGGATTCCGCTCATGCAGACGAGGCAAAAGCCGGGGCAGAAACGGGAGCGGATTCCGCCCATGCAGACAGAGCCGGAGCCGCGGGCGGCGATGGGGATACCTCGGAGAAGGAGGCCGACGGCGCAGCGGAAAGCGGGGAAGAAAACGCGGTAGATGAGAACGGCCTGCCGATCCTAAAGGTGATCGTAAACGACAGTCCTGTCATTTTACGGGGGAAAGCCTCCTATGTGTTTGTAGACGTATTCGACTGGATCGACTTCGACCTCTCGAGGCCAAAGGGAAAGGGGATCGTCACGAAGCTGAACGGGAGGGACGCGCAGTATATGGAGGCGCTGTCTTTTGGGGATAAGCTGGAAATCTACTGGAGGGAATGATACGAATGAGATTATGCAGCATCGCGAGCGGCAGCAGCGGTAACTGTATTTATGTCGGGACGGATACGACGCACCTTTTGATCGATGCGGGGATCAGCGGGAAGCGGATCGAGGAAGGGCTGGGGCGGCTGGAGCTTTCCCTGCGGGATATCGACGCGATCCTGATCACGCACGAGCACGCGGATCACGTAAACGGTTTGGGCGTGCTGCTGCGCAAGCGGGAGATACCGGTCTACGCGACGCGGGGAACGATCCGCAGGCTGAAGGAAATGCGCAGTCTGGGCAGTATCCCGGAGGAGCTGCTCTGGGAGATCAAAGAGGAGGAGCGGTTTATCATCAAGGATATCACGGTAGCGCCTATGCAGATCTCGCACGATGCGGCGCAGCCGGTCGCGTACCGCTTCCGGCATGACAAACGGCGGGTCGGGGTCGTGACCGATCTTGGGACCTATACGGACTACACGATAGAGAGCCTAAAGGGGCTGGATGCCGTCCTATTGGAGGCCAATCATGACGTGCGTATGCTGGAAACGGGGCCGTATCCCTATTATCTGAAACGCCGGATATCGGGGGAGCGGGGACATCTCTCCAACGAGCTTTCGGGCAGGCTCCTTTCCCGTATTTTAAATGCGGGAATGCAGGCGGTCGTGCTGGGACATCTGAGCAAGGAAAACAATCTGGCGGAGCTCGCCTATGAAACGGTGCGTGTGGAGATCACGATGGCCGAAAACGAGTTTAAAGGAACGGATTTTCCGATCATGGTCGCGAAACGGGATGAAATGTCGGAGGTCGTCTGCGTATGACCCCGGCCGCGCAGGGAAGATAAAGGAGACAGGGTATGAAAAAAACGATAATTACCGTGGTGGGAAAAGACACGGTGGGGATCATTGCAAAGGTATGCGCTTATCTGGCGGATAACGGGATCAATATTTTGGATATCTCGCAGACGATCGTGCAGGGCTATTTTACTATGATGATGATCGTCGATACTGCGGGCTCGGCAAAAGCCCACGGCGATATGGCGGATGAGATGGCAAAGCTCGGAGAGGAGATCGGCGTGCTCATCAAATGCCAGCGGGAAGAGATCTTTGAAAAAATGCACAGGATCTAGGACGGCCTGTCTTGGGGCGGAGGAAAACGGCGGGCGCATGATGGAGGGAGCTTGTTTATGTTGAATATATTCGAGGTCGCGGAAACGAATAAGATGATCGAAAAGGAAAATCTGGACGTGCGTACGATCACGCTCGGCGTCAGCCTCCTTTCCTGTATCGACTCGGATCTGGGCCGGCTGAATCAGAAAATATATGAGAAGATCACGGATACCGCGGGGAATCTGGCCGCGGTGGGAGAAGAGATCGAAAAGGAATTTGGCATCCCGATCGTCAATAAACGGATCGCCGTTACGCCCGCCGCGCTCTTGGGCGGCGGCGCGTGCAAGAGGCCGGAGGATTTTGTGACGATCGCGCATACGATGGACCGGGCGGCGAAGGCGGTCGGGGTCAACCTGATCGGCGGCTATTCGGCCTTAGTTTCCAAAGGAATGACGCAGGCGGACGAGCTGCTGATACGCTCCATTCCGCAGGCGCTCTCGGAAACGGAGCGCGTATGCAGCTCGGTCAATCTCGCCTCTACCCGGACGGGGATCAATATGGACGGCGTAAGGCTGATGGGAGAGATCATCAAGGAGACGGCGGAGCGGACAAAGGAGCGGGACTGCGCCGCGTGCATGAAGCTGGTCGTGTTCTGCAACGCGCCGGATGACAATCCGTTCATGGCGGGCGCGTTCCACGGCGTAACGGAGAGCGACGCGGTCATAAACGTAGGGGTCAGCGGGCCGGGCGTCGTAAAGACGGCGTTGGAAAAGGTGCGGGGCGAGAGCTTTGAAGTCCTGTGCGAGACGATCAAAAAAACGGCGTTTAAGGTAACGAGAGTGGGGCAGCTCGTCGCGAAGGAGGCGTCGAGAATGCTGGATATCCCCTTTGGGATCGTAGACTTGTCGCTTGCGCCGACGCCGGCGGTGGGAGATTCGGTAGCGGATATCCTCTGCGAGATCGGGCTGGAATACGCCGGAGCGCCGGGAACGACGGCGGCGCTGGCGCTCTTAAACGATCAGGTGAAAAAGGGCGGGGTAATGGCGTCGTCCTATGTCGGCGGGCTGAGCGGGGCGTTTATTCCCGTCTCGGAGGATCAGGGCATGATCAATGCGGTGGCCGCGGGGGCGCTGACGCTAGAGAAGCTGGAGGCGATGACCTGCGTCTGCTCCGTGGGTCTGGATATGATCGCGGTGCCGGGCCGGACAAAGGCTTCGTCGATCTCCGGTATCATTGCCGACGAGATGGCGATCGGCATGGTCAATCAGAAGACGACGGCCGTGCGTATCATTCCGGCGGTCGGAAAGGACGTGGGGGATCGGGTGGAGTTCGGCGGGCTGTTCGGCTATGCGCCCGTCATGCCCGTCAATGAATTTTCCTGCGATGCGTTTATCGGCAGGCAGGGCAGGATCCCCGCGCCGATCCACAGCTTTAAAAACTGATCCGCCAAAGGGGGCCGCTGTGTCGGCGCGTGGTCGCGGCAGATTGTTAAAGAGTTGACAATGCCGTACGGGGTATTGTAAAATAAGAGCATTCTACGAAAGGAGTATTATGGTATGGAGAACAACAAAGAATTTAAGCCGTTTATTCCGGCCGATAAGGTCGTACCCGAGCTGACCGTGCTGTCGGTCATCGTGGGCGCGCTGCTGGCCGTTTTATTCGGCGGAGCGAATGCCTATCTGGGGCTGCGCGTCGGTATGACGGTTTCGGCGTCGATCCCGGCGGCGGTCATTTCGATGGGCATTATCCGGGTGATCCTGAAGAAGGATTCCATTCTGGAAAACAATCTGGTGCAGACCATCGGGTCGGCCGGAGAATCGGTGGCGGCGGGCGCGATCTTTACGATGCCGGCCCTGTTCATGTGGGCGTCGGAGTCCGGCAGCGCCAATCCGTCTCTGGTCGAGATCTCTCTGATCGCGCTCTGCGGCGGTATTCTGGGCGTATTGTTCATGATCCCGCTGCGTTCCGCCCTGATCGTGCAGGAGCATGGAAAGCTCCCGTATCCGGAAGGACAGGCGTGCGCGGAGGTGCTGCTGGCCGGCGAAGAGGGCGGCGCGAAGGCGGGTACGGTATTCGCCGGACTGGGGATCGCGGCGGTCTATAAGTTTATCGCGGACGGCCTGAAGCTCTTCCCGAGCGAAGTGGATTTTGAGATCAAATCCTATAAGGGTTCCGGTATCGGCATGGACGTGCTTCCCGCGCTTGCCGGGGTAGGCTATATCTGCGGGCCCGTGATCTCTTCGTATATGCTCGCGGGCGGCGTGGTAGGCTGGTTCGTGTTAATGCCTCTTATCGTTTTGTTCGGCGGGGATATGGTGCTCTATCCTGCGACGGCCCCTGTCAGCGAGCTGGGCACGTGGGGGATCTGGGGCAGCTTTATCCGCTACATCGGCGCGGGCGCCGTAGCGGCGGGCGGTATCCTTTCCCTGATCAAATCGTTCCCGATGATCGTGCGCACCTTCAAACAGGCGATGGCCGTATACGGGAAGAAGGCGGGCGAAAACGATCGTTTGAATAAGGATCTGCCGATGAATCTGGTCATGATCGTGATCGGTGTCGTAGCGATCGCGATGTGGCTGATCCCGGCAATCCCGGTCAATCTGGTCGGTGCGATCATCATCATCATATTTGGATTTTTCTTTGCGACAGTATCCTCCAGAATGGTCGGTATCGTGGGCAGTTCCAATAATCCGGTGTCCGGTATGGCGATCGCGACGCTGCTGATCGCGACCATGCTGCTCAAGGCGACGGGCAATATCGGTATGCCCGGTATGATTGCGGCGATCACGATCGGTTCCATCATCTGTATCATCGCGGCGATCGCGGGCGATACCTCTCAGGATTTAAAGACGGGCTTTATCGTAGGCGCGAGCCCCGCGAAACAGCAGATCGGCGAGCTGATCGGCGTTGCGATCTCCGCAGTCGCGATCGGCGGCGTACTGTATCTTTTGAGTACGGCATGGGGTTATGGCTCCGCAGAGCTTCCCGCTCCGCAGGCGACGCTGATGAAAATGGTGGTGGAAGGCGTTATGGGCGGCCAGCTTCCGTGGGCGTTAATTATCTGCGGCGCGGCGATCGCCGTCGTGGTAGAGATCTTACAGATCCCGGTGCTGCCGTTCGCGGTAGGTCTGTATCTGCCGATCCATTTGAGCACGCCGATCATGGTAGGCGGCCTGATCCGGCTGTACTATGACAAAAAGAAAACGGATTCCGAGGACGAGAGAAAGAAGCAGGTCGAAAACGGCGTTTTGTATTCCTCCGGCCTGATCGCCGGCGAGGGTCTGGTCGGCATCCTGCTGGCCGTGCTTGCGATCATCCCGATGCAGGACGGCACGCTGGGAGATTTCTTGGGAAGCTGTCTGGGGATCAATCTCGGCAACTGGGGCGGCCTTGTCTGCTTTGCCCTGCTGTGCGCGACGATCATCGCGTTTATCAGAAGAAAGCCGAAAAAAGCGTAAGACGGTATGAGCAGAAAACAGAAAGCAAATTATCTGGATTATATTCCGAAACATAATTCCCTGTTTCCGTATGAGAAGAACAAAAACGGCTCGATCGAGATCGTGCGCAAAAACAGGGGGCTTTTCAACCGGCTCGCCCAGCTTTTGTTTCATAAGCCTAAGGAGAGCCGGATCGAGCTGGATGCGTTCGGCAGCTTTGTCTGGGAACAGATCGACGGGGAACGCGACGTCTATGAGATCGGAAAGCTGGTAAAGGAGCGGTTTGGAGAAAAGGCGGAGCCGCTGTACGAACGGCTGACGGAATTTCTCCACATACTGCGCAGCCACGATTTCATATTGTATGTAAATCTGCAAAAAAAGCGAGGGAAATAGAATGGGCGTATTATCAAATCTGGAGCCTGCGGAGGTATTCCGGTATTTTGAAGAGATATGCGGGATCCCGCATCCTTCCTACAAGGAAAAAAAGCTCAGCGCTTACTGCGTGGAGTTTGCCAAAGAGCGCGGGCTGGAGGTAAATTCAGATGAGCTCGGCAATGTCGTCATCATCAAGGAGGCGACGCCGGGGTATGAGAAGGCCGAGCCTCTGATCCTGCAGGGACATCTGGATATGGTCTGCGAGAAGGAGCCGGACTGTGAGATCGACTTTGAAAACGAGGGGCTTAGGCTCGTGGCCGAGGGCGATACGATCAGCGCGGCGGGCACGACGCTGGGTGGCGACGACGGGATTGCGATCGCCTACGCGCTTGCCGTCCTTGCCTCCGATACGCTGGAGCACCCGAGGATAGAAGCGGTCTTTACGGTAAGCGAAGAGGTGGGAATGGAAGGAGCGGCCGCGGTCGATCTTTCCATGTTAAAGGGCCATAAGCTCTTAAATATCGATTCCGAGGTAGAGGGACACCTGCTGACAAGCTGCGCCGGAGGCTGCAGGGCGAACGTCATGCTCCCAGCGGCGCGGCAGCCGTGGGAGGGCGGCGTCTATGAGCTCACGATCGGTGGCCTAAAGGGCGGGCATTCCGGCATTGAGATCGACAAGGGCAGGGCCAACTCCAATATGCTGATGGGACGCCTTCTGCTCGCCTTAAAGGACGAGACGTCGTATTCTGTCGTATCCATGCAGGGAGGGCTCAAGGACAACGCCATTCCGAGAGAGACGAAGGCGCTTATCGTCGTAGAAAAGGGCGATGAAGAGAGATTCCAGACGCTGATCGCAGAGACAGGCGGGATAATCCGCCGGGAATATGAGACGGCGGATCCGGACATTTCCATCCATGCGGAGAAAAAGGGCGAAGAGACGGTAACGGCTCTGACAAAGGAATGCCGCGATCGGGCGCTTTCCCTGATGAATCTTCTGCCGAACGGGGTACAGGCCATGAGCGCCGAGATAGCGGGTCTGGTGGAGACCTCGCTGAATCTGGGCGTGCTTACCTTAGACGAGGGCGGGCTGACCCTGCGTTATGCGCTCAGGAGCTCCGTGCAGACGGCGCGGGACTTTCTGGCGGCGAGAATGCGCCTGCTGACGGAGCAGCTCGGCGGTTCGATGACCATAGAGGGCTGCTATCCGGCTTGGGAATACCGCAAGGATTCCCCGCTGCGGGAGGATATGGTGCGTATCTATCGGGAACTGTTCGGAAAGGAGCCTGTGATCGAGGCGATCCATGCGGGCGTGGAATGCGGCCTGCTGGCCGATAAGATACCCGATCTTGACGCGGTCTCCTTCGGCCCGGATATGACGGGGATCCATACGACGCAGGAAAAGCTGAGTATCTCTTCGGTCAAGCGCATGTGGGATTATCTCGTAGAGATCCTGCGGCAGAAATGACGCCGCGGCGCGATCGGAAGGGATTGGATCAACGTCATGAGCAAGGTCAATCACAAAGTCAATAACGGATGACCTGCCGCGAGAGCTCGTGCGGCAGCTTCGTCCCATAGACATGCAGGATCAGCGCATGATAGAGGTGCGCCGCCTGCATGTCTTTTTTTAACTGCTTTTGTCCGGCCTCGTCAAGACGGCGGGAATCGCCGGAAAGTCTGGAGAGCAGAGGAATGCCGGCGTTTGCCCGGATGGATTTCAGGAGGGGGAGCGCGCGGGAACGAAAGCCGAGTATGCGCGCGTATCGGACAACGTCTCCGTAGGGGATCCCCTCGGGAAGCGGATCCGTTTTACGGATATCGAGAAGGATATGCAGCAGGCTGCGGCGGATCCTCGTATGGGTCAGCTCTTTGGTCTTTAGCAGATCGCAGAAGGATGAAAAGCCGCGGTACTGCGCGAGGCGGTTTTGGATCCTGTCGGAAAGGTCAGCGGATACGTCCAGATAATCGGAAAAGCCGTCCCCGCCGTCAAAAAGGAGGCGGTAGTGGAGCAGTTCCGAGAGCATGTCGGGGAAGACGGGGAACGTTTTCCCGTAGGCGCCTTGCATGATACGGGATACGGCCTTTGGGAGCTGCAGACTAAGAGCGTCCGGCGGCGTCCCGTTTTGGAGGGCGTTTCGGATCGCGAGCGCGGAGCTTTCCCGCCCCGATAGGTCCGTATCCGTATGGAGGCCGCCCTTTCGTTTGAGGGTGCAGGGCTCGATGGAGCTGCCGCAGAGAAGGAGCTGCCTGCAGTATTCGATCCCGAGCAGGTTATTGGGCTGGGAGAGCAGGGCGGCGGTATCCTGACCGGCGCAGCCTAAGAGGGCGTCCGCCTGTGCGGCTGGATAGGAGCGTCCTTCCTTTAAGGCGCTTTTTAGTCGGCCGGTATAGGCCGGAGGCTGCTCCGCAAGAAGAGAGGCCGCTTTTTTGAGCAGGGCGATATCGCCGCATTCGCTGCCAAAGATAAGCCGATCCGTCACGCCGAGCTGGGAGAGCAGGGAGACGGCTCCCTGCGAGAAATAGGGGGCGCTGGCGCAGGCGTAGACGACGGGCAGCTCCAGCACCAGATCGGCGCCGCAGGAAAGAGCCGCCTGCGCACGCAGATATTTGTCCATCAGGGCGGGCTCGCCGCGCTGGGTGAAATCGCCGCTCATAACCACGATAAGATAATCGGCCCCGAAACGGGAACGCGCCGTGTCCATATGGTACTGGTGGCCGTTGTGGAACGGATTGTATTCTGCGATGATACCGGCAACCCTCATAGCGTCTCCTTTTTATCCGAAAATCTGCGATTTTCTCGTTCGCGGGCTTCGCCCTATGAAAACAGCGTCCGGCAAAATGATCTGCAAGCAGAAATTTTGCCGTCCTCTGTTTTCGCACTGCTCATTGCTTACGCGGACATTATACCATCTCGACTATCGTCTCGATGGGGATACTCGTCAAATGCCGATTGCCGCAAGTGCCATCGGCATTTTTCTCGTTATTATACCATATCGGCGGGATTTTTGTATGGAATTAAACACAATTTTTTATCGCTCATCTCTTGTGCGGAAAACGGGTAGTGCGCTATAATCAAAGTAGTGTGATGCGTAGAAACGCTCATCGGAAAAGTAAGAGAAGGAGATGGGGCAGATGAGTTACATTGATCTCATGAAAGAAAAAGCAAGGCAGGATCTGAAAACGATCGTACTGCCGGAGACGAACGACAAGAGGACGCTGATCGCAGCCGCGCATATCATGCAGGAAAAGATCGCCAAAATCATCATGATCGGGAACGAGGAGAAGATCATGGACGGCGCCGGCTGGCTGGAGGTGGATCTAAGCGGCGTGACGGTGGTCAATCCGGCGGAATGTGAAAAGCTGGACGAGTATGTGGATCTGTTGTATGAGACCAGAAAAAATAAAGGGATGACACAGGAGAAGGCGAGGGAGATCCTGTTAGAGGATTATCTGACCTTCGGTATCGTGATGGTAAAGGCGAACGACGCGGACGGTATGGTAGCGGGTGCGTGCCATGCGACGGCGGATACGCTGCGTCCCGCCCTTCAGATCCTGAAGACGGCGGAAGGGACCAAGCTGGTCTCCGCGTTCTTTATCCTAGACGTGCCGGACTGCGAATACGGATATCACGGCACCTTCCTGTTTGCGGACTGCGGCCTCAATCAGGATCCTACCGCGGAGGAGCTGGCGGCGATAGCCGATACGAGCGCAAAGAGCTTCCGCAGCCTGATCGGCGCAAAGCCGGTGATCGCAATGCTTTCTCATTCGACAAAGGGGAGCGCAAAACATGCGCTGGTAGATAAAGTAGTAGAGGCCGTAGAGATCGCCCATACGCAGTATCCGGGGCTGACATTGGACGGCGAGCTTCAGGCGGACGCCGCGCTGGTGCCGCATGTCGCAAAATCCAAAGCTCCCGGCAGCGAGGTGGCCGGCAAGGCGAACGTGCTGATCTTCCCGAATCTGGACTGCGGCAACATCGGCTATAAGCTGGTGCAGCGTCTGGGCAAGGCGGAAGCGTACGGCCCGATGCTTCAGGGGATCGCAAAGCCGGTCAACGACCTTTCCAGAGGCTGCTCGTGGGAAGATATCGTAGGCGTTGTGGCGCTGACTGCGGTGCAGGCGCAGCTCTCATAAGAAAAGGAGGAAAGCAGGATGAATGTATTGGTGATTAATTGCGGGAGTTCTTCGTTAAAGTTTCAGTTAATTGATTCGAAAAGCGAGAACGTGATCGCAAAGGGACTGTGCGAACGGATCGGGATCGAAGGGAGCCAGCTCGTATATCAGAGGCCGGGGGCGGAGAAGCAGACGACCAAGTCGGATATGCCCGATCATAAGGAGGCGATCCGTCTGGTGATTGACGCGCTGACAGCGCCGGATACGGGCGTGGTAAAGGATCTTTCCGAGATCGGGGCGGTCGGCCACCGCGTCGTACACGGGGGAGAGAAATTCGCTTCCTGCGTCAGGATCGACGACGATGTGATCGCCGCGATGGAAGAATGCAGCGACCTTGCGCCCCTGCACAATCCGGCGAACCTGATCGGGATACGGGCGTGCGCGGAATTAATGCCGGATACGCCGATGGTCGGCGTGTTCGATACGGCCTTCCATCAGACGATGCCGGAAGAGGCGTATCTGTACGGGATCCCCTATCGTTATTATGAGAAATACAGGATCAGACGCTACGGCTTCCACGGGACGAGCCATTTCTACGTATCGGGAAGAGCGGCGGAGGTTCTCGGCGCGGATATCGGGGAATTAAAGACCATCGTGTGCCATTTAGGGAACGGCGCGAGCATATCCGCCGTAGAGAACGGGAAATCGGTCGATACTTCTATGGGGCTGACGCCTTTGGAGGGCCTGATCATGGGTACGCGCTCCGGCGATATCGACCCGACGGTCATCGAATATATCGCGCATAAGGAAAATAAGAGCTTAGAAGAGGTAATACAGATCTTAAATAAGGAATCCGGCGTGCTGGGGCTCTCGAACGGCCTTTCCTCGGATTTTCGGGATCTGGAAGCCGACTGGAAGGCGGGGAACGCCGGGGGCGAAAGGGCGATGAAGGCCTTCGCGTACCGCGTAGCGAAATATATCGGCGCGTATACGGCGGCCATGAACGGCGTGGATGCGATCTGCTTTACGGCGGGCGTCGGCGAGAACAGCCCTACGATACGGAGTATGGTCTGCGAACATCTCGGATATCTGGGCGTTACGCTGGATCAGGAGCAGAACCAAAAGCGGGGCGAGGAAGCGATCATCACGACTCCCGATTCCAAGACAAAGGTGCTTGTGATCCCGACGAACGAGGAGCTGGCGATCGCAAGGGAGACCTGCGCGATCGTTGAAAAATAAAGGAAGGACGGTCGGAAAATGCGCCGGAAAACGGGGATAGGAATAATCGTTGACAAACGGCTCTCTTTTCGGTATAATCAGAACAGTGTGAGCAGGAGTCTGCGATGAAAGAGATCTTTCACGCGGGTAAGGAGGTGTAAGGATGTCTATCTGTCCCAAGAATAAATCTTCCAAAGGGAGAAGAGACAAGCGCAGGGCGAACTGGAAAATGAGCGCGCCCACGCTGGTAAAGTGCAGTAAATGCGGAGCGTTGATGATGCCTCACAGAGTATGTAAGGCGTGCGGCTCTTATAACAAAAAAGAGATCGTCAGCGTAGATTGAGAAAACGGAAAAGAGGGACAGCGTATTGCGCCTGCGATATGCTGTCTTTTTTCTTTTCTTGCTTTTTGCGCATGGGTCTAGTATATTTATAGAAAGCGTATTTTCTGAAATTGGAGGAAAATGGATATGGACGAGACGGTAAAGGTAGCGGTAGACGCGATGGGCGGCGACTATGCGCCCGGCGAGATCGTAAAGGGCGTAGCAGAGGCGCTTAGCGAAAGCCGGAAGATCAAGGCGTTTCTTTTGGGGAAAGAGGAGGCGGTCAGGGCGGAGCTTTCCCGGTATCCCTATGACGCCGACAGGGTCGAGGTCATAGACGCGCCCGAGATCATAGAGACGGCGGAACCGCCGGTAGCGGCGATCCGCACGAAAAAGGATTCCTCGATCGTAAAGGGAATGAAGCTGGTAAAGGAAGGGACGTGCGACGCCTTTGTTTCCGCGGGCAATACGGGCGCGGTGCTCGTAGGGGGACAGATCTTGGTGGGCCGTATCAAGGGCGTGGAACGGCCCCCGCTGGCTTCTGTGATCCCGACGGCCGCGGGCGCGTCGCTGCTGATCGACTGCGGCGCGAATGTGGACGCAAGGCCGTCCCATCTCGTCCAGTTTGCCAAAATGGGCGCTATCTATATGGAGCATGTGCTGGGCGTTAAGGCCCCGCGCGTCGGGATCGTGAATATCGGCGCGGAGGAGGAGAAGGGAAACGCGCTGGTCAAGGAAACCTTCCCGCTCTTAAAGGAGTGCGGGGATATCCGCTTTATCGGCAGCGTGGAGGCGCGGGATATCCCCGCGGGCGCGGCGGACGTGATCGTATGCGAAGCGTTTGTCGGCAATGTGATCCTGAAAATGTACGAAGGGGTGGGAGGCACGCTGCTGTCCGAGGTGAAAAAGGGTATGATGTCCACCCTGCGCAGCAAGATCGGGGCGCTGCTCGTAAAGCCCGCGCTGAAAGAAACGCTGAAGGCGTTCGATCTGGAACGCTACGGCGGCGCTCCGCTGCTCGGCCTCAACGGCCTTGTGGTAAAAACGCATGGCAGCTCCAAAGCGGTCGAGGTGAAAAATTCGATCCTACAGTGTATCGCGTTTAAGGAGCAGAGGATCAACGAAAAGATAAAGGAACAGATAGACGCGGAAAGAGCGGCAGGGAAAGAAGCCGAATAGGCGCATAGAAAGAGAGAAAGACGGAGCCGAAAGGCGCGGAAAAAGCGGCGAAGGGAGAAGCCCGGCGGGCGCAGAAAAAGAGAAAAGGCCGGGAAGGACAAATGCGATGGAATTTGAAAAATTAAAAGAGATCATAGCGGAGGTATTGAGCGTAGATCCGAACGAGATCACGGAGGATACGACCTTTACGGAGGATCTGGGAGCCGACTCTCTGGATCTGTTTCAAATCGTGATGGGGATCGAGGAAGCCTTTGACATCGAGGTGACGCCGGAGGAGACGGGAACGATCACGAAGGTGGGAGAGGCGCTTGGCCTGATACAGAACGCGGTGCAGGAAAAGGGTTAAATAGGGCGGTGCGATGATAATAGAAGAAAAACAGATGGAGCTGTTGGAGGAGCGTATCGGGTATCGCTTTCAGGACAAGTCCCTGCTGCGGCAGGCCCTGACCCACAGTTCCTTTGCGAACGAACAGAAAATAAACAGATGGGACGATTATGAGCGGATCGAATTTCTGGGAGACGCGGTGCTGGAGCTGGTCTCCAGCGAATATCTCTTCCGGGCAAATCCCCGCCTTTCGGAAGGGGAGCTGACGAAAATGCGCTCTTCTATGGTGTGCGAGCCCGCGCTGGCATACTGCGCCAGAGATCTCTCTCTGGGAGAATTTATATATCTGGGCAGGGGCGAGGAGGCGACCGGCGGCAGGAAGCGGGATTCGATCACTTCCGACGTTATGGAGGCGCTGATCGGCGCGATCTATCTGGACGGCGGGCTGTCCTGCGCCAGAGCGTTCATCGACAGATTTGTGCTGTCCGATCTGGAAAACCGGCAGCTTTTTTACGACAGTAAGACGATCCTTCAGGAACGGGTACAGAAAAGGGGCGAAGGGAAGCTCACCTACGCGCTGATAGAGGAGTCCGGCCCTGAGCACGACAAGCTGTTTTTGGTGGAAGCGAGGCTCGACGGGCGCAGGATCGGAGAGGGAAGCGGCCGGACGAAAAAACATGCGGAGCAGCAGGCGGCCTATCAGGCGCTGCTTTCCGAAAAAGAGACAAACGGGTAGGATATGTATTTAAAAAGTATAGAAGTGCAGGGGTTTAAGTCCTTTGCCAATAAGATCGTATTCAAATTTCACAACGGGATCACGGGGATCGTGGGCCCGAACGGGAGCGGCAAGAGCAATGTGGCCGACGCCGTGCGCTGGGTGCTGGGAGAGCAGCGTATCCGGCAGCTGCGCGGCGTTTCCATGCAGGACGTTATCTTCTCGGGGACGGAGATGAGAAAGCCGCTCAGCTATGCGTATGTGGCGATCACATTGGACAATGCCGACCATCAGCTCGCGATCGATTACGACGAGGTGACGGTCGCCAGACGGATCTACCGCTCCGGTGAGAGCGAATATCTGATCAATGGGACGCCCTGCCGCTTAAAGGACGTCAACGAGCTGTTTTACGATACCGGTATCGGGAAAGAGGGCTATTCGATCATCGGGCAGGGGCAGATCGACAAGATATTGAGCGGCAAGCCGGAGGAGCGGCGGGAGCTCTTCGACGAGGCGGCGGGGATCGTGAAATTTAAGCGCAGGAAGGTCACGGCGCAGAAAAAGCTGGAGGACGAAAAGCAGAACCTCCTGCGCGTAAACGATATTCTGGCGGAGTTGGAAAAGCAGATCGAGCCTTTGGAAAGGCAGTCCGAGAAAGCGAGGATCTATCTGCGAAAGAAAGAGGAAGTAAAGAAGCTGGACGTCAATATCTTCCTTCTGGAAAACGCGCAGATCAGAGGGCAGCTTGAGACGGCGCAGGAAAATTATGAGCTTGCGGACGGCGAGCTGCGGGAGATCACAAGCCGCTATGAAAAGACCCGCGAGGAATATGAGAGGATCCAGAGCGAGCTGGAGCTTTTGGAGGCGGAGATCGAGAACGCCAGAAAGGAGCTCACGGATACCGGTATGCTGCGCGGCAAGCTGGAAGGGCAGATCGGCGTATTGCGGGAGCAGATCCATTTTGCGACGGGAAACGGGGAACACTTACAAAAGCGGAACGAGGCGGTCTGCGCCGAGATCAAGGAGCGGGAGCTCGATCGGGAGAAGATCCTCTCGGACAAGCGGGAAACCGATGAAAAGGCCGTAGAGACAGAACGGGAGCGGGAAGCGGCCAGAGCCCTCCTTTTACAGACGCAGAGCCAGATCGAAGAATTAAACGGCAGGATCGAGAGCGGCAAAAACGCGGTCATCGGGGCGCTCAACGAGCGCGCCGCGATCCGTTCCAAGATGGGGCGCTTAGATACTATGTTAGAGCAGGTGACGCTGCGCAGGGCGGAGCTGGATTCGAGCCTGCAGCGCGCGAAGTCGGACGAGGCGCAGCAAAAGGAGACTATACGCAGGCTGGAAGAGGCGTTTGAGGCGGTCAATCAGGAGGTGCGCAGCCTGCATGACGGGCAGAACGCTTTGGAAGCGCGTATCGCGCAGATCAAGCCGGAGCTCTCCGGCTGGGACGAAAAGCTGCAGAAGGCGCAGGCCGGTTATCATCAGGAGAGCTCAAAGCTGGAAGCACTGACCAATCTGACGGAGCGTTATGAGGGCTACGGCGGGAGCGTTAAGCGCGTCATGGAGCAAAAGGAGACGCAGAAGGGGATCGTAGGGGTCGTCGCGGACATCATCAAGGTCGAGAAGCAGTACGAGACGGCGATCGAGACCGCGCTCGGCGGCAATATCCAGAATATCGTGACCGAGGACGAGGAGACGGCCAAGCGCATGATCGCCTTTCTGAAAAAGACGAAAAGCGGGCGGGCGACCTTTCTGCCGCTGACGAGTATCAAATGCCCGCAGGAATTTAAGCCCGAGAGGGCGCTGACGGAAACGGGCGTGATCGGCACGGCGGATTCCCTGATACAGATCCCGGAAAAATACGCCTCCGTCGCCAAGTCCCTGCTGGGGCGTATCCTAGTGGTCGATCATGTGGATCATGCGGTTAAGATAGCCGGAAAATACGATCACAGCCTGCGCATGGTGACGCTGGAGGGCGAGCTGCTCCTTCCGGGCGGCGCGATCAGCGGCGGCGCATATAAAAATAATTCCAATCTATTGGGCCGGAGACGGGAGATCGCGGAATTGGGGGAGCGGGTCAAAAAATACCGTCAGGAGGTCGAGACGATATTAAAAAAGATCGAGGATACGAAGGAGGAGAGGAACCGCCTGCGCAGGGAGCTAGAGGAGGCCAGACTTTCCCTTCAGAATAAGTTTATCGAGCAGAATACCGCGCGGCTGAACGTGATCGCGGCGCAGGAGAAATGGAACGAGACGGAGGAAGGCTTCGGCTCTCTGAAGGAGCAGAGGCAGGAGCTCGGAGAACAGATCGCAGAGATCGGAAAAGAGAAGGAGCAGACGGCAAAGGAGCTGACGGACTCGGAGGAGACGGAAAAGGAGACGCAGGCGCAGATCGCGGTATTCCAGAGGCAGCTTGAGAGTATGCGCGTAAAGGAATCGGGACAGACGGCCAAAGTGTCGGAATGGGACGTAGAGACGGAAAAGCTCCGCCAGCAGCAGGAATTTAAGCGGCAGAATCTGGAACGTATCGAGGGCGAGCTGGGGCGTCTGTCGGGGGAATTATCGGAGATTAAAGAGGCGCTTTTAAAAAACGAAGCGGATATCCGGCAAAAGCATGAGGATATCGCGCAGATCGAGGAAACGATAAAAAGCTCCCATGCGGCGCAGGGAGAGATGGAGGAAAAGCTCTCGGGGGATCTGGCGAAAAAGGAGATCCTGACGGATAAGCAGAAGAATTTCTTCAATGTGCGGGAAGAGCTGGCGGAGAAAAAGAGCGCTCTGGATAAGGAAGTGTACCGCTTAAACGCGCAGAGGGAACGGCTGGAGGACTCTTTGGAGACGCAGATCAACTATATGTGGGACGAGTATGAGATCACGTTAAGCGACGCGGCCTCGATGAAGGAGGAGGGACTGACGGACCTATCAGAGATGAAACGCAGGATCGCCTCGCTCAAGGATCAGATCAGGAAGCTGGGAGACGTCAACGTCAACGCGATCGAGGATTATAAAAACCTGATGGAGCGGTACGGGTTTTTAAAGACGCAGCACGACGATCTGGTAGAGGCGGAAACGACCCTGCTCGGTATCATAGAGGAGCTGGATACGGCGATGCGCAGGACCTTTACGGAAAAGTTCGCGCAGATCGCCGGAGAATTTGACAAGGTGTTTAAGGAGCTGTTCGGCGGCGGCAAGGGGACGCTGGAGCTGCAGGAGGACGAGGACATTCTGGAAGCGGGCATCCGTATCATCGCGCAGCCGCCCGGGAAGAAGCTGCAGAACATGATGCAGCTGTCCGGCGGGGAAAAGGCCCTGACGGCGATCGCGCTGCTGTTCGCGATCCAGAATCTCAAGCCCTCTCCCTTCTGCCTGCTGGACGAGATCGAGGCGGCGCTGGACGAGAACAATGTCGGGCGCTTCGCAAAGTATCTGCACAAGCTGACGAAAAACACGCAGTTTATCGTGATCACGCACAGACGCGGCACGATGGAGAAGGCGGACAGGCTCTATGGCATTACCATGCAGGAAAAGGGCGTTTCCACGCTGGTCAGCGTGAACCTGATCGACAGCGAACTCGATGCATCATAAAGAAGGGAGGCTATGGCGGAGACTATGAGCGGAGAAAAAAAGGGATTTTTCACCCGCCTGAAGGAAGGGCTCAGCAAAACGAGGGACAATATCGTAAGCGGGATCGACCGGGTATTTAACGGCTATTCCATGATAGACGAGGACTTTTACGAGGAGCTGGAGGAGATCCTGATCATGGGGGATATCGGGATAAACGCCGCCAATGCGATCCTAGAGAGACTGCGCGCGCAGGTGCGGGAAAATCATATCAAGGAGCCGTCCGACTGCAAAAAGCTCTTGATCGAGAGTATCAAGGAGCAGATGCAGACGGGGGAGACCGCCTATGCCTTCGAGCGGGAACAGTCCGTCGTGCTCGTGATCGGGGTGAACGGCGTAGGGAAAACGACCTCGGTAGGGAAGCTGGCCGGTAAATTAAAGGATCAGGGCAGAAAGGTGATCCTAGCCGCGGCGGATACCTTCCGCGCGGCGGCCGGGGAGCAGCTGGTCGAGTGGGCGCAGCGCGCGGGCGTGGAGATTATAAGCGGGAGCGAGGGGGCGGATCCCGCCTCCGTGATCTATGACGCGGTGTGCGCGGCGAAAGCAAGGGGCGCGGACGTGCTGCTGTGCGATACGGCCGGAAGGCTGCATAATAAAAAGAACCTGATGGAAGAGCTAAAGAAGATAGACCGTATCATCAGCAGGGAATTTCCGGCGGCGCACCGCGAGAATCTGGTCGTGCTGGACGCCTCGACGGGGCAGAACGCGCTGCAGCAGGCGCGGGAGTTTGGCGAAGCGACCGACTTAACGGGCATTATCCTGACCAAGATGGACGGCACGGCGAAGGGAGGCATCGCGGTCGCGATCCAGTCGGAGCTGCATGTGCCGGTAAAATATATCGGCGTAGGGGAAACGATAGACGATCTGCAGAAATTCGATCCGGATCAGTTTGTCAACGCGCTGTTTGATAGCAAAGGAGAGAATGAGAATGAGTAAGAAAATGCTGACGCTGGAAGCGTTTGAAGAGGCTTCCGAGATCGTAAAAAAGGTAACGCTGGAGACAAAGCTCATCTACAGCGATTACCTGAGCGCGCAGAGCGGGAACAAGATCTATCTAAAGCCCGAAAATATGCAGTTCACGGGCGCATATAAGGTACGAGGCGCTTACTATAAGATGAGCACCCTGACGGACGAGGAGCGGCAGAAGGGTCTGATCACGGCTTCGGCGGGGAACCATGCGCAGGGCGTCGCCTATGCGGCGCAGTGCTATGGGGCGAAGGCGACGATCGTCATGCCGACGACGACCCCACTAATGAAGGTAACGAGGACGAAGAGCTACGGCGCGGCGGTGGAGCTGTGCGGCGACGTATACGACGAAGCGTGCGCCCGTGCCTATGAGCTGGCCGCGGAGCACGGGTACACGTTTATCCACCCGTTTGACGATGAAGCGGTA
>CANQTG010000031.1 GCA_947626715.1 uncultured Lachnospiraceae bacterium | reverse complement strand
CAAAAATGAGACCAACCTTCCAGTCAGTCTCAGAACTTTGTAAGAGAAAATCCATACCCTCTTTTACAAAGGTATCCATTAGCTTATACCACTACTCCGAGATAATGGATATGGAATCTCGGATTACAATTCAGGTTAAAGATGAATAGATACATAAAGATGATTATAAAATGAAATTTGATATGGAACTTAAACTTATCTCCAATGTCATTTTGTCATCTGTTGATACAAGTCAAAATTGCTCATACCTGCTTTCTCCTCATATTCACATTTTGCTCATTCTTTATACATAATATCAAGTATTTCTTTAGGGGTAACAACATAGGATTTAAAAGAGCAACATTTACAAGCTGCCCCGGAACCGACTGAACCCTTAGCATGGCGGAAACCAATACATTTGTATCTATTACCGCATAATACTGCATTGTGCCGTCTCTTATTTTGTTTTCCTTACCGCCTCTATTTCAGCATTTATCTCTTCTAAAGTCAGTTCGGAAGTTCCGTTTTCCATAGCGGCGCTGCTTAATTCCTGCAGAGCCTTGACTGCTCTTTCAGCCTTATAGTCACTCTTTGGCAAAATCATATCAAAAGGAACGCCATTGACCATAACGGATCTTTTCAAAAACATCCGCACTGCCGTAGATAAATCAATTCCCAATGCATCATACACAGCAGTCGCCTGATTTTTTAATTCATCATCAATTCTGACCTGTACTAATGTAGTTGCCATAACAATCACCTCTCTTGATGTGTTTGTAATTCAATTATAATATATTGTATGACAATGTCAATGATATATGCCGATAACGTGTCCATTTTACGGTGTTTTTTTCCCCACTAAAAAGACCGGCGAAGCCCGCTTCGCCAGTCTTTCCGTTTTTCCCCTTTCCATCTTCTATCCTTCTATCTATCTGTTATCTGTCTTTCCCTTCCAGCCTCGCCTGTGGGTCTTGGCGCGGGATCCGGGTCTGCTTTCGCAAGCCTCTTCAAATAAAATCCCCTTCCCGCAGGATCTATCTCGGTACGATAAATTTAGGGTCTATCTCGGTACGATAAATTTCATGATATCGTTATACAACAGGAGCAGCATGAGCCCGCACAGTATGGCAAAGCCCACCAAATGCACCATGCCTTCCTTTTCCGGCGGCACCGGCTTGCCGCGCACTACCTCCAGCAGCAGAAAGACCAGCCTTCCTCCGTCAAGCGCTGGCACCGGCAGCAGATTTAAAACCCCCAGATTCACCGACAGCAGCATTGCCAGATTGATGAGATTGATGAGCATTACGCCGATCCCGTAGGGTTTGGTCTGCTCCGTCACGTCGCCCACCAGCACCGCGATCCCGATCGGGCCGGAGATCTCCTCCTTGCCCGCCTTTCCCTGCACGATCATCTGCATACTCTTGACGGTCGCTTTCAGGCCATAGCGCACCTCATAATATGCATACTGAAAGACCTGAAGGGGAGAGCATTTAAAATACTCCGCATATCCCTGAAAGCCCAGCAGAAACCTTCCGCTTTCCTCATCCTTTTTCGGCGTCAGGACCGTTTCATAGTCCTGCCCGTTCCTCCTGTATGCGACGCGGAGCGTCTCGCCCTCATGCATCATCGTGATCAGGCCGATCTCTCTGGCGACATACACCCGCTCGCCGCCGAGACGGGTAATGAGATCGCCGCTGCGCATCCCGGCCTCCTGCGCGGGAAAGCCCGGTATCACGTCCTGCACTACCGGCTTATCGCTGTAGGTCGTCGCCACGATGACAAGAGCCAGCAGATAGGCTAGGATAAAATTAAACACGGGCCCCGCCGCGACCGTGCAGATACGCGCCCAGACACCGGCGTTTTGGAATGCGCCGGGCGATGGCGGCGCAGCCTCTCCCTGCCCGCCTTCGCCCGCTTCCTCGTCGCCGTCCTCGAATACGCAGGCCCCGCCGATCGGAAGGAGCTTGATGGAATATTTTGTCCCGCCCCTCGTAAAGGACCAGAGCGTAGGCCCCATCCCAACGAAAAATTCCTTTACCGTGATCCCGTTTGCCTTCGCTATGAGGAAATGCCCCATTTCATGCGATATGACAATGATACAGATAATGAGAATAAAGATAACGATCGTCAAAGAATCACCCTCTTGTTCAAGACTCGCCTACGGGTCTTAACGCGGGATTCGGGTCTGCCTTTGCAGGCCACTTCCGATCCGAATCCCTGCGCATCCCTCGCAGAGCGTATAGCAGATAGGGATAGAATCCCGCCGCTGATACAAATTTATTATTCACCGCTTAGAGAGGCGGGCATGATCTCCCGTCTGATAGTATCATATGTCCAGCTTTCCGTCTCCAATATCGTCTCCACATTCGGGTTTTCTACCGTTTTATGCGCCTGCATACAGCGTTCGATGATCTCCGCGATCTGCAGGAAGGAGATCTTGTGGGCAAGGAACAGGGCGACCGCCCTCTCGTTCGCCGCATTGTATACGGTCGGCATACTGCCTCCGGCGCGCATGGCGTCGAACGCAAGCTTCAGGCCGTAAAACGTTTCCATATCGGGCTTTTCAAACGTGATCTGCGAAAGCTCATAAAAGTCCAGCTCCGGCAGCTTCATCGGCAGCCTGTCGGGATAGAACAGGGCGTACTGGATCGGCAGCTTCATATCGGGCAGCCCGAGCTGCGCGATAACGCTCCCGTCCACATATTCCACCATAGAATGGATAACGCTCTGCGGCTGCACCACGATCTGGATCCGCTCCGGCTCCACGTCAAACAGCCATCTGGCCTCCATCATTTCCAGCCCCTTATTGACCAAAGTCGCGGAGTCGATCGTGATCTTTCTTCCCATCGACCAATTCGGGTGCTTTAGGGCGTCCTCCGCGCGCACGCCCGCGAGCTCTTCCCGCTTTTTCCCGCGGAAGGGCCCGCCCGAGGCCGTCAGCAGTATCTTCTTGACCTGCCCGCGCTTCTCCCCGTTCAGGCATTGGAAGATCGCGCTGTGCTCGCTGTCCACCGGCAGCACCGATACGCCCTTTTCCTTCGCCAGCGGCATCAGCAGATGTCCCGCCGTGACCAGCGTCTCCTTATTGGCCAGCAGGATATCCTTCCCGTTCTGAATGGCCGTCAGCGTCGGCACGACGCCGATCATGCCCACCACCGCCGTCACGAGGGCATCCGTCTCCTCCATCGAGGCGATCTCCAGCAGTCCGTCCATTTTGCAGGATACCCGCACATTCAGATCGCTTACCCGCTCCTTTAGATCCTTTGCGGCCTTCTCATCGTAAAGCGCCGCTAGGCGCGGCCTAAATTCCCGGATCTGCCGCTCTAACAGGGCGGCGTTGCTGCCCGCCGCCAGCGCCGTCACCTGTATGTCTTCCCTGTGATCTCTCACGATTTCCAGCGTCTGGATCCCGATCGAACCCGTCGCGCCTAAGATCCCAATCCTTTTCATTTGTTATGCTCCTATCAGCAGCCTTGCCAGAAAGTAAATGACCGGCGCCGTAAATATCACGCTGTCAAAGCGATCCATAATGCCGCCGTGTCCCGGTATGCAGACTCCGTAATCCTTGATCTCATGGTTGCGCTTGATCGCGGAGGCCGCCAGATCGCCGATCTGGGAGATGACCGCGCCGATACCGCAGATCGCCGCAAACGCCCAGACGACCGTCTCGTCCGTCACCGCCAGATACTCGAGAAAAAAAGCGAACAAAGCCCCCGCCGCCGCGGAGCCCAGCACGCCGCCTACCGCCCCTTCGATAGATTTTTTAGGGCTGAGGATCGGAGCCAGCTTATGCCTGCCCAGACTCACTCCCACAAAATAAGCGCAGGTATCGCAGACCCACGAGCTGATAAAGATCAGCCATACGATGAAAACGCCGTAGCGCAGATTCTCCGTCAGGTAAATAAAGGAAAGCAGCGCCGGTGCATAAATCATACAGAAAAAAGCCGACATGACCTGCTCCGACCGGTATTTCGGGAAGGTAAACACATATACCGCCATCATCAGCATTAATACGGCGACTAAGAGCATGGGCAGAAGCAGGGATAGGCTCAAAGCCCCTTCCTTTGGAAGCGCCGTCCCCGGCGTATAAAGCCCTATCAGGAGATAATAGCACAGGATCCCCAGATAGCCCGCATTGTCCAAAAGGCCCGTCCCCTTCCCCGTATGGACGCCCGTCGCCCTGCACAGCTCTCTGTAGGCAATACAGGAGATCGCCAGAAGCGCCGCTAGGAGCACGATGCCGCCGGTCAGGAGCGCCGCCGCCAAAAGCGCCGTCATGACCGCGCCGCTCACAATCCTTTTCCCCATACTAGGCCTCCTTTACGCCGCCATAGCGCCTGTCTCTGGTATTATATGCCTCTATGGCCTTTCGCAATTCCTCTTCCGTAAAATCGGGCCACGGCACGGGCGTGACGTAAAACTCCGTATAGGCGAGCTGCCAGAGCAGGAAATTGGAAAGCCGCTGTTCCCCGCAGGTGCGGATCAGGAGATCCGGTTCCGGTATCCCGCCCGTATCCAGATAACTGCCGATCAGCTCCTCCGTCACGTTTTCCGGCTCCAGCTTCCCTTCTCTTGCCTCCTGCGCGATCCGGCGGGCCGCCCTGCGGATCTCGTCCCTGCCGCCGTAATTGATCGCGATCTGGAAATGCAGGCCGTCGTTATCCTTCGTCGCCTCCTCCAGCTCCGCGATACGCAGGCGGATATCCTCGTCCAGTCTGGTCTTATCCCCGATCACGCGCACGCACATACGGTTTTTCTCGGCCGTTTTCAGACAGTTCGCCATATAGCTGCGCAGCAGCTTCATCAGCGCGTCCACCTCGTCCCGGGGACGGCTCCAGTTCTCCGTCGAAAACGCATAGACGGTCAGGTATTGGATCCCCATGCGGTAAGCCTTTTCACAGATCGTCTCCACCTGCTTTGCCCCCTGCGCATGGCCGTAATTGCGCGGCATCCCCCGCTTTTTGGCCCATCTGCCGTTTCCGTCCAGTATGATGGCTACATGATTCGGTATCTTCATGTTTTTTCCCCTTTAACAGAAAGGGCGGCGCAACCTATTGTGCCCGCTCCTTATTCTTTCATGACCGCAGTCTATTTATACCTTTTATACCTTTAAGATATCTTTGGATTTTTCCTCTACCGCCTTATCGATCTCTTTGATGAAACGGTCGGTCAGCTTCTGCAGCTCGTCGCCAAGCTCCTTGATCTTGTCCTCGGAGACCTCCGTCTTGGCGAGCTTTTTAAAGGAATCGTTCCCGTCGCGCCGGATATTGCGGACCGCTACCTTGCTTTCCTCGCCTTTTTTCCTGATCTCCTTTACCAGATCCTTTCTGCGCTCCTCCGTCAGCTCCGGAAATACCAGACGGATCACCGAGCCGTCGTTCGTGGGGTTGATCCCGATATCCGAGGTCAGTATCGCTTTTTCGACCGCCTTTAAGAGATTCTTCTCCCACGGCGCGATCTGCAGGATCCTCGGCTCCGGCACCGAGACATTGCCGACCTGCTGGATCGGGGTAGGCGTCCCGTAATAATCCACCCTGATCTTATCCAACACATGCGGATTGGCCCGTCCGGCCCGGATTGTGGCTAAGTCGGACAACAGATAGTCGTACGCCTTCTGCATTTTGTCCTCATAGCTTTTGATTCTCTCATCCATACTCTTTCCTCCTGTTTACACAGTGACCTTTGTCCCGTGAAACTGCCCTTTCACAGTATTTACTATGCTATTTTCCTCGTTCAGGCCAAATACCCACATCGGCATCCTGTTATCGCGCGCTAATATGGAAGCCGTCATATCCACGACCTGAAGGTTTTTCGCGATCACCTCTTCGATCGTCACGCTGTCGTATTTTTTCGCGTTGGGATTGGAGCGCGGATCGTCGTCGTACACGCCGTCCACCGCTTTGGCCAGCAGGATCACGTCGGCCTCCACCTCGATCGCCCGCAGCACCACGCCCGTATCCGTCGAAAAATACGGATGTCCCGTGCCGCCCGCAAAGAATACCACCCTGCCCTCCTTAAAATAACTTACGGCAAGGTCTTTGGAAAACAGCTCCGTAAAGGAGCCGCAGGCAAACGGCGTCAGGATCGCCGTCTGCATCCCTTCGCTGCGGAACACCTCCGATACATAGATACAGTTCATGATCGTGGCCAGCATACCGATCTGGTCGGCCTTCGTCCGGTCGATATTCTCGCTGGTGCGTCCCCGCCAGAAATTGCCGCCTCCGATCACGATCCCGATCTCATAGCCGCTCTTGGCCAGCTCCTTTACCTGTACCGCCGTCTTTTTTACCGTCGGCTCGTCAAAGCCGGTCTTTTTCTCTCCCGCCAGCGCTTCCCCGCTGAGCTTTAACAATATCCTGCGCATGTTTCTCCACCCGTACTACAGATTCCCGCTTTGATTGGCTGCAAAAACCGTCTTATTTTTTCTTCTTAAAGTCCTCGAAGAAGGAAGTCGGGTTCACATCCGCATAGCACTGGGAGCACATACCCTCGATCACCGCGCCATTGTTGATCTGCACGGACTTGGACTTGATATTGCCCATCACGATAGCGGAGGTGTCTAGGATCACCGGGCCGTGCACGTCGATATCGCCCTTGACCGCGCCCGCGATCACCGCGCTGTTGGCAAAGATATTGCCGATGATCACGGAGCTCTGCCCGATCTTGACGCTGCCTTCGCTGCGGACCTCGCCTGTGATCTTCGCATTCTCCGCATAGATCTCCGTCGCTTTGGAATTTCCCTCGATCGCGCCCGTGATATTCAGCTTGCCGAGAATATCGATATTCCCCTCGATCGCCCCGATCACGTTCAGAGAGCCGTCCGAGGTCATATCGCCCTTGACTCTCATGCCCGCCGTAATGACCGCCACTTCGTCGCTGTTCTTTCTCGAAGGATTGAGAAATGCCTGCGTGACCGGCGACGGCGCGGGCGCGGGCTTTACCTCCTCCGCCGCGGGCTGCTCCTGCATATCGATCTGCTCTAATAAGGATTCCAGCGTACCTGCCATATCGTTTTCCATATCTTCTTTTTCTCCCCCTTTTACTTCAGATGTCCCCGCGAAGGCTTCCTCCTGCGGCTGCTCCTGCTCTTTGGGCAGAGGCTTCTCCGTCTCCTGCGCCGTCTCCGCCTCCTGCGCCTTATAGAGCTGCGCGTCCCTTACAGGCTCCGCCGCCTTCCGTTCCTTTTCCAGCGTTTCCATCTGTAACGTTTTCTCTTCTTCTTCAGGGATCAGCTCGTTGACCGCCTGAGAGAGATCCTCTTTTAAATCTGAAAAAAAGCCCATTTCTAAATCCTCCGTTTCTTTCTATCTGTCCTGCTATTTTGTATTTCCATGCTGCACCGGCTGCGTATCCGCCGTGATCGGCACGATGACCGTATCCTCCATCGACAATATCTGCTCGATGATCTCCGGCAGGGCCTCGACCGTCGTCCGCTTATCCGCCGCGTCATGCAGCAGGATCACGGCCTCGCCGTATCGGTCGAGCTTCGCCGTACAGTTCTGAATGATCTGCTCCTTGCTCAAATGCCCGGTCGCGTCGCCGCTGGAGATATTCCAGTCGTACCATGTCAGCCCGATCTCTTCAAGATACTGCTCCAGCTCCTCCATATCCACCGTGCTGACGCGGTTGCTGCTCCCGCCCGGAAACCGGTATACGTCCGGCCATTCCCCCGTCACCTCATGCAGATAATCCTGAAGCTGGTTCACATCCTTGATGAACGCCTCTTTGGAGCTGTAGATCTCCCGGTATGCGTGGCTGTAGGAATGCATTCCCAGCGTATGGCCCTCTTCCCGGATCCTGCGGTAGCTGTCCTCATACGGCTTTTTCCCTTTCCCTACCACAAAAAAGGTCGCCTTTACATTATACGCTTTTAGGATATCCAATATTTCGTCCGTATACATGCTCGGGCCGTCGTCGAACGTCAGATACACCTTCCGTATGCCGCTCTGCGCCTGCGGCTGGCCGGTATCGGCTTCCTCTTTTTCCTGATCTTCCCAGTAGCGGATGCTGTCCTCCTCCGTGAGCATTTCCCCCTGCGGCTCCTCTGCCTTCGCCGGAGCCTGCGAGAGGGGCTCCTCTCCGGCATCCGCCTCTTCCATCTCTGCAAACGTCTCCTGAAGCCGGACGACCTCCGCTTCCAGACTGCGTATCTCTGCCCCAAGATAAATGCCGAGAACGCTCGGCAGCAGAACCGCCGCCATGATACCAAAAGAGAGCAGAAGCTTCAAGACCCGTATCCGTTTTTTTCTATCCTGCGTCTTATCTTCTGACATAAACAAACTCCTTTCCTATTGTAACACACAATAGGAAAGGAGAAAAGTATAATTTTTGTTTCCCGATTTTTTATTTTCCGTTTTCCGCAGGTCTTTGTTAGGCCCTCTTACGCGGCCTTATTTGATCTGCAGGGCCTTCTCTTTCTTTTTCGCCTTCCGCTCCTTGCTCCGCTTATGGATGATCATATAGAAGGTAGGAAGCAGGATCAGGGTCAAAATCGTGGAAGCCGTCAGGCCGCCTACGATCACGACCGCCATTCCCTGCGTCATCTCTCCGTTCTTTCCTATGCCAAGCGCCATCGGGATCATGGAGAGGATCGTCGTCAGCGTCGTCATCAGGATCGGGCGCAGTCTCGACTTGCCCGTCTCGATCAGGGCCTCTTCCGTACTCATCGTCTTGCGCAGCATGTTCGTGTAATCGACATACAGGATCCCGTTATTTACCACGATACCGATCAACATCAAAAAGCCCATCAGCGACACCATGCTCAGCGTGCAGCGCGTGACCAGTAAGAGAAAGATCGAGCCGATCAGGCTGAACGGGATACAGAACATGACCATAGCCGAATAGCGCAGGTTCTCAAACTGGATCGCCATGACGATATAGACTAACAGGATCGCCGTAATGATCGCCGAGATCAGGGAGCCGAACTCCTCCTGCATCATCTCGTCTATCGTATTGGTCTTCTGCTCCACGCCCTCCGGCAGGAAGGTATTGTCCATCATATCGCGGATCGCATCCTGCGCCGTGAACTTCGCTTCGCCCTCGAGCGTCGCGGTCACGCTCGCCGTATAGCGGCCGTCCTGACGGTCGATGGTCTGCGGGGAATCCGTATAGACCAGATCGGCGATATCCGAGAGGGGCACCGAAGCGCCCGAAGCGTTGGTCAGGGTGAGGCCGTACACGTCGTTGACCGTCTCATACTCATCCGGCGGGTATTCCACCGTTACCGTATATTCCGTATCGTCGATCATGACGTCCATCGCGTCTTTCCCGCTCATCATGGAATAAATGGCTCCCGACGCCGCCTGCGGCGTCAGTCCCGCCGCGGAGGCCTTGATCGGATCCACCACGATCTCCACGATGGTCCCTGCGTCCGCTAAAGACGAGCTCGCGCTGATCACGCCGTCGAGCTTTACCACCTCGTCCGATATGTTCCGGCACGCCTCCTTTAAACGCTCCAGATTGTTGCCCTGAAGCGATATCTCATAGGTATTGCCGCCCGAGCCCATTCCCATCGAAGAGGAAGAGGAAACGCTGACCTCGCAGCTGTCCTTGTAGGATTCCATAAGCGGCGTCCACTCATTGACGATCTCCGCGCTCGAGAGCTTGCAGTCGTCCGCCACATAGGCCCGGACAGAGCCGCTCGCCTCCGATTCCTGCACCGAGGCGCTGTAGCTGTCGATATACGGGCTGTCTTTTACGAACTCCTCCAGCTCCCTGACCTTAGCGTCGATCGTATCCAGCTTCGTGCCCGGCCTGAACTCCACGCCGATCTCCACCTGTCCCTCGTCGCTCTGTCCCATCAGCTCCACATTGACGAAGCGGAACAGGAAAATGGAGATCGCGAAGATCACGAGCGCGGTAAACGCGACCAGCTTCTTTCTATGTAACGCCTTCCTGAGGATCGCGGCGTATCGTTCGCCGACCGCCGTTAGGAAACGGTTGACCGGCGTCTCCTTCTTCTCCACCGGCTTATACTGGGAGAAGCACAGGGGCACGAGCGTGATCGCCGAAACCAGCGAAGCAATCAGGGCAAACACGATCGTATAGCCGAGCTGGCCGAACATCTGCCCGGACATTCCCTTCATCATGGCTAAGGGCAGATACACGACGACCGTCGTGATCGTGGAGGCCACGATGGAGGCCATGACCGTTTTGCACGCTTCATAGGCGGCCTCCTTAAAATCCAGCCCCTCGTCCCGCTTGCGGAAGCACATCTCGATCACCACGATGGCGTTGTCCACCATCATACCGATCCCGATGACCAGCGCGCCCATTGTGATCATATTCAGGGAAAAGCCCATGAATTTCATCAGCAGAAAGGCGATCAGCACCGATACCGGCATGGAGCTTCCCACGATCAGGCTGCCCTTGAAATCTCCAAAGAACAAAAACAGCACCACCATCGTGATCAATACGGCCGCCAAAAGCGTCTGTCCGATCGAGATCAGGGATTCGACGATCGAATCGCTGCTGTCATAGACCGCCGTGATCTTGACCTCGGGATTCTCCGCGTTCAGCTCCTCTATTTTTTTCATGACCTCGGAGGAAAGGGTCACGGCGCTGGCGCTCTGCACCTTGGTGATCTGCAGGCTGACATTGTCTGTGCCGTTATAACGGCTGTAGCTCGTCGGCTCCGCTACCGCATAATGCACATTCGCTACATCCGAGAGATGGATCACATTGCCCGTAGGGGTCGTGATCGGTATGGTCGCGATCTCGGCCGGAGTCAGATATTCCGTCTTGGAGCTGACGTTCAGATTCTGATCCCCATAGGCCGCCGTCCCCGCCGGAATGGTATAATTCGCCGAGCCGACCGCGCTTGCGATCGAATTGATATCCAGCCGGTACTGCCGCAGCAGCTCCGGGACCAGCTCCACGCTGATATAGGAGGTATCGCCGCCGGCGACCGTAAGCTCCGCGATATCGCCGATCTTTTCCAGCTCGGGCTGCGCGGTCTCCTCCACATAGCTCAGCACGTCCACGCCCTCCTGCGTCGCGTCCGCGGACAGTGTCATGACGGGCGCCGCGTTCATATCCATCGCGATGATCGTCGGATCCTCCGCATCGTCGGGCAGTTCCCGCTTGACACGCTCCACGGCCTCCTGCATGTCGATAAACGCATCGTCCATATCCGTCCCGTATTCAAAGGAAAACATAACCATCGACATATTTTCCCACGAACTGGAATAGATGTTGTCCAATCCCGCGATCGTGCCCAGTCCGTCCTCTATCTTTTCCGTCACCAGCCGTTCCACATCCTCCGGCCCGGCCTGCGGGTATACGGTCATGACCAGCATGACCGGCATATCGATATCAGGGATCAGCTGCAGGTTCATTCCCATGATCGACCGGACGCCGAAAATGATCAGCGATACGACAATGACCAGAGCGGCAACCGGCCTTTGCAGTACTGTTTTTGTCAACTTACTCATCCGTTACCTCTCCTTTTACTGCTCAATCTGATCTTTCTGCATGATTCTTTCCTGTATGGCCATATCCAGCCGCTGCGTATCCGTCAGTTCTCCGGCGTCCGCCGCCTCTATCGCCTCTTCGCCCTCAGAGCCGCCCTGCGGATCCCCTTCTCCGCTCCCGGAGCCGCCCTGCGTGTTTCCTTCTTCCTTCCCCGCGTCCGCGCCGCTGATACGGATATCCGAGCCGTCCTTTAGCTGCGCCGCCCATGTGGTGATGACCTGACTGTCCTGCGTAAGGCCGGACTTCACCTCCACGCTCTCATTGTTCGTAATGCCGGTCTCGATCTGCGTCCTGACGGCCTTGCCGTTCTCCGCGCAGTATACGTAAGCCTGCTGGCTCTCGTAATAGACGCTGTCCACCGGGATCGTCATCACGTTCTCCGCCTTCTGCGTCGCCAGCGTCAGCTTTACGCTCGTTCCCGTGATCAGGCGATCCGAATTGTCCGTAAGCTTCGCCTTGACCTCAAACAGGCCGTTCGTATCGTCCGCAACGCCCGCGTTCTCCGTGATCTGCGCCGTATACTGCTCGCCGTTCCGCTCGACCCTGACCTCCTGACCGATACTCAGCTCCCGCATGACCGACTCGGAGACGTAAAAGCTGATATTGATCACGTCGTCCGGCGTGATGACATAGGCCGCCATTCCCTGCGTCGCCATATTGTTGACGGTCACATTCTTAGACGTGATAACGCCGGAGACCGGAGCCGTCACCTTCGTGTATTCGAGCTGGAGCTGCGCCGCGTCCACGCCCGCCTGCGCCTGCGCCACGCCCGCCTGCGCCTGCGCCACGCCCGCCTGCGCCTGCGTCTCGCCCGCCTGCGCCGCGATCAGCCCGGCGTTCGAGCCCGCGAGCTGGTAATTCGCGCCCGCGATCACGACGGCCTTTGTATACAGCTCATAATCCTCCAGCATTTTCTCCGCCAGCTTCAGGGAATCCTCGGCGGAGTATACGTTGTTCTTCGCCGTCTCCTTGCTGATCGCCGCGCTGATCTGGTTAAGGCGCAGGGAATCTTTATTGCCGTCTAACGATTCCCGCGAGGAACGCAGCGTGCTCTCCTGCGACTGCGCCGCGCTCACCATCACGCCCAGCGTATATTCGTCGTTCGCCGCGCCGTCCGTCATTTCATAGATATAGTAATCCGCGATCTTTTCCACCGTATCGCGGTCGTCGCTGACGGTGATCCCCATGCCGTTTAACATGCCCTTCGCGGCATCCGTATCCGACGCGTTTTTAATTTCCTTATATTTTGTACGGATCTGCTCCAGCTCTTTGGCGTACTTGCCCATATGATCCGCATTGTCCCGCAGATCGTCCAGAGAATCCTCCAGATCCTCATAATTATCTCTTGCCAGCCCGAACTGCTCCGCCGCCAGAGATTCGTTTTCCTGCGCCGCCTTCAGCGCATACTTCGCGGCGGCTACCGCGTTTTCCAGCTGCATTTGATTGGTGTCCACCTGACCGAGCGACTGCTTGATCTGCTCCTGCGTATAGAGCAGGTTCAGCTCGTTGACCGACACATTGGCCTGCGCGCTCGCTAAGGAAGCGCCCGCGCTGTTTACCGACGCGTTCGCGCTCGCCAGCCCCGCCTGCGCCTGCGCCATCGAGATCTGCGCGCTCCTGTCGTCGATCGTAAATAACAGATCGCCCGCGTTGACCCGGTCCCCTTCCTCAAAATAGGTCGCCGTCACGTCTCCGCCGATCTTGGCCATTACCGTGATCTCATCGTCCGATTCCACCGTCCCGATGAAATCCCCGTCCAGCTCGATACTCTCCGTCTGCGGGGACGCCGTCTCCACAAGGATCGAGGTATCCTTCTGCGCTTCCTCCCCATCCTTGCCGGGGCCTTTCCCTTCACCGGAGCCGCACCCTCCCAGCGCCAGCGCGCAGGAAAGAGCCGCCGCGCACGTAAGGGCCGCCTTCTTTCTGCATCCGCCTGTCTTTCGATTGTCTCTTTTCTTTTTTTCCATACGCCTACTCCTCATTTCCGACATTTTCCATATTTTGATACAGTCTGATCAAAAGCTCCAGCAGCTTTTCCAGCTCTTCCCGGGTAAATCCCGCGAACGCGATCCGTTTTTCCTGATCCGTCCTGTTCCTGATCATCCGGTAGAGGCCCTCTCTGTCGCCCTTGATCCGAATCTGCTTGTTCCTTTTATCAAAGCTGCCCGGAAAACGCTCGATAAATTCCTTCTTTTCCAGACGCTTTAGGATCCCCGACATGGTCGGATTGCTGACGCGGAAACGCTCTTCTAACTCTCTGGCGGTGATCTCCCGGTCGAAGCCGCCGCCGTTCTGCAATATGTATAAGAGCACCCGCACTTGGGCTTCCGTCAGCCCGATGCGCTCCATCTCTTCGTCGATCTCCTTTATCTTTACCCTGCCGATGGCTTCCATCACGTTCCCGATCCGCAGCCTGATATCGTCGGATGCCTCCGGGATCATGCTTCCTATGATCTTACCGGCACCAATATCCTGTAGATTCAAAGCGTCCTCCCCTCTATTTCTAGTTTAATTCATAGCACGCTATCTATTCTAAAACCTCTATATTATTATGTCAATCTCTTTTTTTCTATTCTCTGCGATTTCATAGATTTTTCATAATTTCTTATCCGTTCTCTCCAAACGGCGATCAGATAGGAGAATACTTACGCCAAAAAACGCCCCGCGGCAAAAAAGGCGGGCCCTCCCGCTCCGCAAAGGCCCTGTCCTTTGACAGACCCGGCCCCTGCGGGGGAAAGCCCGCTCTTAATCTTCTGCGGCAGACTGTCAGCCGCAGGATCATTTGCCGCAGCGTTTGCTGCAATGCTCGCAGCCGCAGCCGCATGAAACAGACGTCCCGTTCTTTTTCGCCTTCACCATGCTCCTGATGATGGCGAACACGACGGCGGCAAGCGCCGCTCCCGTTATCACGGTTCCCATGACCGATCCCCTCCTTAACGCTGTGTTCCCTGTTCCTATTATTTTGCCATTCTTGTTTTCATTCCAAACCCGACGTTTAACGTGCGGCTCTCCGCGCAGGGCCGGAACAGCAGATATAAGAAGCCGAGCGTCAGCGCGAAGGCGGCCAGCGTGCCGATCCCAAACGCGCCTGTCGTAAGCAGCGTGCCGATCTGATATACGCACAGCCCGACCGCATAGGCGAGGACGCACTGATAACCGATCGCGAACCCGAACCATTTTATATTGTTCATCTCCCGTTTGATCGCGCCCATAGCCGCAAAGCAGGGAGCGCACAGAAGATTGAATACCAGAAAGGCGTATGCTGCAGGGCCGCTCATACTGCCCGCCAGCGTGCCCCAATATTCCGCGCCGTCCTCAGCCACCTCGGCAAAGCCGAAGAGGATCCCGAAGGTGCCGACGACATTTTCCTTCGCCACCAGCCCCGTGATCGCCGCCACGGTGGATTTCCAGTCGCCAAAGCCCAGCGGGATAAAGATCCATGCAAAGAGGCTGCCGATCCCGGCTAAAATACTGTGGTCGATCTCCATATCCTCAAGCATCCGGAACTGTCCGTCCACCCAGCCGAAGTAAGTCGTAAACCACACGAGGATCGTCGATAATAAAATGATCGTGCCCGCCTTTTTGATAAACGACCAGCCGCGCTCCCACATGCTCCTGAGCACATTGCCCGCCGTCGGCATATGGTACGCGGGCAGCTCCATCACGAAGGGAGCCGGCTCTCCCGCGAATATCTTTGTCTTTTTTAAGATGATGCCGGAGCAGACGATCGCGGCAATCCCCACGAAATACGCGCTCGGGGACACCCACCACGCGCCGCCGAACACGGCCCCCGCGATCAGGGCGATGATCGGCAGCTTTGCCCCGCAGGGGATAAAGGTCGTCGTCATGATCGTCATCTTGCGGTCCCTGTCGTTCTCTATCGTCCTCGAAGCCATAACGCCCGGCACGCCGCAGCCCGTACCGATCAGGATCGGGATAAAGGATTTCCCGGAGAGCCCGAAACGGCGGAAGATACGATCCATGATAAACGCGACTCTGGCCATATAGCCGCAGGATTCCAGAAAGGCGAGGAAGAAAAAGAGCACGAGCATTTGCGGCACAAAGCCCAGCACCGCGCCCACGCCGGCCACGATACCGTCCAGTATCAGGCCAGAGAGCCAGTCTGCGCAGCCGATCGCCGACAGAACGCCCTCGATCATCACCGGTATGCCCGGCACGTCAAAGAGCCCGAAAAAGCTCCAGCCCTCTCCGAATACGCCGTCGTTTGCCCAGTCGGTCGCCCATGTCCCCACCGTCGTAACGGACACATAATATACGCAAAACATGACTACGGCAAAGATCGGGAGCGCCAGCCATCTGTTGGTCACAACGCGGTCGATCTTATCCGAGACTGTCAGCTCCTCCTTTTCGCTCTTTACATAGCACTCCTTCACGAGCGAGGAGATAAACACATACCGCTCGTTCGTGATAACGCTCTCCGTATCGTCGTCAAAAGCGTCCTCGAGCGCCGCGATCTGTCCGGATACGTCCGGCGTCTCCTTCATCTGTGCGGAAATCTTATCGTCCTTTTCCAAGAGCTTTAGCGCAAAAAAGCGTTTCTGGGAAGCGTCGATATCGGGGCCGAGCATATCCTCCACGCTGCGGATCGCCTGCTCCAGCGTCTGCGAGAAACGGTGCGCGGGGGTAAAGCTCCCCTTTCCGGCTAACGCCGCCGCGGCCTCTGCGGCCTCCATAACGCCCGTTCCCTTTAACGCCGAGATCTCGACGACCGGACAGCCCAGCCTCTTAGAGAGCTTCTCGGTATCGATACGGTTCCCGCTCTTTGCCACCACGTCCATCATGTTGACCGCTATGAGCACCGGGATCCCCAGCTCAAGGAGCTGAGTAGAGAGATAGAGATTCCTCTCAATATTCGTGCCGTCCACCAGATTCAGGATCACGTCCGGCCTCTCCCCGATCAGATAATTTCTCGCCACGACCTCCTCCAGCGTATAGGGCGAGAGCGAATAGATCCCGGGAAGATCCGTAAGGGTCACGTCCTTACGCCCCTTCAGCTTCCCTTCCTTTTTTTCTACCGTTACTCCCGGCCAGTTCCCCACGAACTGATTCGCGCCCGTAAGCGCGTTGAATAATGTTGTTTTCCCGCAGTTCGGATTCCCTGCGAGCGCAATTCTGACTGCCATCTTTCGACTCCTTCCATATATTTTACCGATTCTTAAACTCCGGCGGGCCGGAATCTCTGTCTCTCATGCACGGCCCGATCTGGTGAAATTTCAGTCGCACATGCCCGATTTCCGCTATTCCTTGCCTGCCTTTTGCTTTCCTTTTTCTTTTTTTCTGTGTTCGCCTCAGCTTATCAATATTTGTCTATACTATCTAAAATTAGTCTTAGCTAACCAACGTAGAAAAAAGAAAGACCCTCCGGTCGCTCCGCCGCCTATTAGGCCGGTTCCACCTCGATCATCTCCGCGTCCGCCTTCCTGAGCGAAAGCTCGTAGCCCCTTACCGTGACCTCCACCGGATCGCCTAACGGCGCTACCTTTCTTACATAGACCGAGACTCCTTTTGTGATCCCCATATCCATGATCCTGCGTCTGACCGGGCCCTCGCCGTTAAGCTTTTTTACGGTAACGGTCTGCCCGCAGCTTATCTCTTTTAATGTCTTCATATATCCTCCTTTTCAAACGATCCTATTCCCGCGCAGAATGCTCACGCCCCGCCGTCCTGCACGATGATCTTATTCGCCATGTCCCTGCCGATGGCGATCCTAGAATCCCTGATATTGACGATAAGATTCCCGCCGATCTCCGATACGATGGTGACGACGCCTCCGGCCACAAAACCGAGATTTTCAAGGAATCTTTTCGTATCCTCCCTGCCGCCGATCCGTTTGATCGTGCCGGGCTCTCCCGCTTTCATCATTGACAATGGCATAATTTCCTCCTCTCCGGGTTCTCCTTCAGCCTTCCCGCTGTCGGAATACCCCACACAGGTTAGTATATGCTAACCTTTATTAGTTGTCAATAACTATTTGCGTTTTTTCTGGAAACTTTTCCGCCGCTGTGCTATACTGCATATAACGGCGGAGCCATAAACCCTGTTTTTGTGGAGGAATACAATGAATTATAACGAATCGGAAGAAAATTACCTAGAAACCATACTGATCCTCAGCAAAAAGCTGCCCGTTGTCCGCTCCGTAGATATCGCGGCCGAGCTGAACTTTAAAAAGTCCAGCGTCAGCGTCGCCATGAAACATCTGCGTGAAAAAAAGCATATCACAGTGACGGATTCCGGCTTTATCTATCTGACCGATTCCGGCAGGGAGATCGCGGAAATGATCTATGAACGGCACGAATTTTTGACCTGCTGGCTGAGCTCTCTCGGCGTTGACCACGATATCGCCGCCGAGGACGCCTGCAAGATCGAGCATGTCATCAGCAGGGAGAGCTTTGACGCGCTCAAGGAATATGTAAACGCCAGACAAAAGTAAAAGAGGGGCCGCCGAAAGCGTGCGGCCTCTCTTTTGCCTCTCTTTTGATCGCCGGAACGCGCCCGCAGCGCGTTCTTTTCTTATCTTATTTTTATGCGTTATAATTGATATGGCTTCCTGCCGCTTGCGCGGTCTGCGGTACTTTATCCCAATCCACGCTGCGGATCTTCTCTAACAGGTCGTCGATGGAATCCGCATAGACCGTCGTGCGCTTCCCGTCATACGCATAGGGATCGTCCCTGCCGGACAGCCTCTCCTTTGCGGCCTTCTTCTCCGCCGCCTTTTTCTCCTTCGCGGCCTGCTCCTTTTTCTCCGCTCTGGCATTCTCGATACGCTCGCGCTGCTTCGCACTCCCCTTTTCCAGCTCCGCAAAATAGGAAGCGTTGCCGTCCTGATCGAAGGAAACGCCGAGACGCACCACATCGCTGTCCTCGCCCAGCTTCTCCGCAACGTCGCTCAGCTTTGAGGTCGCGTCCTCTATCATGGAAGAAATTTTCTTTTCGCCGTCCTTTTCCGAAGCCATCTTCTCCAGCAATTCAGGATTGATCAGCACGCTGTATTCCTTCGTGCCGCCGGAAAGATAACGCTGCGCCTCTTCCTCGCTGCTGTAGCTTGCGACCATAAAATCCATCTTTTCGCCGTATTTCTCTTTTATCTTATCGAGCAGCGACTGCGCCTTCTCGCTCAATTTCGGGGATTCCTTCCTGTTTACCGCCGTCTCTTTTTCGGTGAAGGCCTCCCTTGCCTTGCCCGTCTCTTTTTTCGCTTCCTGCTCCTTCGTCCTCGTATAAGCCGTGCTCCTGATAAAATCATATGTCGAATAACCGTTGATTCCGTTCATACCCGTATCCTCCCTGATGATATGATTCTGCTTTGTTTTTCTATTGCTTTTCGCTGTTTCCTCTTTATGATCTTTTGTTTTCTGCCGCTTTTTTTGCTCGCGCGGCCCTTCCTCGCATTATCCGTCCTGCGCTTCTGCGTCCTCTAAGGAGCCGCTCCCGCTGTCCTGCGAAAAATCCTGATCCGCCGCGCCGTTTTCAGCGCCCTGCGCCTGCGCGCTCTCCTTTGCGGAGTCCTCCTTTAGCGCGCGCAGCAGCTCATTCTTCTCCTCCTCGTCCTCAAACAAGGATTTGTGCTTCTTGCGCCTGCGCGCCCTGCTGAGCATGGCGGCCATCTTTGCCATCTGGTACAGCTCCGAGCTGTATTCCATCAGCTTTTTTTCATCCTTTGGCGGAACCTTGTCGCCTCGGGAGATACGCCTTGCGATCTCCATGATCTTGCCCTGCTCGAGAAAGGCGTCGGCCGCATCGTCCGACGCTTCCTTTGCCTGCATGGCCTGCTGCTGGTACATCGCCTGCAACGCCGCCTGCGAAAGCTCTAAGCGGGCCACTTCCCGCTCCTTTTTCTCTTCCTCTTCCTTTTTGGCGTTTCGCCGGGTATCCTCGTCCCTGCGCAGCGCCCTTTCCTCTTCCAGAGAAAGATTGGCGAAAGAATAAGCGATATCGCGTTTTATCTCAACCGACATGTCTGCCATTTTCCCATCGCCCCCTTACGCTTAACTGTAGAGGTCGATATGCTGTCCTACCTTCAGTTCTTCTTCCGTGAAGACCTGATCGCTCATGGCGTCCATCATCACATCGTCGACCTTCCTTGCCAGTTCGTCCCATGACGACGCCGTAACGACCACGAGATCCTCGCCACTTCCCGCCGCGTCCCCGCGCTCCAAGAAACGCGCTTCCTGCTCGGCCTTTGCCGCTTTCTTCTCTTCGGCCTTCTCCGTCAGCCTCTCCTCCGCTTTTTTCTTTGCGGCCTTTTTCTCTTCCTTCTTTTTCTCTGTCTTTTTCTTTTCCGCCTTTTTCTTAATGCGCTCCTTCTGGGAGGCCAGCGACTTATCCACGACCGCGAAGAACGAATTTAACGCCTTGCCTACGCCGTTATCATACAGATTGATCCCCGCCGTCTTCACGCTGGAGCTTCTGGTCGTCATCGACTTAAAGAGCTGGCTGATCGCGTCGCCGGACGCGGCGTTCCCGAGGCCCGTCTGCGACAGCGCCGCCGTGATCTTTCCTTCATATTCCTTTCGGGCGCTTTCATCTACCGCCATACGCTCGACCTTTTCGGCGTTGATCAGCACCACCAGCCTGCCCGGCGTCGCATACTGCGCCGCCTGCCCGTGCACCTCGTCCTTGATGGAATCTTCCACTAGGATAAAGTCCACATTTCCGTATTTCCCCTTCAGCTCCTTGTAATACTGATACGCCCCGTCGCTGAGCTGCGGATTGCCTACGGTCCTGCCGTAGTCCTGCTTCTCCGCCCTGCCCTGCTTCCCGGAGCCCTGTACCAGCAGCCCTCCCAAGTCATCCTCCGCCTTATAGGGAACCGCCTCCTGCCCTCCTGCTTGTGCCTGATGAGAGAGCGGCGCCGCCCCTCTCTCTTGTGTCCGAGACAGCGGGGACTGCCCGCCGCTCCATACGCCCGCTACGCCAGTCATATTATCATCCTCCTTGAACCTTGCCTGTAACTCCTTTTACAGCCCGCCGCAGACGCCCTATCCGCCCTGCGGCATACCCTATTTCCGTTACTCTTTTTATCGTCTGACGGGGCGGAAAAGTTTATAGGGGAAATAAAAAAACAGCCGCCGCAGGCCCCTGCTTTCCGTATCGACGGACATTGTGCAGGCCCTGCGGCGGCTCTCTTACCTTTTCCATTCATTAAAATTCATTAAAGATTCAGGCAGACCCTACTGCCCCATCTGCTTTGCGACTTCCTCCGCAAAGTTCTCTTCCTTCTTCTCAAGCCCTTCGCCGGTCTCAAAGCGGACGAACCTCTTCACGGAAAGCTTTGCGCCGACCTCTTTCGCGACCTGATCGATGTACTTCCCAACGCTCTGCTTGCCGTCCTCGGCCTTGACATATACCTGATCGAGCAGGCAGATCTCCTTTAATTCCTTGCTGATACGTCCCTCGATCATACCGTTGATCACCTTTTCGGGCTTCTGGGATTCCTTCGGGTCGTTCTGGATCTGCGCCAGCAGGATCTCCTTCTCATGCGCGATATACTCCGCGCTCACCTCCGAGCGGGAGACGTACTTCGGGCTTAACGCCGCGATCTGCATTGCGATATTGTTGAGCGCTTCCTTCACCGTATCGTTTACCACATCGGTCTCCGCCTCTACGATCACGCCGATCCTGCCGCCGCCGTGCGTATAGCTGACAACGCAGCCGTTCTTCGCTACGACCTTTTCAAATCTGCGGATGCTCAGCTTCTCGCCGATCACGGCGATCTTATCTACCAACGCCTCCTGTACGGTCTTGGACGTATCCTGATTCCAGCTCTCCGCTAAGAACGCATCCATATCCGCAGCGTCGGAATCCACCGCCTGCTGTGCGACCGCTTCTACAAAGCCCTGAAAATCCGCGTTTTTCGCGACAAAATCCGTCTCGGAATTAACCTCGACGACCGCCGCCGTCGTATCGTCCTTAACGGCGATCCTGCAAAGGCCCTCTGCCGCGATCCGGCTCGCCTTCTTCTCCGCCTTTGCCTGTCCTTTTTTCCGCAGGGCTTCTATCGCCTCTTCCATATTGCCGTTTGTCTCGGTCAGCGCCTTTTTGCAGTCCATCATGCCTGCTCCGGTCAGCTCCCGTAATTCCTTTACCATTCCTGCTGTAATCGCCATGCCTGCTTCCTCCATCTATCTCCGATTTATGCTTCCGCCGTTGCCGGAGCCTCTTCGGTCTCCTGCGCATCGTCCGCCGCTTCCTCTACGTCGGCAGCCTCGCCCTGATTCGCCTCGATCACGGCATCCGCCATCTTGGATACGATCAGCTTCACCGCGCGGATCGCGTCGTCATTGCCCGGAATAATATAGTCCAGCTCTTCCGGATCGCAGTTCGTATCGCCGATCCCGATCAGCGTAATGCCTAACGTATGCGCTTCCTGCACGCAGATCCTTTCCTTTTTGGGATCTACCACAAAGATCGCGTCCGGGATCCTTACCATATTTTTAATGCCGCCGAGGTTTCTCTCCAGCTTCTCCCATTCCTTCCGCAGCTTGATGACTTCCTTCTTGGGCAGCACGTCGAACGTTCCGTCCTCGGACATCGTCTCGATCGCTTTTAAGCGGTCGATCCTGCTTCTGATCGTTTTAAAGTTGGTCAGCATACCGCCAAGCCATCTCTCATTGACATAGAACATGCCGCAGCGCTCCGCCTCCGCCTTTACAGCGTCCTGCGCCTGCTTTTTCGTACCTACGAACAGGATCGTACCGCCCTGCGCCACGATATCCGCGACCGCCCGGTACGCCTCGTCGACCTTGCCGACGGATTTCTGCAGATCGATAATGTGGATCCCGTTTCTCTCCGTAAAGATATACGGCGCCATCTTAGGATTCCATCTTCTCGTCTGATGGCCAAAATGTACGCCCGCTTCCAACAACTGCTTCATCGAAATAACGCTCATGTCTCTACCTCCATCTGGTTATCCTTCCGCATGTTTCCTCTCTGCCAGCCACCTCCGCGTCATAGAAGCACCGGCCGCAGATCCGCACGCGTGATTTTTACACAACGTAGTGATTATAACATAAGAAAAATCCCATGACAAGGGATTTTTCAGCCGCCCGTTAAGATTCTGGCGATATCGTGCGCCGTCGCGCCCGCATAGATCGTATAATTGCCCGTCGCGAGCTTTTTATCATAGCCGTTCTGACACAGAAAGTCGTCGAAGATATCCGCCGATTCCACCAGCCCCAGCGAGGCCAGCTTCCTGCTGATCGTATAGGAGCCCTCGCCCGGATAGACCGCCACCGTCACCGCGGAATGCGTTTCCACTACGGGCTCCGCTTCCTTTGGCTTCGACGTCCCCGCCGCCAGCGTTTCCTGCGTGACGGTATTTCCCTTTGGATCCGGCGTTTCCGCCCTGCCTGCGTTTCCTCCTGCCTCCGGCGTTCCCTCTCTATCTGCGTTCTCTCCTGCCTCCGGCGTTTCCGCGCTGTCTGCGTCCTCCTTTGTATCCGGCGTTTCCGCGCTGTCTGCGACTTCCTCTGCCTCCGGCGTTTCCGCGCTGTCTGCGACTTCCTCTGCCTCCGGCGTTTCTGCGCTCGCTTGTCCGCTTTCGCTTTCCATCTGCATAACGTCGGTTTCGCCGCCCTGCGCGCTCTCCTCCGCCTCAGGGAGCGTGGTCAGCACGCCGTCCACCATGCCCAGCGCTCTGGCCCTGACCCTGATCTGCTCGTCCGTCAGCTCCGTCGATCTTCTGTTTGCGGAGACGCTCATCACCGCGGCCGTTACCGCAATACCGATACCCAGCCCCCGCAGATAATATCTCAATCCCATTTTACTTCTGACTCCCTTTGAATAGGTCGATCACCAGCTTGACCTCTCCGATACCCAGCCCCAGCTCTCTGGCGATCGCCACGTTGGACTTTCCTTCCTTATGCATGGCCAATATCTTCTCGTTGTTGTTCCGGCCGTTTCCGCCCGTATCGGCAAAGGAAAGATTCACGGCCGGCCGCTCCGGCTCTCTGTCCCTTTGCGGTTCCCTGTCTTTTTCCGGCTCCGCCTCGGCCGCGGGCCTTCTGCGCTTTCTATCCGGCTTTTTCCCGCTCTCCTCCGCCCTCTCTATGACGGATGCCTGTCCGGGCTCAATGCGGTCGGGCCTCAATGCGGAAAATCCGTCTCCGCTCTCTTGCTGCGCCGGTCCCGCGCCGATCTCTGCTCCGCTTTCGTCTCCCGCCTGCGGCTCTCCGCTCCCTGCTCCCGCTTCGTTTCCGTCACGCGCCGCAGAAGCGTTTGTCCCGCTTTCCGCGCCGACTTTAGGCGGTTCTGCGCCGCCGTCCCGCGCAAGCGTCTCGGCCTGCTCTCTGCCTAAACCCAATCGCTCAGGCTGCGCCGTAAAAGGATCCGCGGGATCTGGTTCGTTCCCACGGCTCCGGCTCAGTGCGGAGACGTCTGATTCATTCTCCCGCTCCCGCCTCGGCGCAGAAACGTCTGCTCCATTCTCTCTGCTCCGCCTCGGCGCGGAAACGTCTGCTCCATTCTCCCGCTCCCGCCTCGGCGTGGACTGTATCACCGAAGCGGCCGCCGCCGCAAGCGACTGCGCCTGCTGTTCGACCGCCTCTTTCTGCTCCCAGAGCTCCTGCGTCTGCTTCTCGACCGCCTCTTTCTGCTCCCAGAGCTCCTGCGTCTGCTTCTCGACCGCCTCCCGCTGCTCTCTGACCTCTCTGGTCTGCTGCTCGACGACCTCCCTCTGCTCCCGCACCTCCTGCGCCTGTCTCTCGACGGCCTGCGTCTGCTCCTTGACTTCCCGTACCTTTTCTTCTACGGCCTCCGTCCGCTCCCGGACTTCCTTTACCTTCTCTTCTACGGCCTCCGACTGCTCCCGCACCTCCACGACCTGCCTGCCGACGGCTTCCGACTGCTCTTTGACCGTCTTGACCTGCAGCTCGACGGCCTGCGTCTGCTCCATGACGACCTTCGCCTGCTTCTGCAGGGCGAGCGCGGCGTTTTTTAAGGTTTCCTGCTTGTCGTTGAGCATATCGTAGAGGAATACGACCTCCTCGTGATTCTTATGGATCGCCTCCAGCACCGTATCCGAATACTCGTTGATCATCATGACCTTTTCATTTGAGACGCGCTCTACGGAACGCTCCGTCTTTTCCAGCCCGTGCGCGACCTCGTCGTCTAGGATCTCCGCGACCCTCGTCTTTATGTCCCGCATCTGCTCTTCGAGCATTTCCTTGATCTGCTCCTCGCCCAGCCGC
>CANQTG010000030.1 GCA_947626715.1 uncultured Lachnospiraceae bacterium | reverse complement strand
GCATTGTCATTTTTAGCGGTAAGCATTAAAATAGGCAGGGTATTTTCCTGCCTGATCTGCTCCAATGTTTCAAAGCCGTCACAGCCCGGCATCATCACATCGAGTATGACAAGCTGATAGTCCGACTTTTTTAATTGTTCCAGCCCCGATTTTCCAGAATAGCGACAGTCCGCTTCCATATTTTCCGGCAGGACGCTTCTTTTGATTAAATCGCATAATTCTACATCATCGTCTATGACTAAGATTCTATTCATAATGCTTCCCTATGTTAAGATTAAGAGGAAAATTTCTGCTAAAATTAGGACGCAGGTTTAGGTCTGCAGGCGGGTTGTTCTTGTGCAATCGCCCCAGAGGAAAAACCCTGCCCATACTTGATCTCTCTGGCCAGTTCCCAGTCCGCCGGGAACTGCAGGTTCAAATCCGTCCCCTCGATATTGGCCTTCCAGCCGGTCGGAAAGGGGATCCCGGGATATGCGGCCGCGATCTCCCTCGCCCTGTCATAATAGCGCCCCGCAGAGAGCGCGCCCGTCGCCAGCTCCATTCCGTCAGGATTTACGAGCGGTAAAAGATACAGGATCGTCCCCCGGTACAGAGTCCTTGCGTCGATCCCGCAGAGGGTCTCTCCTTCCGCCGCCGCCTTCGCATATTCTTCCAGAAAACGCAGCAAGAGCGGCGTCGTGATCCATTCGTTCGCGTGCCAGCCCGCGCTGTAAAAGACCTCCTTTTCTCCGCCTCCCATCCGCAGCACATGCAACTCCTTTCCCATGACGCTGCTTCCGATCGTTTCCGCTTCAAGAAAAGGATAATACAAAAGAAGCCTGTCTATCGTCTCCCTTACGGTCTCATAGCGATATGTTTCCATCCATACACCCGATTTACTCTCTTTTCCCTATCATATGCCATGCGCGCAAAAAAGTCAGATAAAGCCGCCAAAGCGTCCTTCCCCTGTCAGTCCTTTCTTTGTCACTCCTTCCTTTTCAGGCGTTCGATCTCCCTTTGCAGTTCGTTTAATTTCTCCATCGCCTGATCCAGTTCCTTTTGCTTGGAGGCCTCGCCCATCTCCTCCTCCAAACGTTTACGTTCCAGATAACCCGTTACCATATCCGGCTGCTCGATCGGCTCCTTATCCTCAAAAAAGCTGGGATCGATCTCGACGCGATAGTCCTCTTCCCGCAGATAATACGATTTCTTCTCCGACTTTTTGGCCGTTTTTACATGGGAATCCGGCTTTTTGGCCTTCTTCTTCCCGCCGCCTCTTCTCGGCCTATCCTCCACGTCGTCCTCTTCGTCCTCGTCCTCATTCTCTTCCTCGTCGTCTTCGATCCCGCCGTCCTCCGTATCCGCATCGTCGTCTGCGTATCCGTCGTCTTCCTCATCGCCGTCCGGGTATCCGTCGTCCTCTTCTTCCTCCTCGTCCCTGCGCAGTCCTCTCAGCGTCAGCAGCAGCAAAATTAAAACAATGACGATACCGGCCAGCAGCGCCGCCATCTTTTTGACATACGGGCTCTGGTTCAGCCCCCGGTAGCCCTCCTCCGGCTCGCCTTCTTCCTTTTCTTCTTCCTCTTCCGTCTCCTCTCCGTCCTCCGGCTGCAATTCCGCCGGCTCTACATATTTGCAGGAAACATAACCCGTTTTTCCTTCCTCGTCCAAACGGATCCGATACCAGCCGTTATCCGTCTCCCCTGTGATTTCGACCAGCTCGCCCCCGTTCACCGAGGCGATCACCTCATATTTCGTTCCCGGGCCGGAGCGGACGTTCAGCGACGAATTTGCCGTGATCGTTCCCTCCATCTGCACCTCCGTAAGGGAATCCTCCTCCTTCGCGCATACGCCCGCCGGAGTCAAAAAGCACATCAGCGCCAGAAAGGCGGCGCACGCGATATATCTGAATAGATTCTTTTTCGATCTCTTCTTCTCTTTTCTCATGTGATCCCTCCGTAAAGCTCCCGCTTTCTTTCTATGCCTTAAAACTTTCGCTAAGCTTCCTTCCATAAACTCGCAGTGCCCACTCGAAAATCTTCGATTTTCTCGTTCCCGGGCTTCGCCCTATCAAAACAGCTCCCGCCAAAATTTTCTGCAGGCAGAAATTTTGCCGTCCGCTGTTTTCGCACTGCTCATTGTCTGCGAGGATATTATACCATGACTTCTAAATTCGAAAAGACCTCATTAAGAAGTCAGGTATCTATTCGCACTAAGCTCGACAACACCTCGCTAAGTGCTCATATTATACCATTTTATTCGCCGGAAAGCGCCGATATTTTAAATTATTCAATAATTCTTAATATAATAACCGTGCCCCGTTCCGGGCTCTTTTGCTCAATAGCGGTTCGCGGCCTGAAACGGGGCTCCCTGTCCTCTATCCTATTTATTTTTTATTTATTCCACGCGGGGACGGACGGAGCGAACCCGCCTTTGCGTAGAAAAGTATACCACAAACGCAAAAAAGCTTCAAGACGGCGGGCAAAAAAGGAAGGCTTTTAGCATAAACGGCGAAACAGGAAATCTTATGCGGAAAATCCGTTTTTTTTGTTTTCCTGCATAGGAAATTATGATAGTATGATAAGAAAGGAAATCAAAATAGGAGGCGAGATAAGATGAAGAATCGAAAAATGAGCGCGGTGATCACGACCGTTATTTCCGCCGTGACCGCGGTATGTATCCTGCTGCTGTTTTTGATCGCCAACCGGAACATGACGGTTGCGATGAAAAACGCGGCGATCAACGACATGGAGACCGCCCTGAACGCCAGAGCGCAGCTCACGGAGCAGTACGTCAAGCAGGCGGAAGATCTGATGAGCTCCTATGCAAAGGCCCCTGTGCTGACGGAACTGCTTAAAAACCCCACCGACCCGGAACTTATGCAGAAGGCGCAGGATTACACGTCGAGCTATTATGCGGGAATGAGCAGCTGGGAGGGCCTTTACGTATGCGACTGGACTTCTCGGACGACGGCCCATTCCAACCCGGAAATGATCGGCTTCGTCCTGCGGGAAGGAGACCGCTTACAGCAGCTTCAGGATTCTATTCTGGCTGAAAACGGCGGCGTATACAATCTCGGGATCTTCACCTCTCCCGCTTCTGGGCAGCTCCTTTTGTCTCTCTACTGCGGTATCTATGACGAGGGCGGGAATATCATAGGTTTCACAGGCGGTGGGCAGCTTGCTTCGAGCCTGACGGACGTTATCAGCAATATGGAACTCAAAGGGCTTGCAAACGCGCGCAATTACATGATCGATACCGCCGCTTCCACCTATATTTACGATCAGGACGAGACGCTGATCGGCGCGGAGATCACAGATCCCATGCTGCTTGAGGCGATGGCACGGATTCAGGCGGATCCGCAGGCTCTCACGGGAGAGATCGACTACGAAGACGAAAACGGCGTAAAGAGCGTCGCTATGTACCGTTACCTGCCGGAGCGCAGCTGGGCCGTGATCCTCAGCGACAGCGAAAGCGAGATCTACAGCATGGCCAATCAGAACCGTCTGGCTCTGGGGATCATCTGTATCGCCGCTTTCCTGCTGATCGCAGCCCTGTCTTGGGTTTCCGTAAGGACCTGCGTAAGGCCCCTTGCGGTGATCGAAAGGGCGATCGTCAAGCTGAAAAATCTGGATCTGCAGGCGCCGAAGGAAATGCAGCGCTACGTGGGCGGCTCCAGCGAGACGGGCAGGATCGCCACGGCTATGGATTCCCTTTACGCCACCCTGCGGGAGATCGTCGATACCCTGCGCAGCTGCACGGAATCCCTGAACGCTTCGAGCGGTAAGATGTCGGAAGCGACCCATAATATGGCGGAGAGCGTAGGAGACAATTCGGCCACCACGCAGCAGCTTGCCGCCAGCATTACCACCACCAACGAAGCCATCAGCAATGTGGCGCAGGAGGTCGAAAAGATATCCGAGCTGGTCGCGCGGGTAGACGAAAAGGTACACGCAGGCAACGAAAAGAGCGACCAGCTCCTGCAGACCGCCGCGGGCATGAAGGAAATGGCGGAGAATACGCTGGTAGAATCCGACGAAAAGATACGGCGTAACCGCAGCAATATGGAGACGGCAATGGTCAACCTGCAGTCCCTGACCCGGATCAACGACATGGCGCAGCAGATTCTTGAGATCGCGAACCAGACCAATCTGCTCTCCTTAAACGCTTCGATCGAGGCGGCCAGAGCGGGCGAGCAGGGCCGCGGGTTTGCGGTCGTGGCGCAGGAGATCGGCAATCTGGCGGAAAATTCTTCCTCTACAGCCAGACAGATCTCCGATATCTGCGGCGAGATCAATACGCATATCAAGAACGTTCAGGACTGCGTAGACGATATCATCAGCTTTATGGAGACCGACGTCGCCAGCAAGTTCCATGAGTTTGCCAATATCGCAAACGAATACGGCGGCTCCGTGGAGGATATCCGTCAGGCGATCAGCGAGATCGAAGAGACCTCCAGCGGGTTCGTATCCTCCGTATCCAGTATCCGGGAACGTATGGACGTCATTAAGACCGCTTCCGAAGAAAATGAGATCGGCGTAGGCGACATCGTCAAAAAGATCGAACAGACCAATTTCACGGCGGAAGAATTGGAGAACGTCGGAAAGACCAATCAGGACAACGCGTCGGAGATCAGTTCCATCGTAGATCGGTTTACGGAATAAACGCACGAGGGGATAGCTCCCATCTAACGTAACTCCGCTTATCGACAGCAAAAGGGGAATCCCATATCGTATGAGATTCCCCTTTCTATTGTATATGGGACATAGGCCAGCCAAATCTCCGGCTCCCGATGAAAAAGGAGCCGCTTAGGCGAGCCTGTTCCCGTCCCGGTCGAACCATTCTTCTCCGTTTGTCAGCAGATACGGCGCGCGGGCGCGTATCCGCTCTACAAAATCCGCGCCGCTTTGCAGCTTTTCCGAAAAAGCCATGCCGCCTCCTAAGATATCGCTCACATGCATATCCGACCCCGCCGTCATCGGCAGGTCATATTGTTTGGCATAGGCGACGGCCTTTTCGTCATACGTCTTATCCGCATGGGCGCGGCTTTTGCTGTTGCTGTGCATGGCGTTGATCCCTTCCACGCCGTCCACATACTCTGGAAAGAGCCGTATCTTAGGGATATAAGCTTCCTCGCGGAACGGGTGGGCATGGATCACGAGCCCGCCGCCCTCATGCACCAGACGGAACTGCTCCGCAACCGACGCGTTCCGTATCTGCGGATGCGACAACAGCCATTCCTTTGACAGCCCGTAGATCAAAAATTCCGTCCCGTTATAGCCCGCTTCCCAGCCGAAAAAGACGTCCAGCCCGATCCTTTCTCCCTCGCTCCTGACCGCTTCATAGCCCCTAAAAAATCCTTCCAGAAATTCCTCCCACGGCAGATGACGGTCAAGCGCCGTATTGCCGCCCCAGTTATGATCCGTCACAAATACGCCCGTATATCCGGCCTGCCGATAGACGCGCGCCATCTCTGCGCCGCCCGCCTTTCCGCACCTGCTGGCCTCGCTGGTATGCAAATGCGTCTCATATAAATACGGATACGCCGCCCTGTGCTCTGCTATGCTCACTCCGTCTCATCTCCGTCCAGTATTTTTTTCAGATAATTTTTTAAGATCGCGATCGCCACGTTATTTTTGCCGCCGCGGGGAATGATCAGATCCGCATGCTTTTTGGACGGTTCGACAAACTGTTCATGCATGGGCTTTACCGTCGTGCGGTACTGGCGCAGCACCGATTCCACGCTCCTGCCCCGCTCCGCCATATCCCTTGTGATCCTGCGCATCAGCCGCTCGTCCGCGTCCGTATCCACGAAGATCTTTAGATCCATCAGCTCTCTGAGCGCCTCGGATTCTAGGATCAGGATCCCTTCCAGCATCAGGATCTTCTTCGGCTCTACCGTTACCGTCTCTTTGGCGCGGTTATGGACATTATAATCATACACCGGCCTCTCGATCGTTTTTCCTGCTTTCAGCGCGAGCACATCCCGTACCATGCGTTCGGTATCAAAGGAAGCGGGATGGTCATAGTTGAGCTTTTCCCGCTCTGCAAAGGGCATATCGTCGTGCGCCTTATAATAACAGTCATGCCCGATCAGCGCGATATCCTCGCCGAAATACTCCTTGATGATCTTTACGATCGTCGTCTTGCCCGAGGCCGTTCCGCCAGCGACCCCGATCACATAGGTTCTCTCCATCCGTTTCTCCTTTGACGTTTTTTTTCGGACTGATCGAAAAAGGACGGCTGCAAAATGAGCCTGATTTGCCAAACATTCATTTCACAGCAGTCCTTTTCCCGGTCAATGCGTTATCCTTATCTGATTTCTTGGATCCAGCCTTCCGGCGCTTTGATACGTCCCATCTGGATCCCGGTCAGTGTATCGTACAGCTTCTGCGTCACAGGCCCCATAGCCTCCATGCCGCTTGGCAGGCAGATCTCCTTTCCGTGATCCACGATCTTTCCTACCGGGGAGATCACGGCCGCCGTTCCGCACAGGCCGCATTCCGCAAACTCCGTCAGCTCTTCTTTATAGACCTCCCGTTCCTCCGTCTCTAAGCCGAGATACTCCTTCGCTACATACATCAGGGAGCGTCTCGTGATCGAGGGCAGGATACTGCCTGACTTCGGCGTTACGACCTTATTGTCCTTTGTGATAAACAGGAAATTCGCGCCGCCCGTCTCCTCTACCTTAGTGCGCGTCGCCGCATCCAAATACATATTTTCATCATATCCCTGTTTGTGCGCGTCCACGATCGCATACAGGCTCATCGCGTAATTGAGCCCCGCCTTGATATGGCCGGTTCCGTTCGGGGCCGCCCTGTCATAATCGCAGACCCGGATCGTGATCGGTTTTGCGCCGCCCTTAAAATACGGGCCTACCGGCGTCGTAAAGATACGGAACTGATATTCGCTGGCCGGCTTTACGCCGATGACCGATCCGCTCGCAAACATATACGGCCGGATATACAAGGTCGCGCCCGAGCCGTAAGGCGGCACGTACGCCTCGTTTGCCTTTACCGTCTGGAGCACCGCTTCCACGAATTTCTCCTTTGGAAACACCGGCATTTCCAGACGCTTGCAGGAATCCTCCATGCGCTGGCCGTTCATATCGGGGCGGAACGTAACGATACGCCCGTCCTCCGTCGTATAAGCCTTCAGCCCTTCAAAGCAGGACTGCGAATACTGCAGAACGCCCGCGCATTCATTGATGACAACGTTCGCGTCCCCGCTCAGCGCGCCCTCGTCCCACGCGCCGTTGCGATAATTTGCAACAAACCGTTTGTCCGTCTGCACATATTCAAATCCCAGTCCAGACCAGTCAATCTCTTTCTTTTCCATTCCTGTCCCCACTCCTTCCAAATCACGGCTGCGGCGGCATACGCCCGACCGCGCCATCACTATTATTATCCTTTCCTGTTGAAAAGTCAAGAATTATGAAACCCCTATCCGATCAGGTTCCTGACGCTCTCGCAGATCCTCCTTGCGACGGCCGGATTGTTCATCGTATAGAGATGGATGCCGTCCACGCCGTTTGTTAAAAGATCCACGATCTGATTTACGGCATAAGCCATGCCCGCGTCAAACAGCGCTTCCTTCCTGTCCTCAAACTTCCGCATGATACGCGCGTATTTCTCCGGCAGGCTCGCCCCGCAGGTCGTCACCATGCGCTCGATCTGCGCCTTATTGGTCACGGGCATGATCCCCGCCTCGATCGGGACGTCGATCCCCGCGATCGCCGCATCTTCCAGAAAGCGGTAATACTTCTGATTGTCAAAAAAGAGCTGGGAGATCAAATGGGTCGCGCCGCTCTCCACCTTTTCCCTAAGATGGCGCAGGTCGGCCGCCCTGCTTTCCGCCTCCAGATGGGTCTCGGGATAGCAGGCCGCGCAGATATGAAAGGCGTCGCTCTGCTCCCGAATAAAACGGATCAGGTCGTTGGCATACAAAAATTCCTTTTTCGGCTCGATATCGGGATTCCTATCCCCCCTGAGCGCTAGGAGATTATAAATGCCCGCCTCCTGCAGCTCGTCCAGCATAGAAGCGATCTCCGCTTTCGTATAATTTAAGCAGGTCAGATGTACGACCGGTTCGATCCGGTACACCCGCTTGATCTTTTTCGCCAGCTCTATCGTCTTATTGTTCGCCACGCTCCCGCCCGCGCCAAAGGTAATGCTGATAAAATCGGGCTGCAGACTGCTCAATATCTCCAGCGTCTCGTCGATATTTTTTAAAGAGCTTCCGTGTTTGGGCGGAAATATCTCAAAGGAGATGATCTGCCTCTTTTTTTCTTCAAATAAACGATCCAGATTCATGCTGTCTTCCCTTTCCGGGCGCGCTCTCCGCCCATACTCCCGTAAGGCCCGCGGGCCTGCGCTTTCTTAGATCTGCGCGATCACAAAGATATCGTAGATCGCCCGGATCGCCGCTTCAAAATCATTGTCGCTCACGCCGATGATGATATTTAACTCGCTCGAGCCCTGATCGATCATCTTAACGTTGACATTGGCATGGGCCAGCGCGGAAAAGATCCGTCCGGCGGTCCCCCTTGTCGAACGCATACCGCGCCCTACGACCGCGATCAGCGCCAGATCGGACTCAATATCAATGGAATCCGGGTCGGTCAGGCGGTGCAGGCCGGCCACTACCTTCTGCTCTTTTTCAATAAATTCGTCCAAATGCACAAAAACGGTCAGGGTATCAATCCCGGAGGGCATATGCTCAAAGGAGATCCCGTTCTCTTCAAATACCTGAAGCACCCGCCTGCCAAATCCGACCTCGGAGTTCATCATATCCTTTTCAATATTGATGGAGCAAAAGCCCTTTTTCCCGGCGATCCCCGTGATCGTATATTTCGGCTTCTGGCAGGTGCTTTCCACGATCCATGTGCCCTTGTCCTCCGGCGAATTGGTATTGCGGATATTGATCGGGATCCCTTCCTTGCGCACCGGGAAGATGGATTCCTCATGCAGCACGGTCGCGCCCATATAGGCGAGCTCCCGCAGTTCCCGATAGGTGATCGTCTCGATCACCTCCGGCCTGTCGATAATACGCGGATCCGCGATCAGAAAGCCCGAGACGTCCGTCCAGTTCTCATACACGTCCGCGCGCACGGCCCGCGCAAGGATCGAGCCCGTGATATCCGAGCCTCCCCGGGAGAAGGTCACGACCGTACCGTCCTCCTTCGCCCCGTAAAAACCGGGAAGGACGGCATATTCCAGCTCCTCCATCCGCGCCCGCAGCAGCTCGTTGGTCTTATCCGGCAGGAACGCGCCGTTTTCATCAAAGCGGACGACCTCCGCCGCGTCCACGAAGGGGAAATCAAAATAATGCGCCATAATGATCCCGTTCAGATATTCTCCGCGGGAGGAAGCGTAATCCCTGCCCGCCTTCGCCGCAAACTTTGCGTCGATCTCTGCAAATTCCTCATCTAAGGACAGGGAAAGCCCGAGACCCGTGATGATCTCCTCATACCGCAGCCTGATCTGCTTTAACTGCCGGGAATAGCTTTTATCCTGCTCCGCCAGCTCATAGCATTCGTAGAGCATGTCCGTTACTTTCGTATCGTGCATATGCCGCTTGCCCGGCGCGGACGGCACCACATAACGCCGCTCCCTGTCGCTCTTTACGATCTCCGCGACTTTCTGGAACTGCTTCGCGCTCGCCAGCGAACTGCCGCCGAATTTTACTACTTTTTTCATTGTTCCAACCAAGCGGGACTATCGCGCGGACGCTCCCGTCCGGCCTGCGCAGCCCCATCCTTTCTTTTTTTCTTTTATACCGCTTCCTCAAAAAGCCTGCGTATCAGTTCATGTCCCTTTTCCACGCGGACTCCTGACATCGCCGCCTCTTTTTCGTTATAATGGTATGCATTTTCGACCGGCCTTGTACTGTCGTACAATAGGTACGGCACGTCGGCGTCCGTATGCGTCCGCACGCGGACCGGCGTCGGGTGATCCGGCAACACCAGCAGCCGGTAATCCTCGCCCGCCGCCTTCAGTCCCTCTGTCAGCGGCTTTATGACATGCATGTCGATATTCTCAATGGCTTTGATCTTTTTCTCCAGACTTCCCTGATGTCCCATTTCATCCGGAGCCTCGATGTGGATATAGGCAAAATCGTAAGCGTCCTCTGACAGCGCCTTGACCGCCGCCGCCGCTTTCCCTTCATAATTGGTATGAAGGCCGCCGTTCGCCCCCTCCACCTTAATATTATCCATTCCCGCGCCGACCGCGATCCCCTTTAAAAGATCGACCGCGGAGATCATCACGCCCCTTTTATGGTGCGCGGACGCAAAGCTGGGAAGGAGCGGCTTCGTCCCCGCGCCCCAGAACCAGCAGCAGTTTGCGGGATTTAAGCCTTCCCGCCGCCTTTGCGCATTCAGCGGATGATCCTTTAGTATTTCATAGCTCTTTTCCATCATCGTGCGCAGATCCGGCTGAGACGGAAGATACGGCCCGATCTCGCAGCCTAAATGATCGTGCGGCTGCGCCAGCTCTATCGTCTCGCCATGATCCCAGATCAGGCAGTGGCGGTAACTCGTACCGACATAAAAGCGGTAGGTCTCGTTTTCCAGCTCCGCCCTGACCGCCTCTAGCAGCACGGCGGCATCCTCCGTACTGATCTCGCCGGAGCTGTGGTCTAGGATCCGGCGCTTTTCAAACGCAAGCCCCTCTTCCTCCGAGATCGTCACAAGATTGCAGCGCAGCGCCACGTCGCTCTCTTTCATCGGCACGCCGATACTGAGCGCCTCCAGAGGCGAGCGGCCGGAATAACACAGCCGCGGATCATAGCCCAGCACGGACAGATTGGCCGTATCCGATCCCGGCTTCATTCCGTCCGGTATCGTATGCACCATACCGATCTCAGAGCTTTTGCTCAGCTCGTCCAGCGTTTTTGTCCTTGCATGGGAAAGCGGCGTTTCGCCCCCTAACGCTTCCAGCGGTTCATCCGCCATGCCGTCGCCTAATACGATCACATATTTCATATCTCAATCCTCCAGCCGTATCCTGCTTAAAATCCCTGCCGTCCTTCCGGCGGCCGCTTCAAAATCCGCCTCGCGTATCGGCGGCGTTACAAACCCATAATCCGTCAGGCGCTCCGCAGGCCGTATCGTCTCGATCTCCCCGAAAAGCTCCCTCGCCCGCTCTTCGCAGAGCTTTTCCCGATCCGCGCGTACAAAGAAGCGCCGCTCTATGTCCCCGTAGGGAGCCGGTTTTACGTCTTCCTCATCCCACAGGCACATGACCGTCTTGCCCAAATGCCTTGCGCAGTCCACGATATCGGATACCACCGCGCTGGCGGTCGGCAGCTTGCCCGCGCCCTGTCCGTAATACATGGAATCTCCCAGCATATTGCTGTGTACGAATACCGCGTTGAACACTCCCCCTACGCCGCGCAGAGGGTGGATATCGGGTATCAGAAAGGGCGCTACCATAACATGGCAGCCCGCCTCCGTCAGCCTGCTTACCGCCAGCAGCTTGATCGTCCTGCTCATCGCTTTCGCATAGCAGAAATCCGCCGCCGTGATCCCCGTGATCCCTTCCGTATAAATATCTTCATAGTGAATGGTCTTGCTCAGCATTAAGGAGGAGAGGATCGCGATCTTGCGGCAGGCGTCGTACCCCTCGATATCCGCCTCGGGATTCTTTTCCGCATAGCCCTTTTCCTGCGCCTCCTTCAGCACGCTCTCAAAGTCCGCTCCCTCCTGCTCCATCTTCGTCAGAATATAATTGGTCGTCCCGTTCAGGATCCCCATGATCCCGTCGATCTTCTCCGCCGTCAGGGAATAATTCATCGGGCGGATGATCGGGATCCCGCCGCCTACGCTGGCCTCAAACAGATAATTGCAGTTATTTTCCCGCGCCAGACGCAGCAGCTCCGGCCCGTGCGCCGCGACCAGCTCCTTATTGGAGGTGCATACGCTCTTGCCCGCCAGCAGCGCCTTTTTGGAGAACGTATAGGCCGGTTCCGTTCCTCCCATTGTTTCACAGACCACGGAAATGTCCTTATCCTTCAGAATCACTTCAAAATCATGCACGACCTTGTCCGCATTCGGATCGCCCGGAAACTCCCGCAAATCCAGAATATATTTCACGCTGATCTGCGTGCCCGCCTTCTGGGCGATCATCTCCTTATTCTCTTCCAGTACCGCCGCTACGCCGCTTCCTACCGTGCCGTAGCCTAAAATTGCCGCATAAACCATAATCTTTACTCCTTAGCAAGTATTTTTACATAACGGACGCCTTCCTGACGCTCCATCTCCTCGATCATTTCCGATACGTCCTGCGTCATCGGCAATACCTGAACGCTGAGGCTGATAGAGGCCACGCCGCTGATCGGGATACTCTGATGGATCGTAAGGATATTCGCATGAAACTGCGCGACGATCCCCAGCACATCGGAAAGCAGTCCCGGCTTGTCGTCCATCTGCAGCGTAAGCGTCAAGGTCTTTCCCTGAGAATTGTCGTGAAAGGGAAAAATATCCTCCTTATATTTGTAGAAGGAGCTCCTGCTGATCCCGACCTTTTCCGTCGCCTCCTGAACGGTCAGCGCCTTCGCCGAGTCCAACAGACGCTTCGCCTCCACTACCTTTAGCAAAACCTCCGGTACGGCCCGCTGTTTCAATACAAAATATCCGCCTTCATCCTTCATTCGCATCTCCTTTTGTCCGCTTCATGAGGACAGTTGTTTGTCAACGATGGATATTTTATCACAGAAAAATCAGAAATGCAACAAAAAAGAGACTGCTGCAAACCCCGGTCTGCAGCAGCCCCCTTTAAAGGACTTTGTTAAGGAAATCGATCGTGCGCGGCTGCTTGGGATTTTGAAGCACCTCCTGCGGCGTGCCCTCCTCTACGATAATGCCTTCGTCCATAAAGATCACACGGCTCGCCACCTCTCTGGCAAATCCCATCTCATGCGTTACCACGACCATCGTCATGCCGTTTTTCGCAAGGTTCTGCATGACCTCCAATACCTCGCCCACCATCTCGGGGTCAAGGGCGCTCGTCGGCTCGTCAAAGAGCATGATATCCGGGTTCATGGCCAGTGCTCTGGCGATCGCGACACGCTGCTTCTGGCCGCCGGAGAGCTTGCTCGGATATACCTCCGCCTTTTCCGAGAGCCCTACCATTTCCAGCAGCTCCATGCCCCTTGTATGCGCTTCCTGCTTCGTCATCTTTTTTAATTCCACCGGAGCCAGCATGATATTCTGGATCACGTTCAGATTGGCAAAGAGATTGAAATGCTGGAACACCATGCCAATATTTTCCCGCACTTTATTGATATTGTGATTTTTCTTGTCCGTCAGATCGTAGCCGTCCACGATAACGCTGCCCGCCGTGATCTTTTCCAGCGCGTTCAGACAGCGCAGAAAGGTGCTCTTGCCGGAGCCGGATGGCCCGATCAGGCACACGACTTCTCCTTCGCAGACTTCTACGTTCATCCCTTTGAGCACTTCCAGATGGCCGAAGCTCTTCCGCAGTTCCTTTACGCTGATCTTGACATTCTTATTTTCCATAGGAGATCTTCCTTTCCAGTGCCCTTGCAATCTTTGAAAGCGTCGTAATGACGATCAGATACATGACCGCGATGATCGCCCACATCTTAAACGTTTCAAAATTCCTTGCGATCACGATCTGCCCCGCTTTTACCAGCTCCGGGAAGCCGATCACGGAGAGGATGGAAGTGTCTTTCAGGGTAATGATAAACTGATTGATAATGGAAGGGATCATGACCCGGATCGCCTGCGGCAATACGACCTTGCGCATGGAAGTGCCGTAGGAAAGGCCCAGACTTCTGGCCGCCTCCATCTGTCCCTTGTCGATGGACTGGATCCCCGCGCGCACGATCTCCGCCATATAAGCGCCCGCGTTCATGCTCAGGGAGATAATGCCCGCGACCAGAGCGTTCAGCCTTACGCCCGTCGCCATCGGGACGCCGAAATATACGAAAAAGGCAAGCACGATCAGAGGCACGCCGCGGATACAGTCTATATACACATTGGCGATGATATTGAACGCTTTATAGCGGGATACGTTCAAAAGCCCGAAAAACAGGCCAATCACAGCGGCGAAGACCAGCGACAAAAAGGTCAGCTCCAATGTCTTTCCCATCGCCACCGTCAGATAGATCCCATTTTCTCTGATTAATCCCCAAAACGACATGCCCTTCTAACCACCCTTTCCGGTTTTTGCATATTCAAGACCCGCCCGCGAGTCTTGGCGCGAGATTCGGGTCTGCGTTAGCAGACATCTTCTGATCCGAATCTCTGCGCAGCCCTCGGTCAGTTCTATTTTGTATATTTTGCAACGATCTCATCGTATTTGCCGTTTTCCTTAATGTTCTTTAAGCCTGCCTGAAACATGGAAAGCAGCTCCGCATTCTCACCCTTCTTTACGGCGAATCCGTAAGGCGTCAAAGACTCGTTGACATCGCCCGGCATCTCCATGCCCGCGCCCTGCTGGATGTTGTAAGCCATGACCGGATAATCCTCAAAGCACGCCGCGGTGTTGCCCGTGATAACGTCCTGATACATCGTCGGTGAATCCGCAAATTCTACGATATCGAAGCCGTACTGCTCGGAGATCGACTTCGCATAAGCCGCGCCGTTCGTCCCTGTCTTGACCGCTACTTTCTTACCGCTCAGATCCTCAAAGGAAGCGACGTCGGAGCCCTTCGCCACGGCCATCGTCACGCCCGCGTCATAATAAGAATCCGAAAAATCAAATTTCTGTTTTCTCTCATCCGTGATGGACATACCGGCAATCACGCCGTCCGCCTGACCGGACTCCACGGCAAGCAGGGCTGCGTCAAAGCCCAGAGACTGCAGCTCATAGGTAAAACCCTGATCCTCAGCGATCGCCGCCAGAATATCAACGTCTATTCCGACAAAATTGTTGTCCGCATCCGTAAACTCAAAAGGCGCGAATACCGTATCGGTCGCGATGATAAAAGTATCGCCCGAAGCGCTCTCCGCCTCTGCGCCCTCTTCCCCGGAAGCGCTTTCGTCTCCCGCAGGGCTTTCGGTCCCCGCATCCGCCGCAGGCGCCTCAGCGCTGCTGCCGCAGGCCGTCGCCGCCAACGCCATTGCCGCCGTAAGAATTACTGCCAATACTTTCTTTTTCATAATAGTATCCTCCTGTCTGTTTCTTTCGCGGGCATTGCATAATTGTATACAAGTACCTCACATAGTAATAATATATATCATAGCGCCGCCGATTTGTCAAGCAGTCGGGACTGTATGCGCGCAATTATTTCCGCACGCAACAAGGCGGAAGGCGGACGGGAAAGCTTTGATCAGCGCAGCGCCCACCTGCCGTCCGCATACGCTAACGGAATATCGGAAGCGCCGAACGCAGAAAACGCGTATTGATCTTCCAGATATAACCCCAGTTCCAGCTCCTTTTCACGGTCGGCCCGTTTTAAGGAAACCTCGACATCACAGCTTTCCCCCGCGTTTAATTGTTTGGAGACGACCGTTTTGATTCTGCCGTCCGACGTACCGATATACAGATCATTGTATCCGTTCCCGAGATAATAATCCCCCGTATTTTTCACTTGGAGCTTTACTATGTCCAGCCCTTCTTTCTCGTAGGAATCTATGTAGGTAAGCTCGGCGGAAACCTTATCCGTCATATACGCGTCCGAATAGTAATACAGAGGCGTGCCATAATCCCGTTTTACCAGATACAGATACCCGTGATCGGTCAGTTCCTTAAAAAGAGGGAATATCCTTCTGTTAAACGTGTGCCCAAACATAAGATACAGATTCGGATTTTCTATGAGATACTCGACATCCTCCCGGTTCGCCTGATTCGCAAAATCCACTTCCCCATATACGACATTATTTTCTCCTTCTCCTATGGAATGATTGTCCATACCGGTCTTATATTGAAACAGCCTTACAATATTCCCATACAGATAAAGCCTCTCATTTTTGATATGATCCTCCGCATATGAGATCAATCCGTTCACCTCTTCATTCTGCCGAAACACATGATCAGGATTCCTGTAATTGACTATGCCCTGTCCCTGATAAAAAATCAGCATACATAAAGGAAGGATGACCAGATATCCCTCTGCTTTTCCCGACTTGATCACCACGCTTCCCAGATACACAATCAAAACGATTAGGATCGGATAAAAAAACAGCCATATCCTGTCCTGAACAGGAAAAAGCCCCATGGAAGAAGCGATCAGCATAATCACAAACATTACAGAAACAGCCATGATCTCCTTTTTCCTGCGCACAAAAGATAATATCATCGCAAGCAGACAAAAGATCGCTGCTAAAGTCCTGCAATCCTTAAAATAATTCAAATAGCTAAATATTAAATTTTTTGCAAGGACAAAGTTTTCTTTGGAAACAAAAAATAATAGAGGGAACTTTTTGTCCTTCCAGTAAGCCGTCATTCCGCCCGCATCTATCACCGGCTTTAACCAATACAGGTAATATAAAAAGAAGCTGAAAATAATTATCACGCCTGCCAGCAGCACTTCCTTTACTCTGGCAAAATCTTTTCTTATCACGGCATCCAAAAATTCAACGGTCAAGATTCCCCCGGATACAAAGCAGCACGGATTCCCCCCCAAATAAAAGCCGCGCATATGCCGGAAAAAAGGAGCCAATCCTTTAATTTTTTATTTTCCTTCGACAAATAACGAGAATACAGATATAAGATCCCCATCGCCAGACACGCCTCGCACATATACTGCTTCAATTCGCTCGCATACTTCATCAGGACGGAAAGACTGGCGATCATCGCGCAGCCCGTCAGCGGCAGCTTCATTCCCGACTTTTTCATAAAAAGATAAGAGACCGCTAATAGGCCGCAATAAAATAAAAAGGAAGGCAGCCGCAATATAAATTCAGACTTTCCGAATAAAATCTGAAAGGCTTTCACAATGTATAAATAAATGATCGGGGCGCTCTGCGTAATTTCCAGAGGCTCGCTCGTCAGTTCCCAGATATGCCGCTTTAGAATCGACCACGATAAACTCATCTCATCAAGCCACAAAGTCCTGCCTACCATATTCATACGAAAGCTTATAAATACGGCATATAAGATAACGCCCAAAACAAGAATACGGCCCAGATTCCATAAGATGAGCTTGTAATTCTTATTCTGCAACAGTTTATGAACCATAACTTTTTTCCTCTCTTCGCATACATCTATCATCTATATATCCTACATCTCATTTACAGTCCCATACAAAAAGACCGCTGTAAAACTCCGTCTGCATACATATCCGTTTTACAGCAGTCTCCCGTATGGATACAAGCGCTTACAGCAGCGGATATTTCCGGGTAAGGTCGTCTACGATCGCTTTCGCCTGCGGGATCTTTTCCTCCCCGCCCTTGATCACCAGAGCGATCGCCTCTGCGATCCGATCCATGTCCTCCGTATTCATGCCTCTCGAGGTAACGGCCGGCGTACCCAAACGGATGCCGCTCGTTACGAACGGAGACTGCGGATCGTTCGGGATCGTATTCTTATTGCAGGTGATGTGCGCCTCGTCTAACAGCTTTTCCACCGCTTTGCCGGTCAGGCCGTAATTGGTCAGATCGACCAGCATCAGATGATTGTCCGTGCCGCCGGAAACGATCCTGACGCCGCGGCTGAGCAGCCCCTTGCAGAGCGCCTGCGCATTGTCGATGATCCCCTTCTGGTATCCCTTGAACTCGTCCGAAAGCGCTTCCTGAAAGCATACCGCTTTGGCGGCGATCACATGCATCAGCGGGCCTCCCTGAATACCGGGGAAAATGGCTTTATTAAAATTGTATTTCTTAGCGGACTCTTCGCTTGCCAAGATCAGGCCGCCTCTCGGCCCGCGGAGCGTCTTATGGGTCGTCGTCGTCGTTACGTCCGCATAGGGGATCGGGCTCGGGTGCAGCCCTGCCGCCACAAGCCCCGCGATATGCGCCATATCCACCATCAGCACCGCGCCCACTTCATCGGCGACCTCGCGGAACTTCTTAAAATCTATCGTTCTGGCATAGGCCGACGCACCCGCGATGATCATCTTCGGCCTCGCTTCCAACGCGATCTCGCGCAGCTTATCATAGTCGATAAATCCGTCGTCATTCACGCCATAGGGAACGATCTTAAAATATTTCCCTGAAATATTGACCGGACTGCCATGCGTCAGATGTCCGCCATGATCCAGATTCATACCCATAATGGTATCTCCCGGCTCGCAGACGGCGAACTGCACCGCCAGATTGGCCTGCGCGCCCGAATGGGGCTGCACGTTTGCATATTCGCAGCCAAACAGCTTTTTTGCCCTCTCAATCGCCAGATTTTCCACTACATCTACACACTGACAGCCGCCATAATATCTCTTTCCCGGATACCCCTCGGCGTACTTATTGGTCAGCGGGCTGCCCATCGCCGCCATTACCGCCCTGCTGACCCAGTTTTCGGATGCGATCAGTTCGATATGACTGTTCTGCCTTTCCTGCTCGTCTACGATCGCCTGCGCGATCTCGGGATCGACGTTTCTTACTTCATCCAGTGAATACATTATCCTTCCTCCTAAAATACTTTCCGATCATTCCAGATACTTTAACGCTCTAAAGCCCTGTTTTCTCTGTGAGTATAACATAGCTTTGCCTATCCTGCAAACAGTATTCCTGCAATATCCTATCCGGCAGGCCGCCGCAGGCTCAAAATCCCCACATACGGCTAATCCCCCTCTCCGTCCCTGCCGTAAAACTTACCGATGTTTCTCATTTCCCCGAAACTTACCGGTATTTTTTATTCTCCCGAAGCCTGCCTGTATTCCTCATTCTTCCGAAGCCTGCCTGTATTCCTCATTTCCCCGAAACTTATCGGTATTTCTCATTTCCAAGCCGAAGGCGCAGATATTTTGCATACGCCGCAAAAGCCGAAGGGATGGGATATCTTTTTTCCGCTTCCTCTGTTTCCACAAATAAAAGCCCCGATTCCTCATCCGCCTGCGGGCGTTCCAGCTCGTCCACACGGACCGCATACCCGATCATATGCCATTCTTTATGGGTAAAGATATGTACGGCATCCTCCAGACGCCGGATACGGACCGCCTTATAGCCCAGTTCCTTTAAATACGCTAAGACCTCCTCTTCGCTCCTGTGCCCGGCCAGCGTAGGGAACTCATACATGCCCGCCAGAAGTCCCTGAAAAGGGCGTCTATGCAGCGCCGTCCTGTTTTCATCCTGCAAAAGCAGCACGGTCTTTTCTTCTATGCCGCGCGCCTTTTTGGGGGATTTCTTAGGATAAGAAGATACCGCGTCCTCCGCCCTTGCACGGCAGTATTCCCGCCACGGGCAAAGGACGCATTTAGGCTCCCCGTTCGGAATACAGATCACGGCACCAAGCTCCATCATGGCCTGATTAAACGCTCCCGCCTGCCCGTCCGGCATCACAGCCGCGAGCAGCCCTTCCATACGGCGGCGTGTCTTTGGCTCTTTGATATCGCTGTCGTCCGCCAATACCCGCGCAAGGATACGCAGCACATTTCCGTCTACCGCCGGAACCGGTTCCCCGAACGCAATAGAAGCAATCGCCCCCGCCGTATAACTGCCAATTCCGGGCAGGGTCAGCAGTTCCGCATAGGTCTTTGGCATCTGCCCTCCATATTTTTCCTCGATAAGGATCGCCGCTTTTTTCAGATTGCGGGCGCGATTGTAATAACCAAGCCCCTCCCACAGCTTTAAAAGCTCCTCCTCCGATACGGCCGCAAGCTTCCCGATATCCGGCAGAGCCTGCAAAAAACGCTCGTAATACGGCTTCACCGCTTCCACCCTAGTCTGCTGCAGCATGATCTCCGATATCCACACCCGATATGGCGTAATATGCTCCCGCCACGGCAAAATGCGGTGAGAAGCGTTATACCATCCAAGCAAAGGCTCGACCAGCGTTTCCAGTTTCATTGTTTCCATACGGCTTTTTTCTCCATTTGCGCCAACACACTCCTTTTATCAAAGACGGCCTTCTCCCATACGGCTTAAAACCGCAGCGTCGGGCAGATCGGCGCGCCCTGTTTTTACCCGCGCCGCGGTCAGAAAAGGGATACTGCAGAGCGCCGTAATCACCGCAGCCGGCTGCTCTCATATTTTTTCAGCATAAGAAGCCCGTTTTTCAAAGCCTCGTAGCGTTCCTCGACATTTCCGTCATTGATCTCCATATCAAGGGATACGGACATCGTATTGATCATATCGTCCGTGATCCGACCATGCAGCGCGGCTAAAAAATTCAGCTTTTCTCCATAGGTATCCGCATCAAGGAATCCCAAAAGCGCAGGATCCAGATTTAGGGCTTCCCCATCAGATGCTCCCGCCGCCTCTTCTGTCTCCGGTCTGGTCTCTTGCGGCTGCCTCTCTGCCTTCGGTTCGATCTCCTGCGGCTGCCTCTCTGTTTCTGGTCTGGTTTCCTGCGACCGTCTCTCCATCTCCGATTTGATCTCCTGCGACCGCCCTGTCTCTGGTCTGATTTCCTGCGGTCGTCTCTCTGCCTCCATGCCAATCTCCTGTGGCTGCCCCTCTGCCTCCGGTCTGGTCTCCTGCAGCCGCCCTTTTGTCTCCACGCGGATTTCTGATGTCTGCCGTTTTTTTGCTTCCTGTGCGTCTGCTTTACTCTGACTCGATAGAAAAGCGCCCTGCCCGCTCTCTGACTGCCGATCCGTCAAAGGCTTTGTTCCCCAAACCTCCGCCCGGGACGATCTCTCTTTTTTGTCTGCGGCGTCCGTTTCCTGTCCGATGATCCCGGACATCAGCATAAAACGATCCTCCTGAACGGCATCCGGATATTTTTGCTTATCCACCCGGCTCAGAAACATGGAAAGCTCCCGGACATAAACCTTATAGTCCCCGTAAAGCGCCTGATATACGACCATCTTTTCACCCGTCTCCGAGTGCTGCGCAATCGTAACGATACGGTACAATTCTCCTTTAAAATGCCTGTAAATCTCATTTGGTTTCGGAATCTCTCTCATAATGATCTCTCCTCTATTCTGCGCGGCCCGCTCCTGTCCTGCCCTGTCTTATCCGCCCGCGCGATATCGCCGGCATACCATCGGTCAAAAAGGCCGACCCAGCTAACAGCCGAGCCTTTTCAGCAGTCCTTCGCATCCTTCTACGATATCGTCGTAGGTTTCTTCAAAATTACCGGTATACCACGGATCCGCGATCTCCTCGCCCGCTCTGTCCGTATAATCTAAAAGCAGCGAAAGCTTGCTTTTTTTATCCGGCCCGGTAATACGCTCCATGTTCCTTAGGTTCCATCTGTCCATACCGATCAGATAGTCATACTCGTCATAATCGCGCCGCGTCATCTGCCTAGCGACCTTGCCCGCTACGCTGATCCCTTCGTGCGCCAGCCGCCTGCGCGTTCCGTGATGTACGGGATTGCCGATCTCCTCGGTGCTGGTAGCCGCGGAAGCGATCTTAAATCGGTCGGCAATGCCGCGCTTTTTTACCATGTCTTTTAGGACAAACTCCGCCATAGGGGAACGGCAGATGTTGCCGTGGCAGACGAAAAGTATTTTTATCATCGTTTTATATCCCTTCATAAGCCTGTAAACCTTGATTTTTCAAGGGATTTGGCGTTTTACTCTGTTCTTGGTTTTTGCCCTGATTTCATGTAAATCTTCATAAATCTACGCAAATTTACGGGCAAATGGTGTAGTAATTGGTGTAGTAAAATGCTATGATGCAAGGGGACAAAAGTTCATGCGTTTCATGCCTGCATGAAAAAGCATGACTTTGGAACCCGCAAAAACATGAGGAAGCAGCCCGATAGGGCGGATTCCGAATGTTTTTAGGATTGCGGAAGCACAACGGGCGGAGCAATCCGCAACATCATAAGTATGAAAATTAACCTGATCTTCTCTGCGCTCCATCATCTTTAAAATCAATGATTTTCGCCATCTGCTCCGCCGCCCTGTCAAAACTCGCATGAGTATAAACATTCAGCGTAACGCCTACATCGGAATGTCCTATAACGTACTGCAAGGTCTTAATATCCATGCCCGCATTTGCCATATTCGTACAAAACGTGTGCCGGAATACATGAGGCGTGATGTAAGGCAGCGGCTTGTCGGGATAAAGTTTCTTATATTTCTTCATCGCCCACCGCATCTCATTCTCGATATGCAGCGCAACCTTTGGCTTGTCATCCTTATCCAACAGAAGAAAACCGCTGTATCCGTCAATCACCGTTTCCGTCTTTAGCCGCTTTCGGCGGGCAAAAATATTTTTCAGACTTTGACAGACTTCCTCTGTCATAGGAATGAAACGACAGCCGCACTCCGTCTTTGTCTTTTCCACATAATATTTTCCGCCCCGCTCTCGGACAAGCTGCTTGTCAACACGGATTTTCCGGTTTATGAAATCAAGATCGCTTTTCGTCAAGCCGCAAAATTCGCTGACACGCATCCCCGTTCCCAGAAGTACAACAAACTCATCATAATACTTTGCATAGGTTTTGTCCTCACGGATAAAGTCCATCCAAAGCGTCTGCTGTTCCTCCGTCATGGCAATCCGCTTTTGTGAATCATTGGGCACAACATCGACCAGTTTGAAATCAAAAGGATTCCTGCGGATAATATCCTCGTTGTATGCCATCTGAAACGCCGGCTTGACAACGCCCCTGACGCTTGTGATCGTGCTGTATCCTTTCCCGTCATTGTGCAGCTTCATGATCCACTATTGGGCATCGGACATTTTAATATCCTTTATCTGCCTGTACCCAAAATCTTCTTTTTTGATCAGGTTCAGCACAAAACTGTACCCGACTTTGGTATTGTAGCGCACGCCCTGTTTCAGACTGATATAGCGCTCCAAAAGGGCAATCACGGTAATCTTTCCTGCGGCATAGTCAATCCCGTCATCAAGCTGCCTTTGGATCTCCTTTTCTTTCTCCCGAAGTTCTTTCAAATCAGAAGAATAAATGGTCTGCCGTTTTCCTCTGACATCTGTGTAGCGATATTGATAAATCAGGTCTTTTCTCTGGCTCTCTCCTGTCTTTAAGATTCGTCCTTTATGGTCTTTTCGTTTCTCAGACATTTTTCAAACTCCTTTCCGTAATGGAAAGAGCCTTGATATGACGATATGCGGCGAACGTAAAAATGCGAGGGCAACAATGACAGCTTGCTGTCACATTGTTGACATTGCATTTTTATGTGAGTGTAACGACAGCGAGAAACATCGTTTCGAGCTGCCGTTCGCCGCATTCCCATTGTACCATATCAGGGCTGGTTTTTCATCCTCTCTTTGACAAAAATTTAGGAATGCGTTATCTTTCTTCCTCATTACCCGCAAATTACGAAATTGCGTTTCCCGTTTCCGTACAAAAGCCTTTCCTTGTAAAACTGTGACTGCAAACTGTTAAATGGAATACTCCTGCTCAATGTACTGGTCAAACAGACGGCGCTTAATCAAACGCTTGTTTCCAACCCATAATACAAAACGGCAGTTTTGGTCATTCGTCAGCTCACGCAGCTTATTGATGCCAATGCCGGAATAGGCAGCCGCTTCCTCCAGACTTAAATTGCTTTTTTCCCAGATTGGGACTTTATGAACATTTTTATTTTCCATATCATCTATTCTCCTATTGTTCCATCAGCTTCTTCAAGCATTCCATCTTCTGCTGCGCAGCCGCCTTGCGGAAATCCCCTCCCGTAAAGCATACGGGCACGCACATTTCAAGCAGCCTGTCATAAATGCGGGCGTGCGGCGCATCTTCCGGGTGGCGCATCTGCTCCAGCGTAAGGTTCGTCGTGGCGATCAGCGGCTTTTTGCTGCGGTAGCGGCTGTCTATCACGTTATAGACCTGTTCAAGCCCGTATTCCGTGCCCCTCTCCATGCCGAAATCGTCAATGATGAGCAGCGGATAGGAACACAGCCTTGCTATGTATTCATTCCTGCCTGCCGCATATGTGAACAGGTCATTCAGGACTGCCGCAAAGTTCGTCATGCAGACGGGTATCTCCCGCTCCATGAGGGCGTTTGCGACACAGTCAGCGAAATAGCTTTTCCCCGTCCCGACATTCCCCCACAGCAGGTATCCGATGTTCTCCGCCCGCATGGTTTCCCAATGCTCCACATAGAAATGCGCCTTTTCCATCTGCGGGCATTTCCCACTGTCGTTCGCAAAAGTCCAGTCTTTTATTGCCGGATCGGTGAAGCCGCTCTGTTTCAGCCTCTCCACTGTGTCAGCGTGTTTCTGCTCCGCTTCCTCTTTTTCCCTCCGAAGCCGCTCTTTCCTGCGGCAGTCACATTCGGCAGGATGGCGGTCACGCCCCATAAAGTTCTGCCCGTCCGCAAAATACGCTTCTTTCGGCGTCCGGCATTTCCCGCAGTATAAAAGACCGTCCTCCCCTATATAATCCTCCGGCTCCTGTGCGGCAACCAGCATATCCATAACCGCATCTTCCAGACCATTGCTCATAAGCTGTCCCCTCCTCGCTGTAAGAATAATCCGGCTCCCTCTTTCTTGGCTCCGCTTTCCCTGCGTCCTCCTGCGCCCATTTGTAAATGGTTGCGGCATGGCTGCGGTATTCCCTGCCGCTGGAAGCGATATGGACGGATAAGCGGTCAATGTAATACTCCCATCGGTCTGGCAGCTCCGCTTTCAGCCCCTCCACCTCTGCATCCGAAAGACTAACTATTAAAAGTCAAGTCTAAAATGAAATATTTTTGAATGAATTGCAGAAACGCATTTCAGATAGAAC
>CANQTG010000029.1 GCA_947626715.1 uncultured Lachnospiraceae bacterium | reverse complement strand
CGAAGGAAAGGGGAAGGTTGTTTTTCGAAGGGAGAAGGAGAGAGGATTTCAGCGTTCGGTTTTGAGGGTACGGGTAAAAGGGAGAAAGAAGAGAGAGAATGATCCTCGATAGCTCAATGGTAGAGCATTCGGCTGTTAACCGAAGGGTTGTAGGTTCGAGCCCTACTCGGGGAGGTACAAAGCCCGCAGGCAGTGACGTCTGCGGGCTTTTTGCATACAAAGAGCGTCTTGCTGTATAGAAAGAACGCCTTTTTTGCATGAAAAAAGAGCCTTTCTGCATAGAAGGAGCGCCTTGCGCGGCCGCGGGTATGGGAAGCGGGGCTTGTTGCCAGAGCAGATTTTGGAATCAGCAGGTTATCGGTTCGAGTCCGATCATTGGTTTTCGGTATAAAAAAATGAAAAATGCGCCATACTGAAAGAAAAGAGAACGAAAAGGAGGAGTACGATGGCGCAACTGGACTGCAGTGTGCAAAACTGCGTACACAACAAAAACGAATACTGCTGCAGAGGGGATATCATGGTAGGCGGGAAACATGCCCGCAAGGAAGAGGCGACCTGCTGCGAGAGCTTTTCCCCCAAACGCGCGGAGGATTCCTACGTCAGCGCGCTCGAGCACCCGTGCCGGACGATCGGCATTGACTGCGAGGCGGATAAGTGCATGTATAATACGGATTATAAATGCTATGCCGAGCATGTGAACATTGCCGGGAACGGCGCGTGCGAATGCGGACAGACGCTCTGCCGTACCTTTACAAAAGAATAACGGAACGGATGCACTTCTTCCGGTATTCGGACGGGGTGCATCCGTAGGTTTCCCGAAAAGCGCTGGTAAAATAACCGGTTTTCTGAAAACCGCAGCGTTTTGCGATGGAAGCGATCTTTTCCCTGCCCGATATCAGGAGCTTTGCCGCCTTCATAAGGCGGTATTTTTTTACATATTGAATGGGCGTGGTATGGATAAATAAGCGGAAGCAGCGGAGCGCCTCGCTCTCGCTGATCAAGGCGCTTGCGGCGATCTGCGATACGTTTATGGATTCCGCGTAATGCGCGTGGATATATTGCAGCATCAGCTTCATGCGCAGATCGTCCTGAAGCGTTCTGATATCCGGGAATCTGGCCGCGGGAGAATGGGAGATCAGGAGCAGGAGAAGGTGCGAGAGCTGCCCGCGCACGGAAAATTCATAGCCGTACTGCATGGCCTGACAGTCTTTCCAGATCTTTTGGATCAGGTGCAGGCATTCGGACTGCCAGCATACGGTAGGAGAGAGAAGGAGCGAGGGAAGGGTATCGCCGCATGTCAGCGGCAGAAGGTAATTCTGCCAATAGACGCTGCCGGCGTTTCCGCCCACGATCTCGGGATCAAAAAGGAGAAACTGAATGCTGCACGGGGCGCTCCCGGCCCTATGCGTCTCATGGAGAATGGCGGCGTTAAGGAACAGCCCGTCCCCGGCCTGCAGCTCGTAGCGCATACTGCCCGCGGATGCCAAGACGCGGCCCTCGAGCACGACAAACAGCTCCATCTTATCGTGCCAGTGCCAGAAGCGTTCTTCCTCGTTGGGATAGTCGAGATAGCATTCTACGGGGAAAAGCGCATCGGACGGAAGGAAATCCGCTTCATATCCGCGGCTGTCTGTTAAGATACGGGAATATGGGGGAAATATGGGCATAGGCGTCTCCTTTTCTTTCTATGTATTATACTATAGATCGCTTTTTTTGTCATGAAGGATAGACTTTTCCAGAAAAAACTGGCCGCATATTGTTGACGATTCGGTAAAAATATAATAGTATAATAATAAGCGTAAGTATGTTTTGCGATAGCAATGAGGTACGGGCTGCCGAAGAAAGGGAGCGGAAACGGCAGGCATGACAGGATTTAGATACGGATGAAATGGTCGGACAGATTGAGAAATTACATAGCGCCAGTTATGTTTTCCGGGGTCGTAGCTGTCTGTATCTTTCTTTTCTTTCTCAGCAGCAGAGCCTATCTGCATGGCAGCGCCATATACGAGCAGTTTTACCGGATCGATCTTGTTTCTGCCGCCATGAAGGAAGGGAGACTCTACCCGCTGTATGCGCGCGGCTGGTATAACGGTTACGAAGCGTTTCGCTGTTCGGCTCCGGGCGCGTATGTTACGATCGGTTTCCTCATGCGCTTGTTCCATGCGGACATACATACCTCGATCGCGGCGTTTTATGCCTTGTCGGCCTTTCTCTCTACGATGGGTTTTTCCCTCTTTGGGATCAAACAGCAGAGAATGAGAGCGGCTTTTGCGGCCGGGCTTGCGTTTTTGTTCCTGCCGCCTGTCGTATATGTGGCGGTGCAGCAGGGCTGTCTGGACGTCGTGGGCGGAATGTCCTTGCTTCCCGCGCTTTTGTATTGTGTGATAGCGATGATCAAACGGCGTCAGAGATGGTCTCTTTTTCCGTTTTCTCTGTTGCTGTGCTCGCTGATCTGGTCAAATTATGTACTGGCGATCGCCTTTGGCATGATACTGCTGATCTGGCTGTGCTGTAATGTCGTCTTTGAGCATTCATGGCGTTATGAACTGGTGCTGGTTGGGAACGCGGCGCTTGTCTATCTGCTGATGGGGTTTCTGCTCTATCCCGCGCTGACGGGAGGGCTGCTGACCAGAGGATACACGCTTCAGAATGATTACGGGATCCATACGGGTGTCCTGATGCTGCTGATGGCGGCGTTCGGGCTGATGACCGCGGACAGGGACCGCGCGACGGGATTCGCGCTGACGGCGATCGTGTTGGCTCTGTCCTTTGACAGACTGAAGATCGTACTGAAATTGATACCGGCGGTCGTTTTGCAGGAGGCGTACTGGTATGTGATCGTCGTTACGGTCATCTTTGTGGTAACGCTGCTTTGCTGGCGGCGGCTGCGACTCGGATTTCTGCTGGCGGCGCTGGCTGTACTGGCGGCTGAGAGCATGGCGCAGATGGTAGTACGGGAAGTGGCGCAGGATGAGACGGTAGTGGACAGTAGGGTGCAGGCCGACGATTATCTGCTTCAGGAGGCCGCGGATATCACCGCTAACCGGGTGGCGCTGTTTGACGATTCCGCGCTGGGATCGTTTCCCGCTTGGTTCTTTACGGAGCAGGGCGTCGATATGATGAACGGCTGGGATTATGAAAATTCCTACACCGCTTCCAATATCGGCAATCTTGACGAAGCGTTTGCGGACGGCTTCTATGAGTATGTATTTGACCGTCTGCTGCTGTACGGAAATGATGTGGTGCTCGTAGCCAAGTCGGCGGTGCCTGACCGCAAGGACATGGAAACGCTGATATTAGCGGCCGGCGACAATCTGTATGAGCTGTGGGATGAAAATGATAAAGTCCTTTTGTTTAAGACTTCCTCGGTAGACGGCTCCTATGGGGTTGTAACGCGCTATAAGAATCTGGCGATCGGGGACAGCAGCGCCTATATCGCCTTTGTCTATCCGTCATTCGGGCAGGGGAAGAGCGATGTGCTGGAGGACTATACGGTAGACGAGCTGGAAAATTATGAGATCCTGTATCTGTCAGGCTTTACCTACCGCGATAAGGAAAAAGCGGAAAACCTGCTGTTGGAGCTGGCGCGCAAGGGCGTGCGGATCTACATAGATATGCAGCATATCCCGGTCAATAGGCTGACCGGCAAAGAAGAGTTTATGGGCGTATATGCGCAGTTCATACAGTTTACGGAGAGTTTTCCGGTACTGGAAAACGACAATGGCAATCAGTTTAAACTGGATCTTCGTTCCGACGGGTATGACTTCTGGAATACGGTATATATCTCAGGCTGCGGCGAGGTCTTAAAGGAGACGGCTTACGAGGAAAAGAGCCATCTGGTCTATTTGGGACGTAACGGGGAAGATAACATCACCTTTATGGGACTTAATCTGATCTATAATTATCTGCTGACAGGCAACAGCGATCTGCGGCGCTTTTTGGATGAAATGCTGGATATTCCGGCGATAGAGGAGCTCCCGGGACATGTGATCGTGCCGTTAGAGGTCAGGAGAGAACCGTCGCAGATTGTTGTCCATGCGGACAGCGACAAAGTAAACAGCAATATCGCAGGCGTGGAAACGCTTGTACCGGACAGGATCGTAGAAAAAGAAGAAGGATTCTGGGTCGTCAATGAGGGCGACACAATATTCAGGATTGTTTCTGCGGGACAGTCAGGCGGGAGAGCACTCGCAGTATTTGGGCTGGTCGGGCTCGTCATTCTGTGGATCGCCGCTTATGTTCTGCTTGAAAACGATACAGAGTAACCAATAATTTATAGTTCGCGAGTGGAGGAAAGCGTCATGAAAAAAAGGAGAAGGAAATTGGTGTTGGTTGCACTTCTTTCAGCAGCCCTGATCGGTTCGAATATCAGTCCGGTCTATGCGGAAGAAGAGCAGAAATCCTCTGAATCGTCCGAAAGCAGCAGTTCATCGTCTGAGAGTAAATCAGAGAGCGGCAGTCAGTCATCTGAAAGTAAATCGGGGAGCAGTAGTTCATCATCAGAAAGCAAATCAGAGAGCAGCAGTTCGTCGTCTGAAAGCAAATCAGAGAGCAGCAGTTCGTCCTCTGATAGTAAGTCGGAGAGCAGCAGTTCCTCGTCGGAGAGCAAATCAGAGGGCAGCGGCTCATCGTCTGAAAGCAAGTCGGAGAGCGGCAGCCAGCCGTCTGATAGCAAATTAGAAAGCGGCAGCCAGTCGTCTGAGAATAAATCGGAAGGCAGCGCTTCTTCCCAAGAGAGTGAGCCGGAAAACGGCGCTTCTTCTGTGGAGGATCCGGCGGGTAATACGCAGGATACGGATACTTCCGGATCCGATACGGTAAAAGAGGACGGCGCGGAGACGGAAAGCGGCGGGGAAACGGCCGCAGATCCCGATGAAAAGACAGAGGACGCCGATGGAACGCAGGCCGCTCCTGACGGGACGCAGGGAGAAGAAGGCGAGACGTTAAACGGCGAGGAAGCGCAGGACGGCGAGCTGACAGACGCAGAGGCCGCTCCGGATGGAACGCTTACCGAAGAGGAGCAGCATTTTACGAATAAGGCGGGCGAGGATATCACTCCCTCCGAGCTCGTAGGTACGGATTATGACAGTATAGCGGAGAATTATGACGGAGAAGAAAACGTCTTAAAGCAGTATGTAGACTCCGAGGAATATGCTCCGAATACGATCGTTGACAGCTATGTGGACGAAAACGGCAACCTGATCCTGCTTATCAGCAAGGGGGCGGAGCCGGAGCCGATCGCTCTGGACGAAGGTCTCGGATTAGAGGCGGAGAAAGGCAGCAGCAGCGACGCGCCTGCGGTAGACGGTTCTTTCAGCGGCTGGGATGACATACCGGAATCTTGGGAATATAACTGGGATAATTCGGGGAACTGCTGGCAGTGGGGCGTATGGTATGACGAGGACGGCGACGGGAATCCCGAAAAGCATATGACCGACGAAGGCACCTATGATAATAATGTCCGTCATAAAATGCAGCTTTATACGGATGGCGAGAATGTGTATCTGAGAATCGTATACGCGGGAGAGTACGGGGCTTCCGGCAGCTATGGCAACGGCGACGACTTTAACTTTTATGTAGACGATACGTATGCCGCGAAATTCGGTATTACTTGGCCGGACGGCTCTACGATCACCGGGCCTACGCCGGGCGCGGGCGTTTATCAGGTAGATGTCCGCAACGGGGATAAGAGCAATTCCTACAGTATCGTAGACGGCGCGAGCGCTTACTACTATGTAACGGAAAACGGCCTGAATAATCAGCTGGAACTGAAGATCCCGCTTGAGGCTTTGGCGGCGCAGGCAGCGCAGGCCGGTGTAGAGATCGACTGGGAACACTTCAATCTTCTTGAGTTCTTTACGCCGAATCTGATGTACCGCCGTCTGGCGACGGGAGGCGCTTCTACAGGCGCGGCTCCGTTTGCCGTAGCAGTGTTCCTGCTGGTACCGGCAAGCTATGTCTGGCTTAGGAAGAAAAGCAGGGAGGAAGTGCCTGTTGCATGAAAAACAAGCATGAAGCATATTCATATCGCATAACCTTTAATGCGATGCATAACCTTGTTTTGAACGATCCAAGAAAAATGCATGCCCATACGTTTCGTGTGGGCATGTATGTCATTGAAAAACAGGATGAGCATCCTGTTTTTTTAAATACCGAGAAGATGCTGCAGGAGTATTTTGAGGAATACCGGGGCATCCGGATCAATGAATTGGAGCTGTTTCGGGAGGTCTTACCGACTCTGGAAAATATGGGGGAGATATTTTACTGGGATCTGAAACCGCTTTTTGAAAAGAACGGAATGCAGCTTGTCTATCTGGAGATCGGGGACGGCCCAACTTCCTCCTTTTATATCGGGGAAGCGCTGCTGCTGGGGGACGTCAGCAATATGGTGGAGGAAAAGAAGGTAGAGGCGTATTGCAGCGGAGTGAGGAAGCGTTACCAGAGACGGCTGTCTGGGAGGGAAAATGAATAAGTTTGTAATTGTATTGCTGATCCTGTCTTTTGTTGTCTGGATCTATATCTTGACGGTATTTAAACGGAAAAAACTCGATTTTTTCTATTTTCTTATAGGAAGCGTCGGCACATTCCTGTTTTCGTTCCTTGTCCTCAGAGACATCATGACCAGCGTGATGACGAGGGTCACCTGTTATCTGGCGGGGCTTTTGGGAAACGCGCTGGGGATATTTAAGGCGTATACGGCGCATTCCATTTTGTTCATTGATAATGCGGACGGGCCGATCTCTCTGTATGTAGATTTTGAATGCGGCGGCGTGATCGAGATACTGGTGTTCGTTTCGCTGATCTTTTTCTTTGCCGTATACAGCCTGAAGGAGAAAATACTGGTGTCGCTGGCGGGGATCCTCTGGATCATGGCCGCCAATGTCCTCAGACTGTTTTCCATCTGTCTGATCATCAACTGGTTCGGGAACGAGTCGTATTATATGGCGCATACGATCGTAGGCAGGCTGATCTTTTATGCGCTTTCCATTACGCTGTACTTTTATGTGTTCACAAGAGCGCAGATCCGCAAACAACGTGTAGGAGAATTTGGTTATGATAGTGAAGTTGGCAAATGAGATATTTTTCTGGGCTGCATGGATCATCATTCCGCTGCTGGTCGAGATCGTTCCGGCGGTAGGGAATTTCTTCCTTCTGCTTTTTAAGCGTGCGCGACTGAAAAAAACGATCGACCTAGAATTTCTGCCGAATATTACGCTGATGATCCCGGTCTATAATTCCGGGAATACGCTGTATCGCTGTATCAAGTCGATCCATGATTCGACGTATCCCGACCGCCTGATCGAGATCATGCTGGTGGATAACGGTTCGAAGGACAACAGCTTCGATATCTTTCAAAAGGCGCAGATCGAGTTCCCGACGCTCTCCATGTGGTGGATGAATTCCAAGCAGGGGAAATCGAAAGCCTTAAATAAGGCGATCTTTAACAGCAGCGGGAAATATATCATCAATATCGACAGCGACGGGATCCTTCATGCGGAAGCGCTGATGAATATTGTGAAGCGTTTTGAGCTGGATCCTAAGATAGACTGCATGACGGGCGTTATCCTGATCGAGCCGGATCTGATCGAAAATACAAAAGGCGTTTTCCTAAAGCTTTTCAGGCGGCTGGAATATATGGAGTACGCGCAGGCTTTCCTCGCAGGCAGGAACTTCGAATCCCAGTTTAACAGCATTTACACGCTCTCCGGCGCGTTTTCCTCCTTCCGCAAGTCGGTGCTGGTAAAGACCTTTTTGTATAATACCAATACGATCTGCGAGGATACGCATCTGACGTTTCAGATCAGGGCCATTTTGAAAAAACGGGTAGCGCTCTGCAACGACGCGATCTTTATGGTCGATCCGATCGACAATATCAATAAATTCTATACGCAGAGGCAGAGATGGCAGATCGGGGAGCTGGAAGTGTCCCATATGTTCTTAAAGGACAGAATGAACAGCCCGCTGACGGGATATTTTAGTAATTTTGTGATCCGCCTGCTGATGACCGACCATACCTTTGCGTTTCCGCGGCTGATCTGGTATTTTGTGCTGATCGCGCTCGGGTGTATGAATTACAGCTTTTACTATGTGGGAATGGCGACCTTCCTGATCTATCTGCTGTATGTGTTCAGTTCGTTTTTGTATTATCTGAATATCATCTCTTTTTTGAAGGGATTTCCCCATCTGCGGAAATATTATGCGGCGAAGCTCCCGTATATCTTCCTGATGCCGGTGTTCAATCTGTTCGCCTTTTTCGTCAGGTTCGCGGGGATCATCAATTCGATCCGCAGAAAGAGCAGCTGGAAGACCCTGACATTTACGGAGGAAAGCGCTATTGTGCGCAATACGGTGCGGGACGATTTCTTCGCGGTGTTCAAGTTCAGAGATACTCTGTTGCGGATATTGGAGAATCAGGAGAAAGAGGACGGTCAGAATGGCGAAAACATACAAGCAGTATAAATTCAAGTATTATCTGAACATGAATCATTTTATTACGATCAACGATAAGCCGGGCGAGGTACATCCCCATACGTGGGAGATCAGTATCAGCGTGATCACGGAGCGCGGCGATCTGCCGTTTACGAATATCGAGCGTAAGATGGACGAGATCATGGGGAACTATCAGGACAAGCTGTTAAATGAATGCGAGCCCTTTGACCGTGTGGTGCCGACGGTGGAGAATGCGGCAAAATATTTTTTCCGTCTGATTCAGGATCATATCATTCAGGAGGATTGGATCCTGCTGATGCTCGAGCTGAGCGAGACGCCTACCAGATCGTATATCATCAACGCTCTTTTTGACGAGGAAAACATCTGGGACGACTGGTACGAGAACCTGAGCAGGAAAAACGGGCCGGAGTACCAAGACTATGAAAACGGCGAAGACGATTATGATTATTAAGGGAAAGGTTTGGGGAGAATGGAAAAAAGAGCTGATGTGATCATTGTAGGCGCGGGGCCGGGCGGGATCTTCTGCGCCTATGAGCTGATGCAGAAACGGCCCGATCTGCGGCTGGTAATGATAGAAAAGGGGCGTTCCATTGAGAAGCGGGAATGTCCTAAGAGAAAGACGAAACAGTGCGTCGGCTGCAAGCCTTGTTCGATTACGACAGGGTTTGCGGGAGCGGGCGCTTTTTCTGACGGTAAATTGTCCCTATCGCCCGACGTAGGAGGGAATCTGCCTGCGATCTTAGGGTATGAGGAAACGATGGAGCTGATCGGGGAGTCCGATCGTATCTATCTGGAATTTGGCGCGGACAAAAACGTGTACGGTCTGGATAAGGAAGCGGAGGTGCGGGAAATCCGCCGCAAGGCGATCAATGCAAATCTCAAGCTGGTAGAATGTCCGATCCGGCATCTGGGGACGGAGGAAGGGTATAAAATTTATTCCCGCCTGCAGAAACATCTGGAAGAAAAGGGCGTGGAAATGCATTTTAATGCGATGGTGACGGAGCTCCTTGTCAGGGAAGGCAAAGCTGTGGGCGTAAAGACGGATCGGGGCGATATCTGGTATGCCGGGGAGATCGTATGCGCCGTGGGGCGGGAAGGCGCAGACTGGTTCAAGGACAGGTGCGAGGAGATCGGGATCGCGGCGACGCCGGGCACGGTGGATATCGGCGTGCGGGTTGAGGTGCGAAATGAGATCATGCAGAGTTTGAATGAGAATCTGTATGAAGCGAAGCTGATCTACCATACCCCTACCTTTGACGATAAGGTGCGCACCTTCTGTACGAATCCTTCCGGGGAGGTCGCGGCGGAATATTATGAGGGCGGGCTGGCCGTCGTCAACGGACACGCGTATAAATCCCCGGAATATAAGACCGATAATACGAATTTTGCGATTCTGGTATCCAAGAACTTTACCAGACCGTTTAAGACGCCCATTGAATACGGCAGAAAGATCGCGGAGCTGTCCAATATGCTCTGCGGCGGTAAGATACTGGTGCAGACGTTTGGGGATTTTAGGCGCGGCAGGAGGACGACGGAAGAGCGGCTGTGCCGGAACAATATCATTCCGACGCTGAAGGACGCGGTGCCGGGCGATCTTTCTTTGGTATTCCCGCACAGGATCATGGTGGATATCGAAGAAATGCTGCTGGCGTTAGATAAGGTGACGCCGGGGATCGCTTCGGAAGAGACGCTTTTATACGGCGTGGAGGTAAAATTCTATTCCAACCGGGTTACCGTGGACAAAGATTTTGAGACCAGCATAAAGGGCCTGCGCGCCATCGGGGACGGCGCGGGCGTAACGCGGGGCCTGCAGCAGGCGTCCGCAAACGGGATCAGTGTGGCAAGGAGCATTTTACGATCTCTGGGGTGAGGATATGAGACGATGGGCGGGAAGGATACTGGGCGCGGCGCTGGGCATTGCGCTCTGCTGCTGCGGCTGCGCCGGCAGGACGGAAGAGACCAAAGTGGTGCTGACAAACGGCTTTGAAAAGGACGAGGTCTTTCGGATCGAGAGCGCTTCCTGTTCTCTGCCGGAGGTCATGGTCTATCTGACGAATACGCAGGATCAGTATGAGGCGATCTACAGCACAAGGATATGGGAAAAAGAACTGCGGGGGGCTACTTTGGAGCAGAATGTAAAGGAGACGGTGCTTGCGGAGCTGGCGCAGATCAAGGTTATGAATCTGCTGGCGGCAAATCATGGGGTGGCTCTGACCGACGGTGAAAAAAAGCTGGCGCAGGAGGCTGCGGCGGATTATTTCGCGTCTCTGAATGAAACGGAGGCTGCGGCGCTGCAGGTAAACGAGGAACTGCTTAAAACAATGTATGAGGAATATGCGCTCGCGGATAAGGTGTACCGTTATATCATAAAGGATATTAATCCCGAGATCAGCGACGACGAGGCCAGAACGATCACGGTGGAGCAGATCCTGATCAAGACATATTCTTTGGATGCAAATGGAGAAAAAACGCCCTATAGCGAGGCTGAAAAAGCGCAGGCCTATGAAAAAGCGCAGCAGGCGCTTGCCGAAGCGAAAAACGGGGAGGATTTCGAGCTTTTGATCTCCCGCTATAACGAGGACACTAAGAGCCAGTATTCTTTTGGCAAGGGCGGAATGAATCCGGCCTTTGAGGCGGCGGCCTTTAATCTGGGGACGGACGAGATCAGCAATATCGTAGAGACAGATCAGGGATACCATATCATAAAGTGTATCAGCACATTCAACCGGGAGGAAACGGACAGTAATAAAATAAAGATCGTGGAGCAGCGCAGAAAAGAGGTATTTGGTCAGGAATATGACGTATTCGCCGCTTCCCTTACCCGCAATCTGAATAGGGAGGTATGGGAAAATATCGCGATGATCCATGATGAAAAGGTAAAGACGACGGCGTTTTTCCAAACCTACCACACCTATTTTGACGGCGCGTTCGGTCAGGAGTGAGAGAAGATCTGTTTTTCGCCCGAAAATGACAGAAATCCTTCCCGTTTCTGACAGCCGCAGGATCCCGCCGCGAAAATGTGATAGAATCCTACAGAAATATGATGGTATCAGAAGGAGGATTTTTATCATGAAACTGAGAAACTTTATCAAAAAACACATTTACAGCATAACGACATTTGCGCTGACGATGGTTGCAACGGGACTTTCCAGTAGAATTTGTTATTTTGTGCTCTATCAGCCGGAAGTACCTGCGAACCTGAAAGATTTCTCAAGGAACCGCTGAGAAATGGAAAGAGTCTTTCAGAAGATCACCCATAGTCTTGTGGAAAACGGCAACATCAACAGGGAATATGAGGCGGTATATCAGTACGCTCTGCAGAGCGTGCTGATACTGGGGCTCAATATCCTGTTAAGCTTCCTGATCGGGATCCTGCTTCATAAGCTGGGATATTGTCTGCTGTTTCTGGGAGCGATCATTCTGCTCAGATCGGACGCGGGCGGCTATCATGCGCCTAATGTGGTCGTATGCTATCTTTTGTCCTTTCTGGTGCTGATCTCGTCTCTATTATTGGTCGATCGGTTAAACGGCCCGCAGGCCGCCGCGCTGGGGACGGCGGCAGTCATATCGGCGGCGTTTCTCTTTCAATTCGCGCCGTTGGAGTCGGAAAATAAACCGTTGAGTGAGATTGATAGAGTGGTGAATAAAAAACGAACCAGATGGCTTGTGTCTTTAGAACTGCTGGCGGGCTTTCTTCTTCTGGCGGCGGATCCGGTCGCGGCATATACCATGTGGGCGGTCATCGTATGGAGCGGCATCGGGTATCTGGCGTGGTTTATAGAGAAAAGATGGAAGGCCGGCGCAGGAGATAGGGAATCCTAAAGTACAAAAATGTAAAAATAAAACGGTATCGGTATGAGAGCGGACAGTAACAGAGCGTTGCTGTCCGTTTTTGATATCAAATGGGCGGGGGATATGCAGAGATTCGGCTCAGAAAAGATGAGTCCTAAAGTGCGGGGAATAAAAGGTTTTACAAAATATGAAGTATGAGCTAAACTTTTATTATACGCATTTTGGTGAAGAAATACGGGCGGAGTACGGACAGAGATGTTGAGAATTGCTATTTGCGACGATGACGCGGAGACAGTAGGATATCATATGGGTGAGGTGCGCCGGATCATGCGTCAGATGGGGATCAACGCCGATATCCGAAAGTGCTATACGGGCGACGAGCTTTTGATGGAAATGGAAGAGAGCGGCATGTTCCATATCGTTCTTTTGGATATCGAAATGCAGAGGATGAACGGGATAGAGACGGCCAGACGGGTCAGGCGTCTGGATCCTTATGCCGTCCTGATCTTTATTTCCGCCTACGACCAGTACTGTAAGGCCGCGATCAGCGTACAGCCCTATGCTTTTTTGGACAAACCCGCGCCGTCCGCAGCGCTTGAGAAGACGCTGAAAGAGGTCTGCCATAGGCAGCTCGAGGAACGGGAGGCCTTTGACTATCATAAAAACAAAGTATATTACAACGTTGACCTGCGGGATATCTATTATTTTCGAAGCGACCTGCGCAAGGTATATATTATCGGAAAGAAGGAAATACAGTGGTTTTATGGGAAGTTAGATGAGGTGGAACAGATATTGAGCCGTAAAAAGCGCCTGTTTATACGGATCCATAAGTCTCTTCTGGTCAACTGGCATTATATAAGCTGCTACCGCTATGAAAAGATCATATTGCAGAACGGGGAGGAATTGGAGATCAGCAAATCGCACCGGAGTCTGGCAAGAAGATATTATATGGATATCATAGATGAAGATGAATAGAGGGATAGGATGACGGCCGTTCTGATAGCGTTGGAACTGTTTACGATATACATACAGCGAATGGTCTGCAATAAACTGTGTCATAGGAAAAAGGAAAAGAAATTGCAGGAAGTGATCGTCTGGCTTGGCTTTTGGAGTCTGGCAAGCGTGATGACTTATGTATATATTTCCAGTATTTTAAATGTATTAATATATATTGGTTTGTTTTGGGGAACATTGGAAATTTTATATCAGGACAGTCACAGGAAGAAAATACTGCTCACTCTATTTATGTATATATTGGGAATGAGTTCGGAGGTTTTGGTCTATCAGGGGTGTTGGCTGTTTGGGATCGATAATCGTATGTTGTTGGTTTTGGGAGATCTCCGTTTATGGTCTGTGATCGTATCCAAGCTGATCTGGTTTATGGGGATATGGGTCGCCATGCTGATATGGAAGCATTACCAGCAGATCGAGGTCAGTCCCATCGACTGGGGCGCGGCTGTTTTTATCCCGGTCAGCAGTATCGTGATCGCCGTCGCGATGATCGATCTGGATGTATCTAGCAGGAGCTGGCTGAAGCTGGTATCGGCCCTTCTCCTCGTATTGATAAACTTCCTTACCTTCTATCTGTTCGACAGAGTTTCGGAAAACGCGATGAACCGGGCGGAACAGGAGTATGTGAAAAAGCAGTCCAGATACTATGCACGGATGAGCGAGGAGATGGGGAAGTACTGGCTTGATATGAGGTGCTTCCGGCACGATCTCAAGCAGCGCTATCTGCTGGAACAGTATTATCTGGAAAAAGAAGATTATGAACGCCTGCGGGAATGCTATAAAGAAAGCCTATCTATGCTGAAAAAGGGAGAGACGGTCGCAAAGAGCGGGAATCCCTGTATTGATAATATCATCAATTATAAAGCGGTCTTGGCGAAACAGAAGGGGATCGAAATGCAGGCGGAGCTGCTGGTCGGCTACGACATGGAACTGGAGGACGAGGATATCTGCAGCCTGCTGGGGAATCTTTTGGACAATGCGATCGAGGCGACGGAGCAGGTGGATGAGGAGCCGCGCAGGATAAAGGTCAGAGTGAAAGCGTCCGGCCAGAATATCCTGATCTGCACAGAGAATCCCTATAAAGAAGAGGGGATAAGGAAGAACGGCGGATATCTGACAACAAAGCCGGATAAGGGAAACCACGGCTTTGGGCTGAAGATCATTGAAAACATAGCGGCAAAATATAAAGGCGAAGTCGTCATCGAAGAGAAACAGAATTTTGTGGTGAAAGTCTTATTGTATAACATAGGCATTTGAGCGGATCAAGGCGGGGGAAACGGAGACAAAGGAATAGAGGCAGCGGGATAAAAACAAAGGAATAAAGACCGATCCGGCGGGCATACAATGAGTTGAGGGAAGATCCAAGAAGGGCAGCCGGATGAAAGTAAGAAAATGGATAGAGAGAGTATTGCTCGTGATCCTGCTGATTCTGGGGTTGCTTTTTTGGCGGCAGGTCCGGTCGGATACCGCCGCGGGAGAGACGTTCGCGTTTACGGAAAATACGGGCTCGCCCATACGGGGAGCGGAGAAGATGACGGACTTATCGTCCGAGGACGCGGACGGCCTGCATTCAAAAGAAGCGGTAGATCTGTTTGCGCGCGGCAGTATCATAGATCTGTCAATATGGGAAAAAACGCTGCGGGCGCGTATGCCGGAGGAAACGCCGGACGCGGAAAAGAAGGTCGCGCTGACATTTGACGACGGGCCGTCTCCCGGCCATACGGAAGCGCTTTTAGACGGATTAAAGGAGAGAGAGGTACATGCCAGCTTTTTCGTGACCGGAGCGAATGCGGAAAAATATCCCGAGATCTTGAAACGGATACAGGAGGAAGGGCACCTCATTGGGAATCATACGTATCATCATGTGCAGCTTACGTCGGCAAACGCCGATCTGTTTCGGGAAGAGATCGTTGCGACCAATGAAGCGATACGCAGGATCACGGGCCATAATACGGAGTATATCCGCCCTCCCTACGGCTCATGGGATAAGAAATATGAAAAGGAACTGGATATGTTCCCGGTGTTCTGGAGCGTCGATCCCAGAGACTGGTGCCAGACCGATACGGCTTCCATCGTAAGGAAGGTGTTAAACGATACCGAGGCCGGAGACATCATTCTACTGCACGACCAGTATGCTTCCAGCGTCGCGGCGGCGCTTGAGATCGTAGATGAACTAAAGGCGAGAGGCTATCGGTTCGTGACGGTGGAGGAAATGCTTTTAGATTGATACGTATGCGGCGTATCAGGCGGCGCGTTTTCCGCTTCCGATATTGACTGCGCCGGCCCGCTGTGCCAAAATAAGAAAGGTTATAGAGATACAGGGAGGATACGATGGATCTGTTTGAATATATGCGTCAGGAGAATCTGGAAAAGGAATCGCCTCTTGCAGCCAGACTGCGTCCCGAGACTTTGGACGAGGTAGTGGGGCAAAAGCATATCATCGGAAAGGATAAGCTGCTCTACCGCGCGATCGCGGCGGACAAGTTGAGCTCCGTTATTTTTTACGGGCCGCCCGGCACGGGAAAGACGACTCTGGCAAAGGTGATCGCGCATACGACCAGCGCGGAATTTACGCAGTTAAACGCGACGGGCGCGGGAAAAAAGGATATGGAAGAGGTCATTTCCAAAGCGAAAGATGCGATGGGAATGTATGGGAAAAAGACGATACTCTTCATTGACGAGATCCATCGGTTTAACAAAGGGCAGCAGGATTATCTGCTCCCGTTCGTAGAGGACGGCACGGTGATACTGATCGGCGCGACGACGGAGAACCCTTATTTTGAGGTAAACGGCGCTCTGATCTCCCGTTCTGTGATCTTTGAGCTAAAGCCTCTGGACAAGGAGGATATCAAAGAACTGCTGCGGCGCGCGGTCTATGATAAAAAAAAGGGCATGGGCAGCTATGACGCGGAGATAGACGACGAAGCTCTGGAATTTCTCTCCGAGGCCGCGGACGGGGACGCCCGGACGGCGTTGAACGCGATCGAGCTTGGGATCATGACGACGCGGCGCGCGGAGGACGGGAAGATCCATATCGATCTGGATACGGCCTGCGAATGTATCCAGAAGCGAGCCGTGAAGTATGATAAGTCGGGAGATAACCACTACGATACGATATCGGCCTTTATCAAGAGTATGCGCGGCTCCGACCCGGACGCGGCGGTCTATTATCTGGCGAAAATGCTGTATGCGGGAGAGAGTGTGACCTTTATCGCGAGACGTATGATGATCTGCGCTTCCGAAGATGTCGGGAACGCCGATCCGCGCGCTTTGACAGTGGCGGTCAGCGCTTCCCTCGCAGCCGAGCGCGTAGGGATGCCGGAGGCGCAGATCATATTGGCGCAGGCGGCCGCCTATATCGCGACGGCGCCAAAGAGCAACGCCGCGGTCAATGCCATCAGTGAAGCGATGGCTGCGGTCAGGGAGACGGGCAGTCTGCCCGTGCCGCCGCATTTGCAGGATGCGCACTATGGCGGCTCTGCGAATCTGGGGCGCGGTATCGGCTATCTGTACGCGCATGATTATCCGAATCATTATGTGGAGCAGCAGTATCTTCCCTATGAGCTGACCGGAAAGGAATTTTACCGTCCTTCCGGCAATGGGTATGAGGTAACGATCAGGGAACATATGCAGAGGATACGCCGGGAGGCGAAGGAGCTAAAATAGCTGTTCCGTCAGATATTTGTAAATTTCCTGATTTTTTGCCTGCCAGTTATCACAGATCACGGAGGCCATTTCTTCAAGGGGGACGGAGAGGCGGATATGCACCAGCTCCCTGTCCCTGTCTCTGGCGGTAAGCTCCGCTTCAAATTCCCCGTTTGTCGATTTATAATAGGAGGCCTGAATGGAGACCTCATTGCGTAGCTCCAGTTCGTTCTCCGTCAGATATCCGTCGGCGTCCTTTTTGATGGCGTCGCTGATCTGATTGCCAAAATATTCCAACGCTTCCCGCCCCTCCGGCGTGATGAGCAGATGGGTGCGGCTGGAGAGAGATTTAAGCGTGATCAGCCCTGTGTCCTCTAACTCGGAGATCGCCTGCTGGAAGGTCGGGAAATTCGTATAGTCCCTGCCGAGCAGAAAATCGATGACCTGCGCTTTCGTCAGGGGAAAAGAGACCCTGTTGAGCATATACAGTATGATGAGTTTATAGAGCGTCAGCGGTTCCTGTGCCATGATATTCCTTTCCCTGCCACGTGTCTGCGTCGCGCATACTGCGGTGGATCAGATTTAATACGTTTCGTTTGTCAAGACTCCAGAGCGGGGCGATCAGCAGCTCCTTTGGCCCGTCTCCGGTAATGCGGTGGATAACGATATCCGGCGCAAGACGCTCAAGAGAGCCGATCAAGAGCGCGATGTAACGCTCGAGGCTCAGCGTCTGGAAGGCTCCCTGCTCATATTCCCGTGCCAGATCGGTGCCGCGCAGGACATGGAGAAGCTGAAGCTTTACGCCAAAGACGGGGAGGCGGTTGAGATATTGCACCGTCTGATAGATCTGCTCCTCCTCTTCGCCCGGCAGTCCCAGAATGATATGCGCAATAACGGGGATCCCCCTTTCTGCCAGCGCGAAAAGCGCTTCCGTAAAGCAGGAAAGCGGATAGCCGCGGCGGTCTTTTCGTGTATGGTCTGCAGCCCAAGTTCGATCCAGATAAATTTATCGGGATACGCCCGCTTTAATTCGGAAAGCAGGTCAAGCGTCTCACGGGGCAGGCAGTCCGGCCTTGTCGCGATCGAAATGCCGGCGACGGCGGGGAAATCGAGCGCCTGACGGTAGAGAACGCGCAGCCTAGAGACGGGGGCGTAGGTATTCGTATATGCCTGAAAATAGGCGATAAAACGCTGTCCGACCCGTTTGTGGCGAAACAGGGAAAGACCGCGCTCGATCTGCCGCTCAATGGAGAGCCCGTCCGTTCTGACGGCAAATTCCCCGCTCCCTCCGCCGCTGCAGAAGCTACAGCCGCGCGTGTCCAGACGGCCGTCGCGGTTGGGACAGCTCATGCCGGCGTTGAGCGCGATCTTATACAGCTTTTCGTGAAAGAGGCGGCGGCAATAGGCGTTGAGCGAATAATAGGGCTTATCTAACCAGAACGCGGGCGGGCCGCAGCGGATATCGTGCGGCGTCATCTGCGTATATTGGATTTTACGGCTTCGGCAACGACCTGCGCGACCTCGGGGCGGAAAGCCTCCGGCAGGATATTGGTATCGCTAAGCTCGCGATCCGGTACGAGTCCCGCGATGGCATGTGCGGCGGCCAGTTTCATCTCTTCCGTGATCTGGCGCGCCCTGCCTTCCAGAGCGCCCTTAAAGATACCCGGAAAGGCGACGACATTGTTGACCTGATTCGGGAAATCGGAGCGGCCCGTACCGACAATGCGCGCGCCTGCGGCTTTTGCGAGATCCGGCATGATCTCCGGCACAGGATTCGCCATCGCAAAGAGGATAGAATCCCGGTTCATGGAGGAGACCATCTCCTGCGTTACGATGCCGGGCGCGGAAACGCCGACAAAGATGTCCGCGCCTTTCATGGCGTCCGCAAGCGTCCCTTTCTGCCTGCGGGGATTCGTAAGCTGCGCCATTTTTTCCTGTATGGGATTTAGCGCGGGGCTGTCCGTACAGAGTATCCCCGCTTTATCGCAGAGCGTGATATCGGCGAAGCCATAGTTTAAGAGCAGCCTTGTAATGGCGATCCCTGCGCTGCCCGCGCCGTTTACGACGACGCGGCAGTTTTCTTTTTTCTTATTTACGACCTTGAGCGCGTTGATGATACCTGCCAGTACGACGATGGCCGTACCGTGCTGGTCGTCATGGAACACCGGGATATCGAGCAGGGCCTTTAGACGTTCTTCGATCTCAAAGCAGCGCGGCGCGCTGATATCCTCGAGATTGATACCGCCGAAAGCGGGCGCGATATGGACTACCGTGCGGATGATCTCTTCCGTATCCTGCGTATCTAAACAGATCGGTACGGCGTTGACGCCGCCGAACTCCTTAAAGAGGACGGCCTTTCCCTCCATGACCGGCATAGCCGCAAGAGGGCCGATATTGCCTAAGCCTAACACCGCGCTCCCGTCGGAAACGACAGCTATGGTATTGGCCTTGATCGTATAGCGGTATGCGGCTTCCTTATCCTGCGCAATGGCTCTGCAGGGCTCGGCGACGCCGGGCGTATACAGGAGCGAGAGCGCCTCTCTGGAATCGACGGGGGCTTTGGATACGGTTTCCAGCTTGCCGTTTAATTCTTCGTGCAAAAGCAGTGCTTTTTCATTTGTCGTCATAGCTCTTCCTTCTTTCCTAAACTTTCACGCGCCGTCTAGCGGCGCTTTATCCTATCGTGAAGGCCGGCCGCTTCGCGGCCCTGTAGATCGGCCTGCAGCCTGTATGTCTCATCGGCGCGGCATGGACGCGGCATAGGGCCTGCTTTATTTTGACATGTTTTGTAAGGAAATGCAAGTGAGGGGGGGGTAACGTATCGGCAAATCTGTCTGAGATGATTGGAGCAGAAAACGAAGAAAGTAAGCTGAAAAAAGATACCAATTTATGCTGCGATATGTTATGCTAAAGCAGAAAAGTATCCGCAGAAGAAAGATTGTAAAAGAGTATGAGGGAGAATATGAACCTTACCCAACAGAAGAACCATGTTTTTAATACTATACCTGAAAATTTCTTTAATTATCTTGCCAGCAACAGTAACCAGAGATTATATTCACGGTGCCTGCGGCTTATTTATGAGCAGTATGAAAGAGAAATTTCTTACAGGATCCCGCGTAATCAGATAAGAGATGCATTGGCAGTCTATTTATTGGAGAATCATGTTTCTCTGGAGACAGATGAAGAAACAGGCTCCATGAAAAATCATACTGAGCTTGCAAGTTCGATCCTTCGGAAATTTTGCGCTAAAAATGTAGGGTGGCTGGAGGAGGAAAACGATGATGCCACCTATGAGAAACAGATCATGATAACGGAACAAGGGCTGCTTTTAGCGGAATTTTTGATACAATTAGAAAAACCTGAGAAGGAAGAGTATTCAGGTTACATTTTTAATATTTATAACACGTTTCAGAATGCAGAATTGTGGCAGGAAAATCCATATGTAAACGGCGTTAAAAACATTCATATGAATGCGAAAGCATTATCGAAATCCCTGAAAAAATTATCTACATTTATTAGAAAGATCATAGAAAGAATGGTGAAGGAGGGATCTCTTGAAAGCCTGACTGAAAATTTACTGGAATACTTCGACGGCAGTTTTATCAGGGAGTATTCCAGACTTATTAAACAACAGAATATTCATGTGTATAGGAATTATATCCGCGCAAAGCTGGATGATCTGAGATCGGATCAGGAATTGCTTGACCGATTGGTTTTGGAATGTATGGCGGAGGAAGAACTGGAAAAGGAAGAAGCGCGGGAATATGTCCTTGATATGATAGTATCAACGCGCAAATTTTTAGTGGAAGACTATGACCGGATCATGAAGGATATCAAACATAAGATCAATGTATATTTGCAGGTGGCGATTGGGAGAGCTCGTTTTCTTAGAAATCGAGAAACGGATGAGAAAGGAAATGTAGAACAGACTGTTAAATATATTGTGGAAGAGATGAACGAACTGGGATGGGAGGATGAAGTGCCGGAAGCCCTGCGGACCCTTTTTATATTTGAAACGCATTCTTTTATTGATACGGCATCGTTGAGATACCCGAGAAAGCAGCAGGCAATTCGGCAGGCGACTGTTTCTGAAATAGAAGATATGACAGAGGAAGATCAGGAAAAAGCGCGCAGGGCGCTGGAAAAGGAGGCGTACAATCCCTTTTCGAAAGATAAGATGAAGGAGTATCTCAGGCTTTGTATGGGAAACAGGACGGTAATACAGGCGGAGGAGCTTCCGATGGACTGTAAAAAAGATATGCTGGCAGCGCTGTCTGCGGTGGCATATGGAGATGAAAACGGCTTTGATATTATTCCGCAGGAGGGGTATTTAGGCGCGAATGAGATGCTGCTTCGCAGATTTCAAATTGTGAGGAGAGAGGAAAATGAGTATTGAGCAATATCTGGAACAGTATACATCGTCTGAAAAAGAGATGTTTCAGAGAACGTGCAGAAGATTGCTGAAGCAGACCTTTATTGTGCGGGACAAAAATGAGGAAAGCAAGCGTCTTTATTATTTTGTATCTAAGAATCCGTCTCCCTTTTCGGAGTATTTTCAGTGTATTGGTTTTGATATCGTAGTGGATCGGAATAACGGCGTGATCATGCTCAGAAATTACGCAGAGGAAGGTGAAAACGCTAAAATTCAGTCCAATCGCCTTCCGTTAAAAAAGGATGAAAGTATCGTTTTATGCTGCTTGTGGATGATCTATGTGGACAATCTGAGGGAAGGGAATCTTACCCGGCCGATCCTGACTTCCGTAGCGAATCTGCGCTTTGAACTGGAGAAATTCGGTATTCGGGAAGAGATGGGAAAAGCGGCGTTAAAGCGGTCGTTGGATCTGTTTTCACGATATCAATTAGTTGAAGTGAACGGCACGGTGGGAGATGTGGAGTGCTTGATTCGTCTATATCCGTCTTTAGAATTTGCTTTGGATATGGAAGAATTTAAAAAATTTGTGGAAATAACAGCTGATCGTATGAAAAAGATAAGTGCGGCTGAGATAGAGGAGCAGGACAATGCAGTCGGTGAGGAATAGAAAAACGCTAACAAAGTTGCGATTGATTCAATGGGCAAGGTTTCAGGATGTGCAGGTGAGTCTAGAGGGTTCCACTCTGTTTACAGGGGTCAACGGCAGCGGCAAGTCCACAATACTTGACGCTATGACCTATCTAATGACAGGGAACACGCAGTTTAATTCAGCGGCGAAGGATAGGGAGAGAACAGTCATCGGTTATGCCCGGGGCGACACAAAAAGCAATGGGAAGAGCAGATATCTGAGGACGGGAGAGGTGGTCAGTTATATTGCTATGGAATTTTATTCCCCCGTCGACAACAACACATTTGTGATCGGGGTATGTATAGAATCGCCGAATGAAACCGATTGCAAGTCGTATTGGTTTGTTTTGCCGGATGTAAAGATGGAGGATATTGTCTTTACCTCCGTTCAGGACAAAAATTTAACGGTCTTTCCGAGAAATCAGCTCGTTGTCAATGGCAGCCTTATGAAAATGTCCGCTTTTATGTCAAGGGACAAGGGCGTGGCGCAGGTCGCCCGCGCTATGGGACTTCGCTGCGATGTGGTAAAATATCGAAAAAAACTCCTGAAGATGATGGCGTTTAACCCGGAAAATAATATCGATCAGTTTATTCAGGACTGCGTGCTGGAGCCCGGGAAAGTAGACTCTCTGAAAGAGCTTCGGGAACAAAGGCATAAGTTTGAGCAGCTTAAAGAGATGTATGGAAATCTGAAGCTCAGCAAGCAGAAATTGGAGGAATTGGAAAAGAAAACGCAGGAATATGAAGCAAAGAATAGAAATTATCATATTCGGGAGCTGATGTTTTCTTATCAAAATCTGTGCGCTAAAAAGCAGGAAAAAGAGGATATCGTTTTTCGCATGAAAGCGCTGGAGGAAAAACTCGGCGCAGGGGAAAGACAAAAGAGAGGAATCGAAGAAAGATGGAACCAAGCGCAGGAGAGACTGTATACTGCCCAGAACAACGATGCGATAAAGGGTGTGGAAGAAAGCGTCCGCGTCCTCGAGGAACAGATCAGAAACTTAGATAGAGAAATTGAAAATAGAGAGAACTTGGTGGCGCGGTTGATGCGGGTCGAACAGCAGTTTGAGAAAATGGAGAATTGGTTAGCGGATAAGGCGCATTTTATCCCTCAGGATATCCAAAATATGAAATTGTTGTCGGAAGAGAAGCTGGACGGAGACATAAAAAGGGAAAGTTTTTTACGCGTGGCGGAGAAGGCTTTAAATTATCAGGAGTTCCTGCGAGAAAGTAAAATCCGCGGAAAAGATGAAATCAGTACGATGAGGAGAAATGTCTCCGACAGAGAAAACGTGATCAAAAATCTTGAGGCTAACAAGCTGGTACTGCCTCCGGAGATTGAAGACGCTAAAAAGATACTTTCCAGAGAATTTGAAAAACAGGGGATTCATACGGAAGTCCGGGTTTTTGCGGAGCTGGTGAATGAAGTAAAACCGGAAAGCTGGCGAAAGGCGATTGAAACTTTTTTAGGCAGAAAAAGATTTTATATCATTGTAGACGGAGCTTATTGTTTGCAAGCCATGGAGGTGCTGCAGGACAAAAGGCTTTATCATGCTAATGTGGTTATTACTGACAAGCTGCCGGAATCGGATGTGATAAAAGGGTCTGCTGCGGAAGTATTGTCGATTCCGAATATTTTTGCCAGAAGATATGCCAATTATTTGTTGAACGGAATCCATTTGTGCGATACCTTAGAGGAACTTCATGAGCATCCGCAGGGTGGACTTATGAAAAACGGTATGTTGGCAAAAAGCTATGCGGTTTCCAATATGAAATTGGAGAAAACCAGATATTATCTGGGAGCCGATGCAATTAAGCTGCAGTTGGAACAGCTCCGACAGGAACAGGAGGAGGAAAAAGCCGGATTAAACAATAAAATAGCAGAACAAAATCTGATTGAGAGGCGGATAGAGGAAATCGGAGAAATTGAGTGGAGAGCGGAATATTACGATTTCCTCGCACCGCTGCAGCTGCAAGCAGACAGGGCGCAGCAAAACAGCCTAAAGGCGCAGAAACAAGAGCTGGAGACCAACCCTGCGTTTATGGCGGTACTGGAAGAAAGGCAGAAGGCGCAGCAGCAGTTTGATGCGGTTCAAAAAGAGAGGGATGAGATTGTAGGCTCCATACGCAGCTGCGAGGTTGAACTGGAACGGGAACAGGACAATCAAAAAAAGATCGCAGGAGAAATCTATGAGGCAGAACAGGTTTACCATGAAAACAGGGAGAAATTTATAGAGCTGGAACCTGCTATGCTGGAGGAGTATCGCAGATTGCGGAAAAAGTCGGATACCTGCGTGGTAATAAAAGAGAAGACGGTAACGAATCTGAAAGCGGAATTGGATAATTGCATACGGGAAATGGAGACTCTCCAAATGGGATATGCCAGAATTGCGGAGATTGATTTAAACAGACGCGGCGTTTCCTTTATTCCCTTTTATAGAAGCCACATGAAGGAAATATCCAATGTAAAGCTGGAGGAAGCTTCCGCAAAGCTAGAGCAGCAGTCCAAGATATTGGAGAGCGCGTTTATGAATGATTTTGTGGCGGAGATCAATGAGGCAGTCTCCAATGCCCGCATGGAAATCGACCTGATCAATCGGGAACTGCGGCAGCTGCCTTTCGGAAACGACACGTATCGTTTTGTCATGGAAGAAAAAGCGGATAGAAAAGAATTTTTCCGTATCTGCAAAAAATTAGGAGATCTCGGCTCTTCTGAATTTTACTTGAGCAGCGGCCGGACGGATGAAGAATTGGAGCATGATATTCAAGACTTTATGAACGTTATACTAGAAGAAGAGGACGAAGAGGAATATACGGATTATCGGAAGTATTTTACCTATGATATGAAAATATCCAGTCGTCAGGGAGAGGAAGAAATAGAAGCCGATCT
>CANQTG010000028.1 GCA_947626715.1 uncultured Lachnospiraceae bacterium | reverse complement strand
TAGCCTTTGGGGAAAAATTTCAGTCCCTCTATCGCCTTCTTGATATTCTTCGAGAAATTTTCCGCATATTCCCGATACTTGAATGTATTAAGATTCAAGACTCGCTTGCGAGTCTTGGCGCGAGATTCGGGTCTGCTTCCGCAGACATCTTCTGATCCGAATCTCTGCGCATCCCTCGCGGAGCGTATATCAGATGGGGAGGGAATCCCGCTGCTGATACAAATTTGTTACTCAACGCCTATAGAAGCGGGAGACGCTTCCCATCTGATATACTTCTTTATTGACTTAATATCCAAGAGAGCGTCTTTAGAAATTACGATTTTGTACTTTGAGCAGCTATCCATAGGCATTATATTTTGTCAATTTCCTCCCATGCTTCATTAATCGTATAAACATCGTCATTTTTCAGACTTTTTATTCCTTTGAAGAGCTCGTCATGCAATGCGCCTATGGCTGCTTTTTCGGAATATTCCGAGTCCAGAGCTTCTTTGTTATTTCTAATTGTCTGTGCTGCATGTGCCATGATATTACTTCCTCTCTGTTTTCGCACTGCTCATTGCCTACACAAATATTATACCGTATTTCATATTCACGTATCAACAGATTTTAATAAATAGATAAATTTTTCTCCCCCCCTTAAACGCCAAAAAGACACATGGCCCCAATACTGCCATGTGTCTTTTCCCGTTATTTGACTATACCCCGCCGTCCTTCCGTTCTTTCTCCTTCGCTCTAAAAGCCGCCCCGCGGCTTTCCTATCAGATAATGATACAGACCATTCCGCCGTTCGAATCGTTGACGATCTTCTGCATGGTTTCCTGCAGTTTCACTTGGCTTTCGTCCCCTATCATCGCGATCTTGCCCGAGATCCCGTCGTTTACGAGCTGCTCTACGGTCTTTCCAAAGATATTGGTTTCCCAGATACCGTCCTCGGTATTGCCCGCATCGGAAATATACCGGATCAGATCCTCCGCCTGCTCCTGCGTCCCCACGATAGGGGCGATCTCCGTCTGTATATTGGCGCGTATCATATGGATAGAAGGGCTTTCCGCCTTGATCTTAACGCCGTATTTATTGCCGTGGCGGATCAGCTCGGGAGCGGCCAGCGTGATCTCCTCCCGCTCCGGCATAACGACGCCATAGCCCCTTTCGCGCACCGCTTCCACGGCATGGAGCACCTTGTCATATTCCCGTTTCATCTGCGCCAGCTCCTTCATCACGCAGATCAGATGATATTCGCCGTTTATTTCCTCGCCGATCAGATCGCTCAACATCTGATAATAATAGGCTTCTTCCATTTCCAGCGTGACCTTTACCGTGCCGTCCGACATACTCACGCCGTCCGTCTTGCAGCAGCGGATATATTCGCTGTGAAGCTCGATCGGGCGTTCGATCACATCCCGTATCGTATTCTTATCCTTCATCAGCTCCCCAATCTGGCTGACGATATCCGCTTTGACGGGATGGGTAACGGGCAGCATCTCCACCCAGCCGGGCAGATAAAATTCTATCATGGAAAGCGGAAACTCATACAGGACGTTTTCCAGTATATAATAGATATCGCTTTCCTTCATCTGCTCGCAGTTGACCGGCAGCACCGCTACGCCGTATTTTTCCGTCATCTCCTGCGCCTGCCTCTTTACCTCTGCGGAAAAGGGCTTCGCGCTGTTGAGCAGCACCACAAAGGGCTTGCACAGGCGCTTTAGCTCCGCGATCGTCCTTTCCTCCGGCTCTATGTAGCTTTCCCTCGGCAGCTCCCCAAAGCTGCCGTCCGTCGTCACTACGATACCGATCGTGGAATGCTCGCTGATGACCTTTTTGGTCCCCGTTTCGGCCGCCTGCGTAAACGGGATCTCGTCTTCCGACCACGGCGTTATTACCATGCGCTCGGTATCTCCCTCCATGTGTCCCACCGCGCCCTCCACCATATAGCCGACGCAGTCGATCAGGCGCACACGCACGTCCACGCCTCCGCTCAGGGTCACGCCAGCCGCTTCCTTTGGGATAAATTTAGGCTCCGTCGTCGTGATCGTCTTGCCGCCGGAGCTCTGCGGCAGTTCGTCCTGCGCCCGCTCCTTCGCATGTTCATCCGTCATATACGGCAGCACCATCAGATCCATAAACCGTTTGATAAAGGTGGATTTTCCAGTCCGCACAGGACCTACCACGCCGAGATATATCTCTCCGCCGCACCGAAATTTAATATCCTTGTATAAATCATATTCCTGCTTGATCGCTGTATCCATAAAATTACCCCTTCCATACTTACTGTAATGTATGAAAGGGGTTCCTTATTTATGACTGTATCCCTGCGCTTTTCCCGCAGGCTACGCGCGCCAAACGCCTTTTAACGCCTCCGCGTCCTTCCCGCTCTGCATTCTTTTTAGCTTCGCGTCCTTTCCGCTCCGCGCCCTGTTTTTCCCTGTATTGCCGGATACCTTCCTGTTCTTCCGCGCCCTGTTTTTTCCTGCATGGCCGGATACTTTCCACGTTTTCTAGCGTTTTGCCTGCGTCATCAGGGTGGTCATCGCCTGATTCAGGCCGTCCACCGTCAGCTTATACATTGGCAGGATTTCCTTTACCGCCGTCTCCGCTTCCCGCCACGGCGCGCGTCCCGGCGCCATCTTGGGATTCATCCAGACGATCTTTTTAAAATGCTTTTTCAGAAGGAGCAGCCAGTCCATACCGGACAGGCCCCCGTTCGGCCCGCGGTAATTGCCGTCCGTCGAATACAGCTCCTCCGGCGCCATCGCCGCGTCCCCGACGATGATGACCTTATAGTCGCTGCTCAGATTGCGGAACATCCATTCCGTCTCGATCCAGTCCCCGTTTTCGCACTCCGGGCTCTTATAAACATGACTGTAGATACAGTTATGAAAATAATAGACCTTGACGTCCTTATAATGATTGGATTTATTGACGGACTGGAAGAGCTCGTTGAGCAGGGTGGTGTACGGGATCATCGTCCCGCCCGAATCCATCAATAGAAGCAGCTTCACCGCATTCTTACGCGGCTTCTCCATCACGATCTGAAGGCAGCCGCCGTTATTGCAGGTCTTATCGACCGTGCCGTCGATATCCAGCTCCGTCTTGGGGATATCCAGCCTGCTCGAGAATTGGCGCAGCCGCCGCAGGGCCTGCTGGAACTGCCGGTTGTCGATCACTCTGTCGTTGCGGAAATCGCGGAATTTCCTGTCTCCGATCACGGAAAAGGCGGACTGATAGCCGGTCTGGCCGCCCACGCGCACGCCGCCGATATTCCCGCCGGTATTGCCGAACGAGGTCTTTCCCATCGTCCCGATCCAATAGCTCCCGCCGTTGTGCTCGCTGTCCTGATCCTTCATGCGGTCCTTAAACTTCTGTTCCACGTCTTCCTTATCCACATGGATCTCTTCGATCTGATTGAGCCACTGCTTTTCCTCCATCTGCAGCCGCTCGTTCATTTCCTCCTTATTGAGCCAGCGGAGCATTTGCTCTGTCAGCGCGTTCTCCGACTGCACACCCTTAAAGCACTCCTCGAACGCCATATCGAACTTATCAAATTCCACCTCGCTCTTTACGAGGATCATGCGCGCGACGTAATAAAAGCCCGTAAGCGAGCTGCCCGCCAGCCCCTTATCGAGCGCCTCCTGCAGCGTCAGCCATTCGCTCAGCGTGATCTTCAGTCCCTTTGCCTTGCATACTTCAAAAAATTTATAAAACATATCGCTCTCCACTCTGCCGACTGTCTCCTGCCCGACAGCATCCGACTGCCTCCTGCCCGCCGGTATCCGTCCGTCTCCCCGCCCCGCAGGGAGATCCTTTTACTCTACGCGGTGGCGCACCGCTTCCAGATCCTCATCCTTTTTGATCACGACGCCGACGAAGGGCAGCTCGCTGCGGATACGGTCTGCGGAAATGCCGCCGATCTGCAGCGCGTTCACCCAGTCGATCAGCTCCGACGTGCTCGGCTTTTTACGGATATCCCGCATAGAACGGATCTCATAGAAGGCTTCCATCGCATTTTTCAGGATATTTTCTTCGATATCGGGATAATGCACCCTCACGATCTCTTCCATCAGCGCGGCATCCGGGAAGGAAATATAATGGAAAATACATCTGCGCAGGAAAGCGTCCGGCAGCTCCTTTTCCGCATTGGAGGTGATGATCACGATCGGCCTATGCTTCGCCTTTACCGTGCGCTTTGTCTCATGGATATAAAATTCCATCTGATCCAGCTCCCAGAGCAGATCGTTGGGAAATTCCAGATCCGCCTTGTCGATCTCGTCGATCAAGAGCACCACCTGTTCGTCGCTCTCAAACGCCTCTCCCAGCTTGCCCAGCTTGATATAGCGCGCGATATCGTCTACGCCCTCTTCCCCGAACTGCCCGTCGTACAGACGCTGTATCGTATCGTACATATACAGGCCGTCCTGCGCCTTTGTCGTGGATTTGATATTCCAGATCACGAGCGGCTTTTGCAGGGACTGCGCCACCGCCTGCGCCAGCATCGTCTTGCCCGTGCCCGGCTCTCCCTTGATCAGCAGCGGCTTTTGCAGCGCAATCGCCACGTTTACGCTCGCCATCAGTTCTTTTGAAGCCACATATTCCTTTGTACTTGTAAAATTGCTTTCCGACATCTCTTCCTCCTTCTATCCGCGCGCTTATAACGCATTCTTTTTGGAAAGATACGTTTTTCTTTCCTCACCCTTTAACAGCCGCATGATATTCGTTCTGTGCTTCACATACGCCATGACCGTTAAAAACGCGCCGAGCGCATACAGCTCGCACAGCGCGCTCCCACTCAGTCCAAAGATCCCCATCTGTCCCATTACGACCAGCTGGATCAAAAATCCCGCGTAGAGCAAAAGAGAGCCCAGCGAGACATAATGCGTCGTAAAGAAAATACTGAAAAATACGATCAGCCCCATCGGGATAAAGGCGGGATGGAACGCCGCGATCAGCCCGGCCGTCGCCGCGATCCCCTTGCCGCCCCGGAATTTTAGATAAAACGGGAAATTATGTCCCAAGATCGCCCCCGCCGCCCCGTAAAGCATTAGCAGGTACTTGATCTCGCTGTCATGAAAGAGCAGCCTTGCCGCGGTAACGGCAAGCGCGCATTTGAGCACATCTCCTAAAAATACGATCAGCCCCGCCTTTGGGCCGAACACGCGCAGCGTGTTTGTCGTACCGGCGTTGCCGCTCCCCATCTCGCGGATATCCACGCCATGCGCCTTCCCATAGATGTAAGCCGTCTGAAAATTACCGAGCGCATACCCGATGATAAGACAAACGATACGTTCCATTACTTCTCCTTCCTTTCCCTGACGATGAATTTAAGCGGCGTCCCCCGAAAGCCGAACGCTTCCCGGATCTTATTTTCAAGATACCGCATATAAGAAAAATGCATCAGCTCTTTATCGTTGACAAACAGTACGAAGGTCGGCGGCTTCACCGCCGCCTGCGTGATATAATAGATCCTGAGCCGTTTCCCCTTATCCGAAGGGGGCTGCTGGAGGGCGACCGCTTCCGTCAGAATCTCATTCAGCACGCCCGTCGCGATACGCAGCGCATGGTTCTCGACCACGGCGTCGATCACGTCAAACAGCTTAGGAAGGCGCTGTCCCGTCTTGGCCGAGATAAAGAGCAGCTCCGCATAGGGCATAAAGGAAAGCACGTCGCGGATACGGTTCGTATACCGATAGATCGTCTTGTCGTTCTTTTCCACGGCGTCCCATTTGTTGACGGCGACGATCACGCCTTTTCCCTTCTCGTGGGCGATCCCCGCGATCTTGGCGTCCTGCTCCGTCACGCCCTCCTCGGCGTCGATCACCAGCACCGCCACGTCGGCCCGTTCCACCGCGTTGACGGTACGGATGAGCATGAATTTTTCCAGCTCTTCCTTGATCTTATTTTTCCGCCGCAGTCCCGCCGTATCGATCAGGATATAGCCCTTGCCGTTATGCACGACCTCCGTATCGATCGCGTCTCTGGTCGTCCCCGCGATATCGGACACGATAACGCGCGTCTCCCCGATCAGCTTATTGATGATCGAGGATTTCCCGACATTCGGCTTGCCCACGATCGCGATCTTAGGGCGGTCGTCTTCTTCCTCCTGCGGCGCTTCCTCAGGGAAGCAGGAAACGACCTTATCTAAGAGCTCGCCGATCCCCAGCCGTCCCGTAGAAGAGATCGGCAGCGGATCCCCGATCCCCAGATTATAAAATTCATACACGGACGGCATCCATTTCTGGAAATCATCCACCTTATTTACGACAAGAATGACCGGCTTCTGGGAACGCCGCAGCATATCCGCCACTCTCGCGTCCGCGTCCACCAAGCCCTGCCGCACGTCTGTCATAAACAGGATCACGTCCGCCGTATCGATCGCGATCTGCGCCTGTTCCCTCATCTGCGAAAGAATGATATCCTTACTGTCCGGCTCGATCCCCCCTGTATCGATCAGGGTAAACGCTTTATCTAACCATGTGACCTCCGCGTAGATCCGATCCCTTGTGATACCGGGCGTATCCTTTACGATAGAGATCATTGTGCCCGCCAGCGCGTTGAACAACGTAGATTTCCCTACATTGGGCCTCCCTACGACCGCCACAACGGGCTTTCCCCTTTTCGCGCTCATAGTCTCTCCTTTGATCCTCCGGGAGCCTCTTCTCCCAAACATTTTCTGACAAAATCATGTCCGCTTGATTTTACAATATTTATCGGTACTTGTAAAGCCTGAGAAAGCCCGCCGAGCTTCATATCGTCTAGGAAAACGTCCTCTCCGCTGCGCAGGACGTTCTGCGGCAGGAGCAGCTCCTCCCCCAGCTCCCTGCCCATGAGCTGCGAGCGGATATCGCCGCCCGTCAAAAGGCCGGACACCGTGATCCGCTCGCCGAAAAAATCATTGCGCACCGGATAGACCAGAATACGCAGCCCCGATACCTCCCCCATGAGCCGCTCCGCCATTTCCCTGATATACGGGTACGCCAACAGCCCGGTCGCGGCCGATATCGTCCGCTCGCGCCGTATCCCCTTCCCCTTTAGCGCTTCAAACGCCTCCTCAAACTCCTCCTCCAGAAGCCGCAGCATCCCTACGCCGTTTTCTAACTGCAGATAGCCGTCGTAGCGCGACGCCTCCGGCAGCTCCTCCTGCGCGAGCAGATACCATTCGTCGCTGGCATGGACAAAATGAAAGCCGTACGCCGCATAAAGGCGCTCCTGCCAGCCGTGGATCCGATGTAATACCGCTTTGGCGTCCTCACGGTCAAACGGCTCTAACGGATACAGCCCCTCCCTGTACCTTGACAGGCCGACCGGCACGACCGATACGCTCTTTAATACGGGGATATAGGCCGTCAGATCCTTAATGCTGCGCTCTAGGGCTTCGCCGTCGTTGACGCCCCTGCACAGTACGATCTGCCCGTTCATCTCGATCCCGTTCTCATACAGCCTGTCCGCCTTTTTCAGCGCCTCGCCCGCGAAACGGTTATGCAGCATCATACAGCGCAGCGCGGGATCCGTCGTCTGAAACGAGATATTGATCGGCGAGAGGCGGTAGCGGATAATGCGTTCCATATCGTAGTCCGACAGATTGGTCAGCGTCACATAGTTCCCCTGCAGAAAGGAAAGCCGCGAATCGTCGTCCTTAAAATACAGGCTCTCCCGCATTCCCTTAGGCATCTGGTCGATAAAGCAGAAAATACAGCGGTTCTGACAGGAGCGGTAATCGTCCATCAGGCCGTTTTCAAATTCCACGCCCAGATCCTCGTCATACTCTTTATCGATCTCTAAAAGCCATTCCTCTCCGGACGGCTTTCTGACCAGCGCCTCGATATATTCGTCTTGGATCAGATATTGATAATCAAAGATATCCTCGATCCCCTGTCCGTTGATCGCCAGCAGGATATCGCCCGCCTCTATATCCATCTCCTGCGCGATACTTCCCGACAGGACTCTGCCTATCCGATGTTCTTTCATTTCTGCGGCTCCTTTGTCCCTTTTATTTTACTAGAATTTTCTTGACGTGTCACTAACATAATGATATAAAAATGTTGTACGCTTATAAGGAACGCCGCCATGCGCGCCGCCATATCAGAGCCGGCGGCACGATACGAAGGAGACCGCCATGCCAAATGTCAAAGAACTGGAAAACGCGCTTCCGATAGCCCCGTTAAAGCTGATCGCCATGCAGTCCGCACAGTCTCTCGGCCAGAGGATCAACGAATATCTGGTAAAATTCCGCCGCAATATCCATCACAGCTTAAAGAGCGATCCCGCTTTTCAGGGATACGCGGAGGACAGTTATCTGTGCGAAGCGGTCTGTCCCCGATTCGACTCCGGCGAAGGAAAAGCCGTCTTTTTGGAAAGCGTCCGCGGAAAGGATCTCTATATCCTAACGGACGTCTGCAACCACAGCCTGACCTACCAGATCGGGCCCGTCACCAACCATATGTCCCCCGACGACCACTATCAGGATCTCAAGCGCGTGATCGCTGCGACCGCCGGAAAGGCGCACCGCATTAACGTCATCATGCCCTTTCTGTACGAGGGCCGCCAGCATAAGCGCTCCGGCAGAGAATCTCTCGACTGCGCCTATGCGCTCGAAGAGCTCAGCGCTATGGGGGTTTCCGATATCATCACCTTTGACGCGCACGACCCCCGCGTCCAGAATGCGATCCCTCTGCTCGGCTTCGACAATTTTACGGCTCATTATCAGTTCCTGCGCACGCTCCTGCGCCATGAACCCGATCTGATCATAGACAAGCAGCATACCGTCGTCATCAGCCCCGACGAGGGCGCGTTAGACCGCGCCGTCTACTTTGCGGGCGTGCTGGGCGTCGATACCGGTATGTTTTATAAGCGGCGGGACTATTCCACGATCGTCAACGGCAAGAATCCCATCGTCGCGCATGAATTTCTAGGGGACAATATCGACAGCAAAGACGTGTTTATCATAGACGACATGATCTCTTCCGGGGAGAGCATACTCGATACGGCTAAACAGTTAAAGTCCATGAACGCCAAGCGCGTTTTCCTCTGCACGACCTTCGGGCTGTTCACAAACGGCCTAGAACGCTTTGATTACGCCTATGAGCACTGTTACTTTGACAGGCTCATCACGACCAATCTCACCTATCTGCCGCCCGAGCTTCGGGAAAAGCCCTATTTTCTGGAAGCGGATATGAGCAAGTTCCTTGCGTCCATCATCGACTTTTCCAATCATAACCGCTCTCTCGGCAATATCATCACGCCGACGGAAAAGATCCATAAGATACTTGAAAAATATAATTCCAGAGAAGAGATCCAGCTCTGAAAAAAGCAGGGGCGCGCCCCCTGCTTTCTCTCTGCTCTATCCAAGTCTCTGCGCCTCCCTCGCGGGGCGTATGGCAGATTGGGATAGAATCCCGCCGCCGACACCGATCGGCTGCGCGCCGCCTATCGCGGCGGGAGTATCTCTCATCTGATTCTTATCTGATATCCGGCCTCTTCTCCCAGCCCGCGTCGATCCTTTCCTCCAGCTTCGCAAAGTCCTTTAGCCCGCTCAACGCATCATAGGTCTCCACGCAGGACGCGCCCGTCGCCGTGGCGAGCTGCAGACAGCGCGCCAGCGGATAGCCGTTTAACATAGCGCCCAGAAAGGCCGCGATCGTCGTATCGCCCGCTCCCGTGCCGGAGCGCACCTGATCCGGCACATAGCTCGGCTCAAAGCCCTCCGCATCCGCCCAACTCTCACAGCGGTATCCGGTCTTTTCGGTCAGCTTCTTTGCAAACGCTTTCCCCGACGTTTTATAATACAGGCCCGGCGCGCCGCACTTGATCAGCACGCAGCCCGCGCCCATTTTGATACAGCGCTCCGCCAACGGCGCGACGTCCCGCTCGATCGAGATCGCCTCGGTGATATCGCCGCCCTTGCTTTCCTCCAGTATCTTATGATACTTTTCCCGTTCCAGCAAAAGGAGCAGCTCCTCTATGCTCGGCACAAAGAAATCCGTATACGGCAGCGTCTGTTCCAGTATCCGCGGCCAGTCCGCCCGTCCCGCCTCCGTATCCTCCTGAACCATCACCAGATCCAGAGAGGTCAGAACGCCCATCTCCGACACCGTGCGGAACAATCGTATCAGCTCCGCGCCGTCGTTTTGATACATCAGGCGCATGATCGGCGGATAGCCGAAATGAAAGAGCTGCGCCGCGCGGATCTTCTCCATATCCATATCCTTTGGCCCGAATACGTCGTTTGCGCCGGGATTATGAAAGAAGATACGGTCAATGCCCGGTATCGCAAGAATGATGGTATAGGAGGTATCCGTATCCTCCGAGACGATCAGCTCGTCCCTGCATCCGTACTGCTTTAATACGCGATGTACGATATCGCCGAAATCGTCCGCCCCGACCATACCCATCAGCGCGACGTCTAAACCTAGTATCTTCATCGCCACGCCGGTATTGGCCACCGCGCCGCCCGTGCTGATCGTGATCGCTCCGGCGGGATTGAGCTTGCCCGGCGACAGGAATTTCTGCAGATCCGTCACCCGTCCGCCCGGTATCTGCGGCGTGATATCCACGCAGATATGGCCTGCCACCACTACCTTTTTTTCCAAATTATGAGTCCCCCCCCTTTTCGTTTTCGACAAGGGAAAACGTGAGCATGACCTTGAACAGATCGCCGTCCGATACGATCTCAAAGCTGCCCTTCTGCAGCTCGGTCAGGCTCTTCGCGATCGAAAGCCCGAGCCCGCTCCCTTCCGTCGTCCTCGAAGCGTCGCCCCGGATAAAGCGTTCCGTCAGCTCCTCCACGCCCACCGTCAGGGGCTGCGCGGAGATATTCTTGATGGACAGCTTCACCCGGTCCGGCCCGTTTTCCTCATGTATCCGTCTGGTCTCCACATATACTCTCGTCTGCTCCAGCGCATATTTGCATACATTGTTGAACAGATTTTCCGCCACTCTCCAGATCCGTCTGGAATCCGCGTAGATAAAGAGCGGCCTTTCCTCCATCGCGACGATGAGCCTTAGCCCCCGTTTTTCAAAGCGTTCCTGAAATTCCCCGATCGTCTGCTGCATTAATTCCACGAGATCCAGCCTCTCGCACTGCAATACGATATTGCCGGAAGAGATACGGGACACCTCCACCAGATCCTCCGTGAGCTGTTTCAGGCGCTGGGACTTCATATCCAGTATCTCCAGATACGACCTTACCTTCTCATTTTCCACAGGTTCGCGCTTGAGCAGATCCACATAATTGATGATCGAGGTTAAGGGCGTCTTGATATCATGCGACACATTGGTGATCAGGTCGGCTTTCATCCGCTCGTCCCGCAGGCTTGTCTCGACCGCGCGCCGTATCCCGTTGCCGATACTGTTGACCGCCTCCGCTAGGAGCAGGTTATCCCCGTGCATTTTCTTGGTATCGATCTGATAGTCCAGATCGCCGCCCCGTATCTTCCCGATCCCGTCTAGGATCCTTTTGCGTATCCTGCCGTTACGATACAAAAATACCCCGACCGGAATATCCAAGACCAGCGCGAGCGCCGCGCCGGCTCCGAAGTCTCCGCCGTCCGCCAGCTCGATCAAAAGCAGGTTCGCGGCCACAAACAGCAGATAAGGCGTCCATACCCTCACGGCGCTCCTGCTGTCGTCATAGAAGCCCATGACCAGATTCCTGCCCTTTAGGCAGATACGATAGAGCAGAAAGCCCTTCCAGAATCGCTTTGCCCGGATCCGGCGGATCAGGCTGAGCCAGAAAAAGAGAAACGCCGCGCCGGTCAAAAAGACGCCCGCTCCAAGCGCCGTCAGGATCTCTTCGACGCTCCCGCCTCTTTCCATTAACTCGCTGACGGCAATGCCCGTCGCGCCAAAAAGGCCGCCGCATACCAGACAGCCGCAAACTGCGCTGATCTCAGTATACCATGAATCGAACCAAATGCATACCGTTTCTTCGCTTCCTTTTTTCCGTCCCGCCATAAGGCTCGCTGCGATCAGCAGCAAAAAGGCCAGCAGGGCGCACACGCCCGCAAAGAGCAAGAGCTGATATCCCGGCAGAGCCAGTTGATAGCTCTCCCATGCCTCCCGAAAGATATCGTTGCTGGGAAACGCGGTATCCACGCCGAGCCAGACCGCCGTCTGGTCGGGATAGGCATACAGATATTCATTCCAGATACGTCGGACGCTCTCCTCCGGTATCGCCGTGTTGCTCTGATAGGCAAACGCATCCGGCGCAAAATACAGATATTTCCCCACGCCCTGAAAATATCTTCCGATCTCCTCCTGACGCGCCGCCGAAACGCCGCCCTGCGCCTGTACGTCTCTTACAGCGTCCGCCGCCTGCCGTTCGACCGAAGCGCTATCCGGCTCCGCCTGCTGCGCCGTCACAGAACCGCCCGCCACCTCATTTTTTTGCAGGGAAGGGACATTGGTATAGAGCTGCGCCCTTCCGTTCTCCTGCCGCAGTATCGCATAGCGCAGATTGCCGCTCCCGCCGTCGTAATAAGCCTGATATTCCCGGTAGGAAGCATAATTTTCCTGAAGCATCCGCACCGTTTCCCACAGATAGGACACCATCTCTTCCAGCTCTTCCACATCTTTTACATGACCAAGAAGCGATCTGCCGTCCTCCGGGCGGTAACGCTCCACCGGCAGGGAGACCGAAGCCTCCCCGCCCTGCGCCTGCGCCGTTTCCGGCTCCTCTATCGTCTCCTGCGCCGTCTTAGACTGCATGGGGCCGCCGACGATCTCTAACGGCGCGCCGGCCCCTGCTTCCGCCTGCGCGTCCGCGCTCCGGCTGTCCATTACCGTGACCTGCCGCCCCGCGGGATACGCCTCGTCCTCCTCCCCGTACTCCCAATCGAGCGGATCGCCGTCCTCCGCGTGCGCCTGCGCGATCATCTGCTCCGCCTCTTCATAGCTGTGATCCTCCAGAGAAAATCCCGACTGTCCCCAGCGGATCAGATCGCCCAGACGGTAGCATACGCTGGTATCCGTGACCGGGAGCTCTTCAAAATGTCTCGCATACTGTTCGATATCGACCGGCTTTGTCTCGTCAAATACCCCGTCCGTCTCAAGCTGGCCCCGGATCACGCCGTAGCGGATCACCTCGTCCAGACTATCCCGCAGCATTGTCTCAAAGATCTCCGAGTCCTCAAACGCCTCTTTGCCGGAAAACGGGCTGATGTAATACACGTGATCCCCCGTATGCCGTCTGTCCGATATCCTGACGGCGGCGTTCATATTTACGAGCGCCGCGCTCACGACCGAAGCCGTCAGAAACAAAAGCTGCAAGACCACCGCCAATATCTTAAAGCCTTTCCCATACCTGCCTGCCTTCATGCGCATTCCTCCCGCCTTTTTTGCAAAAGCCGCGCCCAGCCGGCCCTCCGTATCCGTATCCGCCGTTTTTTCCAACGCCTGCACATGCCGCGCGCCGCCCCGCTTATCGCCTGTCTACCTTATATCCCACACCCCATACGACCTTTAGATAACGCGGCTCTCTGGGATTGATCTCGATCTTTTCCCGGATATGCCGGATATGCACGGCTACCGTATTGTCCGCGCCGATCGCCTCTTCGTTCCAGATACTCTCATAGATCTGGCTGATGGAAAACACCTTCCCGGGATTCTTTACCAAAAGAAGCAGGATATTATACTCGATCGGTGTTAAGCGGACCGCTTCCCCGTCCACCGTGACCTCCTTTGTCGCGTCGTTGATCGCGAGCCCGCCCGTCTGATACACCTGCTCCGCTCCTTCCGCGCCGCCGATACTGCCCAGCTTCGTATATCTGCGCAGATGGGACCGAACCCTTGCCGTCAGCTCCAGCGGGTTAAACGGTTTGGTCACATAATCGTCCGCGCCGATATTCAGCCCGAGTATCTTATCCGCATCCTCCGACTTGGCCGAGAGTATGATGATCGGGATGCTGTGGCTTTCCCGTATCCTGAGTATCGCATGGATCCCGTCCAGCTTCGGCATCATGACGTCAATGATCAGCAGGTGGATCTCCTCCGTCTCCAATACCTGTATCGCCTGTGCGCCGTCGTATGCCCGAAACACCCGATACCCCTCCTGTACCAGATAGATCTCGATCGCCTCCACGATCTCCCTGTCATCGTCGCATACCAGTATGTTCTCCATATCCATTCTCCGTCGTGAGTGTGTTCTCTTTTGTCTGCTTCGCATTATAGCAGGCAATGATTAATATATTGCATGTATTTTCATTAAGTTTTTCTTATTTTTCCCGCCCGAATCCTCAGCGGGGCCCGTCCGGCTGCAGGACTAAAAACGCGCCCATATTTCCCCGCTTTCCGCGGGAAGCCCTGTGTGAAAAAAGAAAGTCGGGATTGCAGCAGGTACAGATATCCGTTATTTCGATATGCTCCCGCAGTATCCCGGCCTCCCGCAGCGCTCTCCTGTTCGCTTCCCAGAGATCCAGCAGATATTTCCCGTTCCCTTTTTGGGTCAGCACCGGCCTGTGGAAACGCCCTTTTTCCGACGCCTGCGCGCGCTCTGGAAATTCCTCCTCAAACTGCCGCGCCACGTCCTCGCCTACCTCGTAGCAGGATACGCAGATAGAAGGGCCGATCGCCGCCAGAATATCAGACGGCCTGCTGCCGAAGCTGCGCTCCATCGCCTTTACCGTCTCCGCGCCGATCCTGCCCACCGTCCCGCGCCAGCCCGAATGCGCCAGCCCGATCGCCCGCTTTACCGGATCTACAAAATATAACGGCACGCAGTCCGCAAAAAAAGCCGAGAGAACAAGTCCCGGCGTATCCGTGACCAAAGCGTCCACATCCGTATAATCCTTCTTTCGCACGCTCCCCTTTCCTCGATCCGCCTCCGTCGCCGCCCGGACATGGACCGTATGCGTCTGATCCGTAAAGACAAAATCCTCCGGCGTCTTCCCCAGAATCCTTCCGATACGCCTGAAATTCTCGTCTACATGCGCCGGATCGTCGCCCCTTGTATAGCTTAAATTCATGGAAGAGAGATGTCCCGTGCTCACGCCTCCAAGCCGCGTACTGAAAAGATGGCGCACGCACCCTAGCTGGGAAAGCATGGGAAAGGTCAGCCAGACCAGCTCCCCCTCTCTTTGTATCTGTAACCCGCCCGCATGGGCGTCTCCTTTTCTCCGAATCTCCATATCGTCCTCCTGTGACCGTCGGTTTTCCTGCCCCGGCTCTCCGCTTTGCACACTCCCGTTTTTTCCCCTCCGGCCTGACGCTGCGCCTTTTCATTTACCGGCTTCGCCAGTCCCGATACCGCGCTTCCCATCTCCCGCTCGCCAGTTTCAATACCGCGCTTCCTGCCTTTCGCTCTGCCTGTCCCCGCTTTGCGCCTGCTGCCGCGCGGATCAAAAGATATGCGGGAAAGCGTCCTCGTACCAGCGGATCTCCTCCCCGCTTATCGCTACTACGTCGTAGCGGAAGGGCTGCGTATCCCCATAATGATGAAGATACCGGTAGCGATCCGCCGCCCTGCATATCCGCTTCATCTTCTGCAGGGTAACGGCGCTCTCCGGCATTCCCGCGCTTTCGCTTCTTCTGTATTTCACTTCCACAAAGACCAGCATATCCGCATGGCGGCCTATGATGTCGATCTCTCCCTGCCTGCTGTAAAAGTTCCGCGCAAGGATGCGCATTCCGTGCCCGGCCAGATAACGGGCGGCTCTTTCCTCGGCCTCGAGGCCGCTCTTACGTGCGCTATTTCCTTTCTGCATAGATTTCCTTTTCCCCAACAAAGCCTATTTCTGCATTTTGGCTTTGATCTTATCCATCGCGTCGACAAATACAAGGATCTCCGCCACCGCCTCGTACAGCTCCGGCGGGATCGCCTCTCCAATCTCCAGCCTCGAGAGCGTATCCGCCAATCTCGAATCCTCATGTACCGGGACCTGCGATTCCTTCGCCCTTTCAATGATACGCTCCGCTACGGCCCCTCTTCCGCTCGCTACGACCCGAGGGGCCGTATCGTCGGGATCGTAGGCAAGCGCCACCGCCTGTTTCGGTTTTTCCTTTCCCTTTTTCACGCTTACTCCTTTTTCCTTCCCTATGCCCGCACGTCAAAGGACTGCTCGCTGATCACGCAGGCGTTTTTATCCGTTTCCAGAATCTCCTGCATGACATTTCCCGGCTCTTCCTTTAACGTCAGCTTCGCGTCCGCCCGGTATCCCTTATCCGTCAGGCGTTTTGTCAGGATATGGATATTTTCCTCCAAAAGCCTAAGGCTTTCCTCGTCGGCCAATGTAAAATTCGTGCTGATCCTGCCCTGCTCCATTGCCACATACACGTCCACCGTGCCCAAATGCTGCATTTCAAGATGAAGGAACGCGCTGACATTCCCGTCCTTTTTCGCCAGATTCCTCTTATTCGTGTAGACATACAGATCCCCATGCGCGTTTTCCCCTCTAAATTTCAGAGGGAGCTGCACGTACGTATACATCTGATTTAACTGATTCATAAAGTCCACGTTTTCCCGAATATTCTGCACGCTTTTAAAGAGAGGGGAATCTTCCTTTACCGCCTCGGACAACGCCTGCGTAAGCTGTCTCGTCTGCTCGTTCAAACGCTCGTATAATCTCGATACGCTCTCCTTCTCCACGCTCTCCGGCGTGGTCAGCGTCCACTGGTTCCCGATCCGCTCCTTTAGGATATTCTGAAACTCTTTGGAAACGAACAGATCCCGGACCGCCTCCTGCCTCTGCATAGACCCCTGCGTATCGCGGCTCATCTCCTGCACCATGCGATACAGCGCTTCCTTCCCGATATCGCCCTGTAAGAGCCGCTGCGCCGTCTCCGGGCTCCCGCCCGCGTTCTGCAGCAAAAATGCCAGTCTCGCTCTGGCCTCCTGCGGGATCGTATCCTCCTGCGGCGAAAACAGTCTGCCCGAGCCCTCGATGACGCTCTCCTTGCCGCCAGATTCCGCCGTCTGCTCCTTCCCCGCCACGGCCATATCCTCGGGGCGCGCCCCTTCCTTTGGCAGCTCCAGATCCTCCAACAGGATATCCGCCCCCGCGCCGGAAATCGCCGCCCTGCCGTCCGGCACAGTATCCGCGGTCACAGTCCCCGCCCCCACCTTTGGAGCGTCTGCGCCCGCCGCTTCCTTTCCTTCCTGCAAGAGGCTCTCTTCCGATACGACCCGCACGGCTATCCCCGCCTCTTCCTGCGCCTTCGTCCCCTCTCCCGCGAAGATCGTCAAAAGATTGTCGATCAGCGCCATGCCTTCTTTCGGGCCCCTTTCGGAAAAGAGCTCCAAAACCGTCTGCGAGATCTCGTCCGCCGCCTGTGAAAAGGCGGAAACCAGCTGATGTTCATAATTCTGATAGGCCGTAAACTGCTGCAGATTTTCCGCGGTCACGGGGATCTGCAGGCGGTTTAGCTGTACGAGCGCCGATATATCGGCCTTTGGCCAGCTTACCACTTGCCGGTACATATCCTGCACCGATTCCCGATCGACGGGCATCCCTTCCTCCATCATGGCGGATACCATCTGCATACTTTTCCCGTTCACTTCGACCCCGGCCTCGCTGAGCGCCTGAGACACCGTACTCTCCTGTGCCATATTCTGAAACAGCGGGCGCAGGGAGAGTAAGCCCGACGAATTGGAGCGCACCTCAAACGTCACATTCTCCCCGATCGCCGCGCGCAGCTCCTGTTCCATCCGCGCATTGAGAATGATATCCTTTGCGATCCGTATCTGGATATCGTCCCCGCTGCGCCCGACGATCTCTCCCCTTAGCGTCTGCCCCGGTTCCAGATTCCTGACCTGTCCCTCTGTCTGCCTGCGTCCGCCGCCGTCTCCCCTGATTTCAGGATACGGCGTTGCCGTTTTCGTATCTGATACATTTGTGCGAAAAAGTCCCGATAAATTCAGCGCCATAATTTCTCCTACAGGAAATTCCCGATAAAGCTCCTTCTGTGTATGGGGCTCGGCCCCAGCCGCTTTAACGCCGCGATATGCGCCGCGCTCCCATACCCCTTATTGGAGGCAAAGCCATAGCCCGGCAGCGTATCCTCATACGCGCTCATCAGGCGGTCCCTCGTTACCTTCGCGACAACGCTCGCCGCCGCGATCGAAAGGCTCTTCCCGTCCCCGCCTATGATCGCCTCCTGCCTGATCGCAACGCCGGGGATCGTTACGGCGTCGTTGAGCAGAAGATCCGGTTTTACCGGAAGGCTGTCTATCGCCTGACGCATCGCCTCATAGGTCGCCTGTAAGATATTGATCTCATCAATGCGTTCCGGCCCGACGATCCCCACGCCCACGCCCACTGCCTCTTTCTTAATTATATCGTACAATTCTTCTCTTTTTTTAGCCGAAAGCTGCTTCGAATCGTTTAAATAAGGGATCCGGCAGCCGAAAGGCAGGATCACGGCTCCCGCCACGACCGGGCCCGCCAGCGGCCCCCTGCCCGCCTCGTCGATCCCGCAGAGGTATTCCCAGCTTTCATACTTTTTTTCATAAACGCACATTTTTTCCAGACGGAGAAGCTCCTTCTCCCATGCGTCCTTTTTCCTTTCCGCCTGTAAGATAAGCGCTCTTACGCCCGCCCTTTCGTCCGTCTGATATTTCCGTATAAAATCAGGCAGCTCTTCTATGGACGCTGCCTGCATTTCTTTCCGTATTTCTGCGATCTTTTCTCTCATGCTTTTCCCTCGCGGCCTTTTCCGCCTTTTATTGGTGCTTTAGTATCCCGAACTTGCGAAACGGCCATATCCGTACCCATGCGCGACCGATGATATCCCTGCGCCTGATATTCCCTACGCTGGGATCCCTGCTGTCCGAGCTGTTGTTCCGGTTGTCCCCCAGCACGAAATATTCGTCGGGAGCCAGCTTGATCTCTTCATACGCGCGCCCCGGCGACTCCATCGTCTCTCTTCCGTAGGACTCCTCCAGTACCTCGCCGTTGATATAAATGGTTCCCTCCCCGTCGATCCGCACCGTCTCGCCGGGCAGTCCGATGATCCGCTTGATATAATAGGTATCCTCCATATATTGAAACGGGAACACGATGATATCAAAGCGCTTGGGATCTGTAAAACGGTACGTGATCTTATCGACGATCAGATTGTCCTTATCGCTCAGCGTCGTTTCCATCGAGCTGCCGCTCACCTCCGTCCTCTGGCCTACGAACGTAATGACAAAATAGGTAAGCGCCAGCACCGCCAGCAGATACAAGCTGGTATTTAAGATTTCCTTGATCACCTTTTTCATCTTATCTCCTGTCAGGAAAGCGGTCTTTCCAGCGTGAACCTGCCCAGCTTTCCGTTTCTAAATTCTTCCATCAGCATATAAGCGGCTTTGCGGATATCCGGCCTGCCGCCCTTTAACAGACAGCCGCGCCGGAGGGCGATATCGGCCAGTATGTCGAAGCCTTCCCCCGCCTCGTCTGTATGATAGCGCGCCGAAAGCGCGCCGGGATATTCCTTTTTTAAAAACGCGGTCAGCTCGGCTGCCAGCTCCTCCATCTGCAGGATCTCGTCGTTTATGGAGCCGATCAGCGCCAGATACAGCCCCACCCTTTGATCCTCAAACTTAGGCCAGAGCACGCCGGGCGTATCTAAGAGCTCTAAATCCTTATCGAGACGTATCCACTGCTTGCCCTTCGTGACTCCCGGTTTATTCCCGGTCTTGGCGCACGCCCTGCCCGCGTAGGCATTGATAAACGTGGATTTCCCGACATTGGGGATCCCCGCCACCATCGCCCGTACCGGCCGATTCAAGATCCCGCGCTTTCTGTCCCTTTCCTTCTTTTCCTGACAAGCCTGCGCCACGACGCCGCGAATGGCTTTCACGCCCGCGCCGGAGCGGGAATTTACCTCCGCCGCATACAGCCCCTTCTCCTTAAAAGCCTCCAGCCAAAGCGCATTTGCCGCCTCGTCCGCCAGATCGGCCTTATTGAGCAGGACGATCCCCGCCTTATTCCCCCGCAGCTTATCAATATCGGGATTTCTGCTGCTGAGCGGGATCCTAGCGTCTACCAGTTCGATCACCAGATCGACCAGCTTGATATTCTCCTGCATCATGCGCATTGCCTTCGTCATATGGCCCGGATACCATTGATAATTCATCGTTTCCCCTTTTCCTCTGTCCTGCGCGTATATCAGACGGCGGACGCCTTCCGCCTCTGTCGGCGGCAAGTAACAGATTTCCATCAGCGGCAGGATTCTATCCAGCGTCTGATATGCGCCCCGCTCATTTGATAAATCCCATGCCTTCCTTCTGAGAGGCCATGTGGAACCATGCCTTTCCCGTGATATTGTCCCGCTTCACCGGGCCGATATTTCCCGAACGGCTGTCCTCGGAATTGTTCCTGTTATCGCCCAGCACAAAATACTCGTCGCTGCCGAGCGTGACGCCGCCCGCCGCGATCCCCGCGTCGGCCATCTCGTCATACTCCCCGTCCTCTTCCGCCAATACGCCGTCGATATAGAGCCTTTCGTCCAATATCTGTATCGTCTCCCCGGGGAGCCCTACCACCCGTTTCACATAATAATGCGTATTCTGGTTCCCGTTCGGCAGAAACGCAATGACGTCGCCGCGCCTCGGGCTGACGATCTTATACAGGAAACGGTCGATCAGGATCTCCTGTCCGTTATACAGCGCGGGCTCCATCGACACGCCAATCACGCTCGTGCGCAGCCCGAGCGAAACTACCAGAACCGCCGCGATCAAGACGGCGGTAAAGACCAAGAAGGCCCACTGCGCGATCTCCCGTATCGCGGCGCTGCTGATCTTTTTTTTCCTGTGGTAAAAGCTAAGGCCCTTTTTTCTGCTCATCGCCCACCCCTATATTTTGAAAAAGGGGCAACTACCTGCGCAGCTGCCCCGTCCTTCGCCTCTTATTTTACCAGTTCCTTTACTTTGGATTTCTTCCCGATACGCTGTCTTAAATAATTCAGCTTTGCGCGTCTTACCTTACCTCTTCTGACGACCTCGATCCTCTCTACATTGGGAGAATGAAGCGGCCAAGTTTTCTCAACGCCTACGCCGTTAGACGTCTTTCTTACGGTGAACGTCTCGCGGCTGCTCCCGCCCTGCCTTTTCAGCACGGTGCCTTCAAAGACCTGTATCCTCTCGCGGTTTCCTTCTTTGATCTTGCCGTATACCTTTACGGTATCGCCGACTCTGAAATCCTGAATCTCCGGTTTTAACTGCTCCTGTTCAATGCTCTTGATGATCTCGTTCATTTCTGTTGTGCCTCCTTGTTTCATTGGACGTTCTTAATGCATATCCGCAGCAGAGGACCGTCTCATTTTCGCAACATTAATAATTTACCATATATCCCGGGGAAATGCAAGCGTTTTTATGATTTCCGCGCGCTGCCGTGCGCTGCGCCCATGCGCTCTATGTTTCCTCGTCTCTCCGGTTACAATACGCCTCGTACAGCTCCGGTCTGCGCTCGCGCGTCCGCCGCAGGGACTGTTCCAGCCGCCATTCCTCTACCTTTTTATGATCGCCGGAAAGCAGGACCTCCGGCACCGCCCGCCCATGCCAGACCGGCGGGCGGGAATACTGCGGATATTCCAACAGCCCGTTCTGAAAGCTCTCCGTCTGCGTCGATTCCTCATTGTGCAGCACGCCGGGCACCAGCCTTGCGATCGCGTCTATCATCACCATCGCCGGCAGCTCGCCGCCGGTCAGGACATAATCCCCGATGGAGATCTGATCCGTCACCGTTTCCTCTAACGCTCTTTCGTCGATCCCTTCATAATGCCCGCATAAAAAGATCAGCTCTTTTTCCTGCGCCAGTTCCCCGGCGATCCTCTGCGTAAAGGTGCGTCCCTGCGGCGTTACGTATATCGTGCGGAGCGGCCCTGCGGCCGCCGTATCCTGCACGGATCTCCACGCGTCGTATACGGGCTGCGCCTGCATCAGCATTCCCGCGCCGCCGCCGTAGGTGTAATCGTCCACCTTTTTATGCTTATCCAGCGTGTAATCCCTGATGTTTACCACATGGAACGACAGGCAGCCGTTTTTCTCCGCCCTGCCCAAGATACTGGATTTCAGACATGCCTCCGCTACCTCCGGGAACAGGGTCAATATATGAAACCTCATGCTCTCACCTCAGTCCAACAGGCCCGGCAGGATATGCACGCGCATCCGGCCTCCCTCTACATCGACTTCCAAAATACAGTCCCGGATCGCCGGAAGCAGGAGCTCTTCCCCTTCTTGTGTCAGAACGCTGTATACGTCGTTCGCCCCTGTCCGTATCACGTCGCGCAGCGTCCCGAGGCTTTCCCCCTCTTCATCAACAACACGCAGGCCGATCAGATCCGCGATAAAGTACTCGTCCTTTTCAAGCGGCACCGCCTGATCCCTCGTCACATACAGTTCCTTTCTCCGATAGCCCTCTACGTCCTCTATCCGGTCAAGCCCCTTAAATTTTAAGATAACGAACTGTTTGAAAAATTTAACGTTCTCGACTTCCAGCTTCTTTTTTTCTTTTCCCGTATCTAGGATCAGCTCCCTGCACCCGCGAAAGCGCGCCGCGTCATCCGTAAGCGGATATACCTTCACTTCTCCCCTTAATCCGTGCGTGGACGTGATCGCGCCCACCTTTATCAACCGCTCCATTGTCCCGTTCCCTTTTCCAAAAGATACGCGCCCGCCGCCGCTTTTGCGGATACGGCTATGCGGGCGGTAAAATTCCTTACAAAACAGGGACGACTCTCCGAATCGTCCCTGCCCCTCAGATGATCTCTACATCCACTCTCTTATTTTCCTTCGCCGAAGTTGCCTTTACGACAGACCGGATCGCCTTTGCGATCCTGCCCTGCTTTCCGATGACCTTCCCCATATCGGACGGCGCGACATGAAGCTCCACGGTGATATTTCTGCCGTTCGCCTTCTCTGTTACCACAACCTCGTCAGGATGATCTACAAGCGCCTTTGCGATCACTTCAACCAATTCTTTCATACTTCACCTCCGCAAGTCCGCGGACAAAACTGTCCGGCGCTGACAGATCCTTATTTTTCGATGCCTGCCAGCTTAAAAATCTTGCTGACGATCTCTGTCGGCTGCGCGCCGTTTGCAAGCCACTTTTTTGCCAGCTCCTCATTCACCTTAAAGGTGCTGGGATCTGTGTTCGGATCGTACGTGCCGATCTCTTCAATAAACCTGCCATCTCTGGGAGAACGGGAATCCGCTACTACGATTCTATAAAAAGGAGCTTTCTTCTGTCCCATCCTTCTCAATCTGATCTTTACTGCCATCTTCTTTCACCTCCGCAATCTTTCTTTCCATTGTGAGGGCTTTTGCCCTTGTATCTAAAAAGGGAGTTTGAGTTTTCCCTTTTTACCACCGAATCCTCCCATCATGCCCGGAAGCTGCTTCATCATCTTCTGGGACTGCTCAAACTGCTTGATAAAACGGTTGACGACGCCGATATCCACGCCCGCGCCCTTCGCGATCCTGTGCTTGCGGCTCGGATTTAACAGCTTCGGGTTTTTGCGTTCCTCCTTCGTCATGGACAAAACGATCGCTTCCATATGCGCGAGCTGTTTGTCGTCGATCATGGATTCGATCTCACCCATCTTAGCGCCCATGCCCGGCATCATAGACAGGAGGCTGGTCAGCCCACCCATTTTTTTCATCTGGGTCATGCTTTCCAGATAATCCTCAAAATCAAACTTTCCCTTTTTCAGCCGGGAAGTCATCTCTTTTTCCTTGTCCGCATCGATATCGATACTGTCCTGCGCCTTCTCGATCAGAGAGAGCACATCGCCCATACCGAGGATACGTCCCGCCATACGGTCGGGATAAAACTGCTCCAGATCAGAAAGCTTTTCGCCCATGCCGACATACAGGATCGGCTTGCCGGTGACCGCCTTTACGGAAAGCGCCGCGCCGCCTCTCGAATCGCCGTCCATCTTGGATAAGATGACGCCGTCTATTCCAACCTTTTCATTAAATTCCGTCGCTACATTGACCGCGTCCTGACCGGCCATCGCGTCTACGACAAGGAGCGTCTGGTGCACCGTTACCGCCGCCTTGATATCCTGCAGCTCGCGCATCATCTCTTCGTCGATATGCAGCCGTCCCGCCGTATCTAAGATCACAACATTGTGGCCGTGCGAATCCGCGTGCGAAAGCGCGGCCTTGACGATATCCACAGGCTTATGGTTCTCGCCCATCGCAAATACGTCTACCTGCTGTTTCTCCCCGTTGACCTGAAGCTGCTTGATCGCGGCCGGACGATATACATCGCAGGCTGCGAGCAGGGGCTTCTTCCCCTTCTGCTTCAGCTTTCCGGCGAGCTTTGCCGCCGTCGTCGTCTTGCCCGCGCCCTGAAGGCCGCACATCATCACGACGGTCGTCGCCTTCCCCGGCTGCAGGGTCAGCTCCGTCGTCTCGGAGCCCATGAGCGCCGTCATCTCTTCATTTACGATCTTGACGACCATCTGCCCGGGATTTAAGCCGTTCATGACGTCCGCGCCAATGGCGCGTTCCTCGATGGACTTGATAAACTGCTTCACGACCCGGAAATTGACATCCGCCTCTAAGAGCGCCATCCGCACCTCTTTTAACGCCGTTTTGACGTCCTCTTCGGTCAGCCGCCCCTTACTGCGGAGCTTTTTGAATACGTTCTGTAATTTATCCGTTAAGCTCTCAAATGCCATCTACAATTCCTCTAGGATCTCTCCCGCCAGACCGTCGATCCGCCGCGCCGCCTCATAAGCTTTTGTCCGCCGCGCGCATTTTTCTGCGCCGCCCGCCTCTGCCGGCGCGCCGTCCTCTTTTGCTTTCCCATCGTCCGCGCACGTTCCCGCGCCGCTGTCTGTCAAAACGGCCCCGCACAGCGTCCTGATCTCCTGCGCCCGTTTCCTGATATTTTTGTATTTCTCTACCAGATGGAGCGTATTCTCATAGTCCGCCAGTATCTTATCGCAGCGCCGCAGCAGATCGTGCACGCCCTGTCTGCTGATCCCGTTATCCTCCGCGATCTCGCTCAGCGACATATCCTGATATACGGCTTCTTCATAGATACGTTTCTGGTGCTCTGTCAGCAGCTCTCCGTAAAAATCATATAAAAGTCCCTGTTCTACGATCTTTTCCATACCAGCTCCCGCAGAATCCGTCATACAGCCCTAAACGCGATTTTTATCATAACGCAAAAAAAGGCGGGTGTCAAGTATTTTTTCTTGACACCCATGCTTTTGTCTGCGCTGACAGCGGAAAAACTTCCAAAACCATATCAGACAAGAAACCGCGCAAGATCTTCCGCCGCAAACGGAATAAAATAAAACGGGATCGTGAGCAGCTTTTGCTCAGGGTTATAGCCATAGTTGTTTTTAGAAACCTTGATCGCATATTCAAACTTATTATGGTTTGAGAATTTTTCGAGGGAGTTCAGCGTGCCTCTTCCTTTCTTGACGTCAAGCGGATACAATTTATCGTTCGATTCAATAATAAATTCAAATTCGGCTGACGACTTGCCGCGCCAATAGAACAATTTATGCCCTTTTGCGATTAATTCGTCAGCTACAAAGTTCTCAAAAAATATTCCAGACAAAGTATTATCTCTTTCGCTCGACACAAACGAAGCCGCATTGATACCGCTTTGATAGGAAAACATACCAATATCTCCAAGAAACAACCGAAAATTGCTTTCACTATCCGGCATAAGCGGCGTTGTAATGTGTTCTTTTAGTTGGAACGATTGATTAACAACGTGCGCCATTGTGAGCCATTGAATAGAAGCTGCATAATCTCTCGTTTTGCTCTTTTCTTCAATAAGACCGGGAGAAAAGTTCTTAGATTCTTTATTCAGTTCTCTGTAAATATTCTGGAACAGGACACGGGAACGCAATACCGCTTCTTGGCTTGCCTGATAAAGCTCCATATCAGAAAGGTAGTTATCATACAAGGCTTTGAGAATTTCTCTTGCTTCAAGCAGATTGTTTCCATCAATATAAGCTTCTACCGCTTCGGGCATACCGCCCACAAGCAGATACTTATATATTTGCTCCATTGCTAATTCGTGAATTTGATTATCCAACGGCCGCTTGCTTTCATAAGCCTTTTTTACGGCGTCATAAAGCATTTTATTGCTATTCATTAAAAACTCGTCGAAGGTCATAGGATAAATCGTGATCTGATTGATCTTACCTACGGGGAAAAGAAACTTGTCGTTTTCTTTTGAACCTCTTTTATGCGTTTCTCTCTGCAGCTTGATGCGAACCATCGATCCGGTCGCAATAACAGGAATCTCTCTAAAATCCTGACAAAAATATTTAAGAGAAGAAATAATATTCGGACATTCCTGCACTTCATCAAA
>CANQTG010000027.1 GCA_947626715.1 uncultured Lachnospiraceae bacterium | reverse complement strand
CGCCGTATCCCGTCTATCCGCTCCGCCTTGCGCAAGAGCCCGGAAAAGGAAAGCGGCGTTTCCAGATCCTTCCCATAAGAATTGACGTTCTGACCCAGCAGCATGATCTCGGATACGCCGTCATAGGCAAGCCGCTCGATCTCGCGCAGGATATCCGCAGGCTGCCGGCTCCTTTCCCGGCCGCGCACATAGGGCACGATACAATAGCTGCAGAAATTATCGCAGCCATACATGATATTGATACCGGATTTAAAGGCGTATTTGCGCTCGATGGGCAGATCCTCGACGATCTCTCCGGCCTCCTTCCAGATATCCACGATCATGCCCTTTGCCGTCAGGCACGTATACAAAAGCTCCGCAAATTTATAGAGATTGTGCGTCCCAAAGATCAGATCGACAAAGGGATAGCTCTGTCTGATCTTTTCGACCGCGAGCTCCTCCTGCATCATACAGCCGCACAGCGCGATCTTCATCTCGGGGTTTTTGCGTTTGCAGCCGTGCAGGACGCCAAGCCTGCCGTAGATACGCTGATTGGCGCGGTCCCTGACGGTGCAGGTATTATAGATCACAAAGTCCGCCTCTTCGCTGTCCGTGCATACATAGCCCGCTTCCCGCAGGATCCCCTGCAATTTCTCGGAGTCGCGGGCGTTCATCTGGCAGCCGAATGTTTTGACCGATGCGGTCAGCGGTCTGCCGAGCGCCTTTTCCCGCTCCGCTACATATTGTTTCAGCTTCTCAAGATATGCGGATTGTCTTTCCAGTTCTGTCTGTTCCAAATCGTCCGTTTCCTTTCCGTTTCAGCGTATCTGCCCGTTCCCCTCGATCACATACTTATAGGTGGTAAGCTCTCTAAGGCCCATAGGCCCCCTTGCGTGGAGCTTCTGCGTACTGATCCCGATCTCGCCGCCAAAGCCAAATTCAAATCCGTCGGTAAAGCGCGTGGAGGCGTTTACATAGACGCAGGCGGAATCCACCTCATGCGTAAATTTCGCGGCGTTCTCCTTATTTTCCGTTACGATGGCCTCCGAATGGTGCGTGCTATAGCGGTTGATATGCGCGATGGCCTCCTCAACGCTGCCCACCGTTACCGCCGAGAGGATATAATCCAGATATTCCTTCCCGTAATCCTCTGGCGAAGCGCAGAGCGCCTCCGGCAATATCCCGCGCACGTTCTCGTCCCCGCGGATCTCCACCGCATGGACCTGATCGAGCCGCTCCTTTAGCTTCGGCAGGAAACGTTCCGCGATATTTTTATGGATAACCAGCGATTCGCAGGCGTTGCAGACGCCGATCCGCTGCGTCTTGGCGTTTACCACGATATCCACGGCCTTTGCCAGATCCGCCGTCTCGTCTATAAAAATATGGCAGTTGCCCGTCCCCGTCTCGATGATCGGTATGGTGCTGTTCTCCACCGCCGCCCGGATCAGCCCCGCGCTTCCCCTCGGGATCAGCACGTCGATCCAGTCGCTGCAGCGCATAAAGGCCGCCGTCGTTTCCCTGTCCGTCGCCTCGATCAGCTGCAGCGCGTCCTCCCCCGCCCCCGCGGCCTTTAGGGAACGACGCAGGGAAGCCGCGACCGCCATATTGGAACGCAGCGCATCGCTCCCGCCCTTTAAGACGACGGCGTTCCCCGCCTTAAAGCACAGCGCAAAGGCGTCCGACGTCACGTTGGGACGGGATTCGTAAATGATACCGATCACGCCGAGCGGTACGGATACCTTTTTCAGCTTCAGCCCGTTGGGCCGCTCCCAGCTCTCAAGCATGCGGTCCAAGACGTCCGGCAGCTTTGCGATCTGGCGCAGCCCCTCCGCCATCGCCCCGATCCTTTCCTGATCCAGCCTCAGCCGGTCGAGCAGGCCGTCGCGCATACCGCTTTGCCGTCCGGCCTCCATATCCTGCGCGTTGGCCAAAAGGATACGCTCTCGATCCTCCAGCAGGCCGTCCGCCGCCAGAAGGAGCGCCTTTTGCTTTTCCTGCGCCGTTAATTTCTGTACTCTGTATTTTGCGGCGACCGCCTTTTTTCCCATTTCCTCTAATGTCTGCATATCCTTCCTCCCTGCTCGTTAAAGCTCTCCGCATTCTGTCAAGACCGCCTGCGGGCGGATATCGTGCGCCTCCTGCGGAACGGATTCCACGATCTGGAACGAAAAGGCCAGCGCGATAGACGCCGCGTTTTTAAGGCGTTTTAGATATCTGTCGTAATAGCCGCCCCCATAGCCGATACGGCGCCGCTCCCTGTCAAAGGCCGCGCCCGGCAGGATCGCCAGCACGCGCCCGCTTATCTCACAGCAGTCCGAATCGGGCGCAAATAATCTCTCCGCCCTCTCCTGCGGCTCGTAGATCCCATGAAAGCCCGCGCTGAGCTCCTTTACGGAATCGATCCGGTAAAAATCCATCTCGCGGCCCCTTACCCGGGGACAATAGACGGCCTTGCCCGCCGAAAGGCTCTCTGTGAGGATCCGCTCCGTGTCCGCTTCCTTCCGATAGCTTACATAACATAAAATATGCTCCGCGCCGCGATACAGCGGATGGCGCAGCAGACGCGCCGCGATCCGCCCGCTCTTTTCCGCCCATTCCCCATCGTCCATTTGGGCGCGCAGCGCTAGGATCCTCTTTCGGATCCTTTCTTTTTCCAAAACGGCCTCGGACGCAGACGCCATAGCTTCCATGCTCCTTAACTGTGATAATCCGCCAGAAAATCCGGCAAATCGAAATTTTCATTTTTGTCCGCGCAGAAAAATGTCCCCAGATTCCTGCCGTCCATGATCCGGTGAATGATATGGATATCCTTGCTGCCCGCTATGACCATATCCGCTCCCGCGCTGGTAGCGATCCGCGCCGCGATCAGCTTGGTATTCATGCCTCCCGTCCCTACGCTGCTCCCCGTGCTGTCCTTTCCCATCTGCATGAGCCTTTCGTCGATATGCTCTACCATCTCTACAAATTCCGCGTCCCGGTTCTGTCTGGGATCGTCCGTATACAGCCCGTCGATATCGGAGAGCAGGATCAGCAGGTCGGCCCCGATCAGCGTAGCGACGACCGCGGAAAGCGTATCGTTGTCGCCGATCTCGATCTCATAGGTCGCGATGGTATCGTTTTCATTCACGATCGGTATGACGCCCATCTTTAAGAGCTCGGAAAACGTATTGTGCGCGTTATAGCGGTTTAGATTGTCCACGACGGTATTCTTTGTCATCAGGATCTGCGCCGTCACCTGATTATACTCCGCAAAGAGCCTCTGATAGGTCATCATCAGACGTGCCTGCCCGATCGCTGCGCACGCCTGCTTGACCGCGATATGGTTCTCTCCCTTTGTTTCGCCGATGTCCTTGATATGTAACGCCTTGCGCCCGGCCGCGATCGCGCCGGAGCTGACCAGCACGACGTCCTTTCCCTGATTCCGCAGATCGCAGAGTTCCCGTATCAGCACCTCCATTCGGATATAGTCCAGATCGCCCGTTTCGGGGTGCTGTAAGGAGGACGAGCCGATCTTTATGACGATCCTTTTTTTATCCTTTAAGCGCGCCCTGATATTCTCGTTCATACCGAATCTCCTTATTGGTATTTTACCCGTTCCCGCTTCCTTGCGTCAAATGCGCGGGCTTATCCTTCCGCTCCCTCTTTTAAGGGACTGTATTTCCCCGCTATCGCCTCCGCGATCCGAAGGCCGTCCATAGCCGCCGAGGTAATGCCTCCGGCATATCCCGCGCCCTCTCCGCACGGATAGAGCCCCTTTACGCTGCTCTCGAGCCCCGTATCGCGCGGGATCCGGACCGGGGAAGACGTCCGGCTCTCCACGGCGGATACCAGCGTGTCCGCGTCCGCAAAGCCCCGTATCTTATGGGAAAACTGTTCCATGCCGTCTAAAAAGGCTTCCGTTAATTCCGCCGGCAGGATATCGCTTAGGTCGGCGAAGGTATAGGAGCCTTTGACGCAGGGGAAAAGGCGGCCCCGATCTTCCGAGCGCGGAAGAGCCGCCTCCGGCCGCAGGGCGTCCGCCCCGCTGTCCCCGCTTAGTCGCGGCGCGCAAAAACGCTCCCGCAGCTCCCCGAGCCGCTGCACCGGTATCCTGCCGCCGCCCGCCCGATACGCCGCTTCCTCGATACGGCGCTGGAACGCGACGCCGGAAAGCGGATGTTCTCCGGGAAAATCCTCCTTCCCGACGGAGACGATGACCGCGCTGTTGGCGTTTGTCCCGTTTCTGCCGCTGTAGCTCATACCGTTGACCGCCAGTCTGCCGTCCTCCGACGAGGCGTTGACGACATAGCCGCCCGGGCACATACAGAAGGAATATACGTTCCTCCCGTTTTTCGCTTTGGCGGCAAGCTTATAGGGCGCGGCCTGTAAGGGCGAGGGATCCTTCCTTCCATACTGCGACAGATTGATCTTCTCCTGTAAATGCTCCACCCGGAATCCGACCGCAAAGTCCTTCGCCTCCATACAGATCCCGTTCTCATAGAGCATGGCAAACGTATCCCTTGCGCTGTGCCCAATCGCCAGAATCGCCAGATCGCAGGCAAGGCGCTCGCTGCCGTTGACAAGCAGCGCGGTAAGCCGCCCGTATCTCTGCTCAAATCCCGTTACCTTCGCGCTAAAGCGGATCGTCCCGCCTGCGCTTTCGATCTGCATACGCAGCCGCTTTACGACCTTGAGCAGGACGTCCGTCCCGATATGCGGCCTGCTCTCATATAAGATCGCAGGATCGGCCCCCGCCTCCACGAACAGGCGGAGGACCTCCCTGTTTCGGCCCTCTCTGTCCTTTACGAGCGTATTCAGCTTCCCGTCGGAAAAGGTTCCCGCGCCGCCCTCGCCAAACTGTACGTTCGATTCTGGGCTGAGCGTCCCCGTCTCCCAGAAGCGCGCTACGTCGCGCACGCGCGTATCCACATCCTGCCCGCGCTCCAAGATCAGCGGGCGGTATCCGTATCTGGCAAGCATAAGCCCGCAGAAGAGCCCTGCGGGCCCGCTCCCGACGATCACGGGGCGATGGCCCATTTTAAGCTCTCCCGGCTTCGGGAAGCGGTACGTCTCTTCCGTAACGGCCAAAAGCCCGTCCCCCGCATGTCTCAGGATACGGCTTTCCTGCGCGCTCTTACAGTCGATGACATAGCTGTAATACAGTTCCGGCTTTTTGCGCGCGTCAACGGAGCGTCTCCTGATCTCAAAGGACAGGGGCTCTCCCGGCTTTAAACGCAGCTTTCTGCGCACCTTTTCTTCCAGTTCCTCTCCCGTATGCCCGACCGGCAGTTTCAACTGCTGTATCCGTATCATTTGTCCGTCTCTTCTCCTTCGCAGGCGGCTCTTCCGGCGATTATGCCCGTCGTCCATGCCCAGTGCAGGTTATAGCCGCCGCACCTGCCGTCCGCGTCTAACAGCTCGCCCGCCAGATACAGTCCCTTTTGCCCTCCGGCCTCCAGCCGGGCGCTTAACTGATCGAGGCGTACGCCGCCCGCGCAGACCTGCGCCTGTGAAAACGGGTTCGTCCCCGTCACCGTTACCGGAAAGCGCTTACAGAGACGGCCGACGGCGAGCGCCTTTTCCCGGCCAAGCCTTGCTATGTTCTCCGACGGGGAGATCCCGCCCTCCTTCAGCGCAACGCCTATGATCTTTTTATGCAGCGTGCCGGTAAAAAACCGCTCCGCGCTTTCCGTTCCGAGCGTCCGCATACGGGATAGCAGCTGCGCTTCCCATTCCTCCTCTTTCAGGGACGGGAAAAAATCGAGCCATGCCCTAAGCTCCCCGCCGCGCGCCAGCGCTTTGGACGCATACCGGCTGAGCTGGAATACCGGGATCCCGGAGATCCCGCGATCCGTAAGCTGGAGCTCCCCCGTTTCGCGGATCGTCCCGCCTTTTGTCTCAAGCGTTACCGCCGCGTTTACGCGCACGCCGGCCAGCGCTTTGAAAAACCGTTCCCTGCAGATCAGCTGTACGAGCGCCGGCAGAAACGGTTCCGTCTTCAGGCCGAGCTGCTTCGCCAGCGTTATCCCGTTTTCCTCGGACTCTCTGGAAAGCCCCGCCTTGCTGCCGCAGGCAAGGATTATTTTATCAAATTCATGCCGGGAATGTCCATTCCCATTTTGGCTATGTACCAGAAAGCGTCCGTCCCTGCGTTCGATCCTTACGGCTCTCTGCTCCGTCAGGATCCCGACTCCCAGCCGCTCCAGCGCAAACCGCAGCACGTCCAATACCGCGGAGGCCTGCTCGCAGGCCGGATAGAGCCAGCCGTTTTTTTCCTTTGTCATAAGCCCCAGACCGTGAAAAAAATCTAGGATATCCTGTACGCCCATCTGCGACAGGACGGCTTTTAAACAGGCCGGATCCTCGCTGTGGTAACAGTCCGGCGAAAGCGCCAGATTGGAAAGATTGCACTTCCCATTGCCCGTGGCAAGGAGCTTTTTCCCGACCCGCTCGTTTTTTTCCAATATGACGACGTCGGCGCCGCATTTTGCCGCGGTAACGGCGGCTGCCATTCCCGCCGCACCGCCCCCGATGATCCCGACTTTCATAGCCTGCTCCCAATCCCCATCTCTCAAATCAAGACCCGCCCGCGGGCTTATGCGCGGGATCCGGGTCTGCTCTAACTGGAATACGATTCCAGAAAATGGTACAGATTATCCTCTCCGTGGATCAGCTTTCTTTCGATGATCTCCTCCTGAAGCCCCGCCGGAAGGCTCTCCATGCTGATATTCGTATACAGATACACATTCTGCATGTCCTCCGTATAGACCGTGATATGATGATCCTCCGCTACCAGATAAAAATTCTCCGCCTCAGGCTCTTTGGGAAGCTGATAGCTCTTGCGCACGCGCACCCTCTCCGCCGAAAAGGCGAGCACCTCAACGGAGATCAGCCCGCGCTGCTGTTCCTCGAGCGGCGGCGAGACCTCATAGGAGGCCATCGCGTCCACAAAGCTCTCCCTGTCCATTCCGATATATTTGCCCGGGATATCCTCGTCATGTTCGACCGTGGTATCCGCGTCCCTGTCATACTCCTCGATCTGAAAGACCGTATCGCTGTCTATCACGTCCGCATAGGGAGCGCCGGCGGGGAGATCGCCCTCTATTTCCCGCTCCGCCCCCTCCTGCGGCGTATCGGACAAAAAATAGGGGCCGCTTTCGCGGTTTGGATAAAACCATTTCACATATGTGGCGTTCGCATAGGCTCCCGCCGCAAAAACGAGCGTTCCCAGAATGAAAAATAAGCTGACCTTGCCGATAAATTTCATATTGCGTCTCCGAATATCCGTATCCATAAGACCATGAAACGGATCCCTCTGCATTTTTATACAGTATCAGCTTATTTTTCTAATTTTATTCACCGCTCTAAAGAAGACGCAGAATACGTCCCAGACCCGCGACCCATCTTCCGCCCGGCGCCATATGCAGCTGCCTCTGCGTCGCGCCCCGCAGCAAAAGCAGCACGACGCTATAGAGCAGAAAGCCGACGACGGCGCAGACGGCGAACAGGATCCCCGCAGGCAGCTTCCCCGATAAGAAGCGGCAGAGCAGATACAAGACCGTCCCCATGACCGCGCACGCGATCGCAGCCGCGGCAAGCCCCCGCAGCAGGCCGGTACGCAGGCGGCAGCTCTTCTGCACCGCTCCCATACAAAGGAAAAACAGGCAGAACGCATACAGGATATCCGCATACAGAACGCCTGCGATATCCAAATGCAGCGCCTCTAACAGGACATAGAGCGCCCCTAAGTGTACGGCAAAGGCCCCCGCGCCGCATAGAAGCAGCAGCGTTTTCTTTTCTATCCCCCATAGGATCTCCGCCATCAGATAAGCGGCGGCATAAAGGGCTCCGGTCAGGCAGCCCGTAAGAAGCAGCGCCGCGGCCGTTTCCGTATCCTGACTTGGGAAGCACAGCGCCAGCAGAGGCTTGGCCGCCGTACCGATCATAACGGATACGGGCAGCGCCGTCAGCATTACGGCCTGAAAGACATTCTGTATCAGATTCCGCATACGGGGATAATCCTCCTTGCGGTAGCAGGAACGCACCCGTTCCCGCAGCGTCGAGGCCATAGCCATCCCGAGCAGCAGGGGAAGCGAGGAAAACATCTTATATTTCCCGAAGTAAACGCCCCACTGCTGCGTGATCTCCGACGTTTTCATGCCGCCGCTCATAAACTGCCGGAAGAAAAGCTGCTGCACGGCCAGATATCCGTAAAAGACGATCCCATAGAGCACGAGCGGCAGCAGGCAGCTTCCAAATAGGGCAAAGGCCCTGTGGAACCCCTCCTTGTCCCGCTTTCCGTTCTGTTTACGCTTTTCCTTGTAATAGGAACTCGTCAGGAGCCGTACCGACAGCAAAAACAGAAAGGAAAGCGCCGCGCCCGCGGCTACGCCCCGCATAAAGCCAGCCGCCGCAAAGGAATCGCGAAACGCCTCCTGCTGTAACAGCGCGCCCACCTTCGCACCGTATTCCCGGCGCAGCTTTGCAAAGGGGAAGCCCACGGCGAACGCGACGAGCTGCTCCGCTACCAGCGATACCGCTACCGGAAATTCCGCCCCGTTTCCCAGAAAAAAGCCGCGCAGCACGCCGTTCCACGCCATGAATACCAGCGAAAACGCGAGCACCTGTAGCGGCATCATGCCAAGAGGCTCCAAAACGACATACTCCATAAGATAAGAGGCCCCAAACAGCAGCGCCGCGCCAAGCCCCGCCCCCGTCAGGGTCGCGTAACAAAACGCCGCCTTTACGATCCTGCCCGCCTCCTGATACTGCCCCTGACGCAGCCGGGGCTTTAACAGATAGGCGAGCGTAGCGCAGATCCCGTAGGAAGAGAGGAGCCACGCCAGCGAAAAGATACCGCAGGCGGCGGCGTAGATCCCGTTCCCGCTATCGTTCCATAGTCCGGTCAGCGGGATCTGCCTAAGCAGCAAAACGACGCCGGAAAGCAGGAACGCCACCGCCATAACGCCGCCCTTTAGAATCAGGTTTGTCTGTTTTTTTCCGCTTTTTTGTCCCATATCCCCTCGCCCTGTTTTCCGTTCTCTTTTGTCCCTTCGCCCTGCCGGAAAACCGGATAAAGCCTTACGCTTTTTCCGGCTCCCTTACAATGCCGAGCCCCCGCAGGAGCGCCTCCTGCTTTTCCTCCATAACGGCCGCTTCCCCCTCTTCCATATGGTCGTATCCGCACAAATGCAGCATACTGTGGGCCGTAAGGAAGGCAAATTCCCTAAGGAGGGAATGGCCGTATTCTTCCGCCTGCGCCCTCGCCCGCTCCGCCGATATCACGATATCGCCCAAAAGCAGCTCCCCGCTCTCCGGGTCAAAATAATCGGCCGTATGCTCTTTAAACCCCTCAAAGCGGGACGGCGCTTCAAAGTCCAGATTGGGGAAGGACAGTACGTCCGTGGGCGCGTCGATCCCCCTGTGGACGCGGTTATATTCCCGGATACCGGCATCGTCGGTCAAGAGCACGTTCACCTGCGCCTCATAGGGACAGCCCTCTGCCGCCAGCGCCGCCTCCATCACCTTCCCGACGACCTCCTCCACGGAAAAAGGGAACTCCGTATCCGTCTCGTTCTCAACGTAAAAAGTCATAATACAGCTTCTCCTTCCTGAAGATCTCCCGCATCGCAAGGAAATCCGAGATCGTGAGCCGGCATTCGCTCAGGACGCCGCTGGACTGCTTTTTCCGAAAAATCACGTCGATCACCTGATCGTAGTCGATCGGCGAGACCGGGTCTTTGGAAAGCAGGAACAGGATAGAGGAAACGACCGCGTCCGAAAAGAGGACGATCGAGCTTTCCCGCGATCGGTATTTATGGTCGGCGCATTCCAGAAGGATCTCCACGATCGTAGGCGGGAACTCGTTTTCCTCGCACACCTTCTGAATGATATCCTTTTCCGACGCCATATCCGGGTATTTTTCACGGTATATCCTGCCGAGGCGGTGATAATACGCGCCCGCCTTTGCCAGCGCGACGTCTGCGTGGATACGGTCCGCGATCCGCTCGCTGAAATAAGCGGTATGCAGGGCGAGAAAATAATCCTCCCTCGCCTCTCGCTTCATCTCGGCCATCACCGTAAATTCAGGATCGTTGATCTCCTGATAGCGGTTCCGGTAACGGTGGATCACGGCGTAGCTGAAATATTTCAATACGCACAGCAGCAAAAGCCCCGTCAGGCACAGATTCATAACGGGCTCCACAAACATCTCCCATGAGAGACGCTCGTTGATAAAGATCACGATGGAGGCCGTCTGTACGACAAAAAAGAAAAGCAGCGTGATCACGACGCGTTTCCCGACATGATACGCCTCGTCCAGATCGCGGAACAGCAGGATCGCCGCCGCGCCGCTTAAAAAATACAAAAAGAACACATTGGCGGAGGCTTCCGACAAAAACACCGCGGCCATGATGACGAGCCCATAGGCGAACAGGCCGACAAACGTATTGCTGAAAAAAGAAAGGGCGACGGAAAGCGCAAGGACCGGCCAGATCTGGAACGGGAACAGCGGCAGCAGGCAGGCAAAGAGGATGCCGCCTGTAAAAAAAGCCGCAAAGCGCGCCATATGAGAAGCGTTATCGTAATCTAAGGAGCCGTCGAGCCCGCACACGCTCCATGCATAGAGCAGGCTGAGCGTGCCGATCCCCAGCATTACGGCGTTGCGGATCTGCTCATTCTCCGGCATCCGGTACAGATACCCCGCTCCCGCGGCCAAGAGCGGCGGGAGTAGAACGATACACGCCCCGGTAAGGATTTTTTTTCCGTTGATCTTTTTCATAGCCTGTCCTGTCTTCTGCCCTTATCTGCGTATCGGTTCCGTTTTCCGTTATGCGCCGCTCTCGCCTCATACTGCTCGTAGGCCTTGACGATCCGTTGTACGAGAGGATGGCGCACGACGTCCTTGCTGGTAAGCTGGCAGAACGCGATATCCTCCACCTTCCCCAGCACCCTGAGCGCGATATCAAGACCGGAGCTTGCGCCGGGGGCCAGATCCTTCTGAGAAGCGTCGCCCGTGACGATGACCTTCGAGCCGAAGCCGATACGGGTCAAGAACATCTTCATCTGCGCGGGAGTGGTATTCTGCGCCTCGTCCAAAATGATATAGGCGTTGTCCAGCGTGCGCCCGCGCATATAGGCTAACGGCGCGACCTCGATCAAGCCCTTTTCCATATTGCGGGCAAAGCTCTCCGCTCCCATGATCTGATAGAGCGCGTCATATAACGGGCGCAGATAGGGATCCACCTTGCTCTGCAGATCGCCCGGCAGAAAGCCGAGCTTTTCCCCCGCCTCGATCGCGGGACGGGTCAGGATGATACGGCTGACCTCGTCGTTCTTAAACGCGGTGATCGCCATCGCCATCGCAAGGTAGGTCTTGCCCGTCCCGGCAGGCCCCAAGCCGAACGTGATCATATGGCCGCGTATCGCGTCCACATATTCTTTCTGCCCCAGCGTTTTGGGCTTTACCGGCTTGCCGCTCACAGTATGGCAGATCGTTTCCCCGTCGATCTCCACCAGCGCGTCCTCTTTCTGTTCATAGCTCATTTCCAGCGTATAATTCACATTCTGTTCCTGTATGGCATTGCCGTGCTCGGAAAGCGTCACCAGATTCCTGATCACCCTCTCCGCCTGTTTGACCTGTTTCTGCTCTCCTGTGATACGCAGCCCCTCGTCACGGTTGACGATCGTGACGGAGAGCTCGTCCTCTATCTTCCTGATATAAGAATCATATTCCCCGAACACATTCCGCATATGCTCCGCGGGAACTGTCATTTTAACCAAAAATCCACTCATCCGCTGCCGCTCCCCGTATCCTTTGATTCCTCCCGCACGGGCGGATCTTTTATCTTGCCCGGTACCGTCTTCCCGGTCTTTTCCACGACCGTAAAATCCGCCTCCATGACATAATATCTGGAACCCTTCTCTATTTTAACATCTTTTTGCAGAATTTGTACCCCTTTTTCCTCTAAAGTTTCCATTACGTGCGCAAGCTTTTCTTCACACAGCGTCAGCATTTGGTCTTTCGTATAGGTTTTTTCGGACATTGAATACTCCCGATAGCAATAGCTCCCATAGCAAAATGGCAGCGTAAGCCCGCCAAATACCTGCGCCTGCTTTACGCTGACTACGCAGTCGCTTCTCTCAAAATCAGGCTTTCCAAAGGGCATACGCAGCTCTACCCCGCAGATCTGCAGATAGGGAACGGTCTTTTTATCGCCGCTGTAGGTCTTATAGCGGCACACCGTCGGGATTCTTTCCGTATAGCGGAGAGGATATTCCAGATAAATATCCGCATCCGCCTGACAGAACATATATTCCCGCACGGCGGCGTCCTCGCCGTACACCGGCACCGCGCCGCTGACCAGCACCTGTCCCGCTTCCACCTCGTCCCCGATCTTGACGAGCGGCACGCCGCTGCGCGTTACCATGCGGACGATCCGCCCGCCCCTTTCGGCCTCCAGATCCATGCCGCTTTTCACCGCTTCCTCGATCTGCGGCGCGCTCCTGTCGTTTTCCCTGATCTGAATGACCAGCTTCGTGCCCTCTAAGCGCGCGGACGTCCATGTGACGATAGGGAAGCGGCGGCGGATCCCCTTTTCCAGCGCCTCGATATCGAGGGCCGATTTTTTAGTTCCCTGCGCGATCCGGTTTTCTTCCAGATAAGTAAGGAGCAGATCCGTCGTCAGCGCGGTATTGCCCTCGATCTCGATCGTCCAGATATAGTGGGACATCAGATAGAGAAACAAAAGGCACCCCGCCAGCCCCGCGAGAAAGATCCCCCGTTTTTTCACGCGCGGAAGGAAAAAGGGCAGTCCATATCTTTGCAGTATGGCTGCCCTCGTTTTCGTCTTTGCCGTAATGGGACGCAGCTGCCAGAAACCGGCCAGACTGATACACATCGTATAATACGCCCCGTGATTCTCGATATCCCACAGCAGGATATCCCTGTTCGCGCACAGATTGATAAAACGTTCCGGAGAGTATCCCCATACCCTGATCCTGACGTATCCGCGCAGAGAATGAAAAAACGCTTCCATTGCCGCCTCTCCCTATCATTCATACCTCACACATTCGATGTATCCCGTGATCTTCATGTCTTCATTGGTATAATAATCAATCGACAGCTCTTTCCCCAAGATCCCGATCTGACAGGCCTTGCCCTGAAGTAGCACGAACGTATCCGAATATTCGACGATACCCCTGTAATTTTCGATCCATGCCTCGCGGTTCCCGGTCAGCGTCACGATGGAAGCTCCCAAAAGCAGATCCTTTGGAAGCTTTAAGGTATCTACCACCTGTTCTTTCCGAGAAAGCGGCTCTTTCTCCTGATTCCCTGCATTTTTATTTTTCCTGCTTTTCATATCACAGTATATGAACGCGGGTCAGGGAATTATGACTCCTTTTATCAGAGGGCTTTTCTCCACCTTCTCCGCGCAGAAACGATAGGCGCGCAGGAAACGTTCCTTTGCCTGCGCCATCTTTTCCGTATCGTTCCCGTACATCCGCGCCAGAACGTCGCCCTTCTTTACATAGTCGCCCACCTTTTTTCGCAGCACCAGACCGACCGAGAGGTCGATCGCGCTTTCCTTCGTTTCCCGTCCGCCGCCTAAGATCAGCGAGCACATTCCGATCTCGTCGCATTCGATATGGGAAATATATCCTTCCGTTTCGGAAAGGATATCCTCCTCATGGCGCGCCTGCGGCAGAAACGCAGGATCGTATACGGCGGCGTCGCTACCGCCCTGCGCCCGGATAAATTCCGCGAATTTACGCAGGGCCCTTCCGCTATTGACCGAGTCGATCAACATCTTTCTCGCTTCTTCTACCGTCTTAGCCCGTCCGCCCGCGATCAGCATATAGGAACCGAGCGTCATGCACAGCTCCATGAAATCCGCCGGCCCTTTCCCGTTTAAGGTATCCAACGCCTCCTTTACCTCCAGCGCGTTCCCCACGGCAAATCCCAGCGGCTGATCCATATCGGATACGACCGCATAGGTTTTCCGCCCGGCGTTATTGCCGATCTTCGTCATCTCTCTTGCTAACGCAAAGGAGTCCTCCTCTTTTTTCATAAAGGCCCCGCTGCCCGTCTTGACGTCCAGCACGATCGCGTCCGCTCCGCTCGCGAGCTTCTTGCTCATGATCGAGCTGGCGATCAGGGACATATTGTCCACCGTCGCCGTCACGTCCCGGAGCGCATAGAGCTTTTTGTCCGCGGGAGCCAGATCGGCGGTCTGCCCGATGATGGCGATCCCGATCTCGTTGACGTTCTTTTGGAACTGCGCGGAGGAAAGGGAGGTAGAAAATCCAGGAAAGCTCTCCAGCTTGTCGATCGTGCCACCCGTATGCCCCAGCCCGCGGCCGCTCATCTTCGCCACCCGGATGCCGCAGGCGGCGACCATAGGCGTCAGCGCCAGAGAGGTCTTGTCCCCGACTCCGCCCGTACTGTGTTTATCCACCTTGATCCCCTGTATCATGGACAGATCCAGCGTATCGCCGCTGTGCTCCATGCTCTCTGTCAGATACAGAGTCTCGTCCTCGTTCATACCCTGAAAATAAACCGCCATCAGCATGGCCGCCATCTGATAGTCGGGTATCGTCCCTTTGGTATAGCCCTGTACCATAAAGTCGATCTCGTCCCGCAACAGGGCTTCCCCGTTTCTCTTTTTGATGATCAGATCATACATTCTCATGCCAAAGACCCTCCTTTCCGCTTTCCGTCTTTTGCTTTCTTCTTTCGCTTTTCGTTTTTTGCTTTTAGTTTTTTGCTTTTAGTCTTTTGCTTTTCATCTTTCGCTTTTAGTCTTCCGCTTCTTCCTCGTCCGAACGCATCGCGCTGTAGCGGGAGGTCCCGAGATAACGATCCTCCACGACTTCGCCGTTGACGCTGACCTCCAGATATGCCGCTCCCGCAAGGCTTCCCTTGTTTACCGCATGGAGCCGATAGGATACGCCGGTCGTCAGCAGATCGTTGGTGTAGATATTGACGGTCACATTCTTGCCCTCGACATACCCCTCCAACAGCACCGGGAACGGATAATCGTTGCGCAGCCGCAGATCCTTGCTGCCGCTGGAGATCGCCGCGTCCATTCCAAGCGGCAGATAATGCACCGGCATACTGTGGGGATGCCGTTCCAGTACGGTAAGGCCGCTGTTCATGGCCGCATTGTAGATCGTGGAGGACGCCTGACAGATCCCGCCCCCGATCGCCTGAACCAGCCTTCCGCCCGAATACGCGCCCGCCAAGCGGTAGCCGTTTTCATAGGTGCGCGGCGTAAACGCCTCGCTCATGGAAACCTCCTGTCCGGGATACAGGACCATATGATCGATATGCGAAACCGCCAGCGCGACATTCCCGATCCGATTGGCGGAGCTGCCTTTTAAGCTGGTCGTACAGCTTCCCTCCAGAGAATATCTGTTGCGCAGGATCTCTTCCGGCACATCCATAACGGTCAACTCCAGCGTCTCCGTCGGCAGTACGACGGAGGCGTCCGCGTTCCCGTTATCCGCCAGCATGGATAAAAACGTCTGGTAGACCAGTCCCTTTCCCGCCTCGCCGATCCGGTAACAGGACGCGCCCGGATAGGTCTGGAACGACAGGGTCGCCTCGTCATAATAATAAAACGCCCCGTCCACGGGCGCGCCCGAAAGCGCCGTATTGATATCCGAAAGGAAGCCGTCGAGCAACGCCGTATCCGGGATATGGCAAAGCCTTGTGCCGTCCGCGTTGTCCGATACGACGACCTCCATCGCCCCGAGCTCCGCCATCGTTTTTTCAAACGTATAGCCGCAGACCGTCACGGACAGCTTCTGCGCGGGCGACGCGCTCTTTAGCGCCGCAACCGTCGTTACGTAGGCTTCTCCCGGCTCCTGCGCATGGGCCCTTTCCCCCATACAGACGATCCCGAGCGCAAAGGCCAGCGCTATAGCGGCCCAAGATACGCCCTTCCTTTTTTTGTGACAACGATACCCTTCCATCCTCTTTTCCGCTCCTTTTTGATGTTTTATAACGTCCCTTTCCCGGCCTTAGCGTTTCTCGCCCCGATATTCCGCGCCGCCAAATCCCAGCATTGCGGCAAATAACGGCTGCAAAAGGAACAGCCCTATCGTATACCCGATCCCCTTCCCAAACGCCTTCGCAAGCCGGTAGAAAAACAGCAGCCGAAGGACCGCCTGCAGCAAAACGCAGAGCCAGAGCGCGTGGAAAAAGGCGAAAAACGGAGATGACAGAAACAGGATCAGCTCCAGCCAGTAAATTTCCTTCCTCCAAGCAAACCGATACGCAAGATAACGGTTTAAAAAGGGGATCAGGGATTTCCAGCCCTTCTCTCCCGCTTTCTTAAAAATCTTCCAATAGGACACAGCCTTCAAAAGCTCCAAGATAAGCGAGATCACATAAAGAATGATAACTATGCATATGGCCACGGCGAGCTTATCCGCGGCGATCCCCCTGTCGGCCATCTCCAAGCCCCTCCTTGTCCCCTATTTATGATAGGGCTCCCCGCTTACGATCCGAAACCCCCGGTAGATCTGTTCCAATAAAATGATACGCATCAGCTGGTGCGGAAAGGTCATATCGGAAAAGCTGACGGCAAGATCGGCGCGCCGCTTCACGCTCTCATGCAGCCCAAGCGAACCGCCGATGACAAAGCACAGATGGCTCTTCCCTTCCGTCCCCAGCCGTTCGATCGTCCTGCCAAACGAAACGGAATCCATCTTTTTCCCGCTGATATCCAGCGTAATGACATAAGCGCTCTCTGCGATCCTTTTGCGGATACGCTGCGCCTCTTTTGCAAGGATAGCGTCCTCTTCGGCTCTTGAGGCGTTATCCGGCGTCTTTTCATCCGCCGTCTCTATGATCTCCGGCCTGCAGTAGCGGCTTAGACGCTTTATGTATTCGGCGGCGGCGTCTCGGAAGTACGGCTCCTTGAGCTTACCGACGCACAATACGGTGATCCTCACGGCAGGACTTCCTCCTCTAAGGTATCCTGAGAAAAGATCTCGGGATACAGCTCGTCGATCAGATTCTCTAAAAGCCCTCCGTCGGCGTCGGGGAATTTTTCCTCCATAACAATATGCATACGCTCGGCGCGTTTAAAATATTTCTCTTCTTCCGAAAGCCCGTCCAGCGCAAGCGTATTTTCGATCAGCTCCGGTATCAAGTTCTTTCTGCCCCAGTCCATGATCTCGGCCTCAAGCGTATTTTCAGAGGCCGCTTCCTTTTGATACGCGTCGGCACGCCGCAGGGAAGAAATGCCGACCCCGATAAAGAGCAAAAACAGCGCTCCCATAACGCCGTAGCTTAAGTAAGCGATATTGCCGCCCAGATGAAGCGGGATCAGGCCAAACGCCACCAGAATATCGGCGATCAGGCCGATCGCGCCGACGACCAGCAGCGTATAGCCCGAATCCCTGTATTCCGCCGCCCTCTGCGCGTTATTCTTATATACGCCGCGAAAAGCGCCCTTCCCGTCCTTTGCGGCCTCCTCTTCATCCGCCTGAATCACGGGCGGGAGGGCTCCCATTTCCATATGGAGCTCCAAAGCCTCGTCCGCTTCCGGCTCCCGCTCCTCGCTCAGGCTCTCCACCAGCTCGCTGCCGCAATCGGCGCATACGGTTATGCCCTCCACATATTCGTTTCTGCATTTGGGACACCATGGCATACCCTTATCCCTCCCTTTTCTCCAATCACCGCATTCCTTAGTCTTTCGCAAGAGGCGCGGCGCTTCTATTTTATTCCTGCGCGGTCTGCTCTTTGCCGCTTAAATATTCGTCGATCCCTTTCGCGGCCGCTCTGCCCGCGCCCATCGCCAGAATCACGGTCGCCGCTCCCGTGACGGCGTCGCCGCCGGCATAGACCCCCTCTTTCGTTGTCTTCCCGTTTTCCGTATCGGCAAGGATACACTTCCATTTATTGACGGCAAGCCCCTCTGTCGTAGAGGAGAGCAGCGGATTCGGAGAGGTGCCCAGCGACATAATGACCATATCCGCCTCAATGATAAATTCGGAGCCCTCTATCGCCACCGGCCGTCTCCTGCCGGATTCATCCGGCTCTCCCAGCTGCATTTTGATACATTTGACGCCGTTCACCCAGCCGTTTTCATCGGAAAGTATTTCGACCGGATTGGTCAATAGATCAAAAACGATCCCTTCCTCCTTCGCGTGGTGCACCTCTTCGACCCGGGCAGGGAGCTCTTCTTCGCTTCGCCTGTATACGATATGCACCTCGGAGCCAAGCCGCAGCGCCGTCCTTGCCGCGTCCATCGCCACATTGCCGCCTCCGACGACGACGACCTTCCTGCCGCGCATGATCGGAGTTCTGGAATCCTCTCTGAACGCCTTCATCAGATTGCTTCTCGTCAAATATTCGTTTGCGGAAAAAACGCCGTTCGCCTGCTCGCCGGGGATCCCCATAAACTTAGGTAGGCCCGCTCCCGAGCCGATAAATACGGCCTCAAAGCCTTCCTCCCTAAGCAGCTCGTCGATGGTCGTGGATTTGCCGATCACGACGTCCGTCTCGATCTTTACGCCCAGCGCCTTGACGTTTTCGATCTCCCTGCGCACGACCCGCTCCTTCGGCAGACGAAACTCCGGTATGCCGTAAACGAGCACGCCGCCCGCTTCGTGCAGCGCTTCAAATATGGTAACGTCATAGCCCATCTTTGCAAGGTCGCCCGCGCAGCTCAGCCCCGCGGGCCCCGAACCGATCACGGCCACCTTTTTCCCCTTCTTTTCCGCCGTCCTTACGGGCTGGATCTTATTCTCTCCGGCCCAGTCCGCCGCAAAACGCTCCAGCTTGCCAATGGAGATCGGCTCTCCCTTGATCCCGCGGATACATTTCCCCTCGCACTGGCTCTCCTGCGGACAGACGCGCCCGCAGACCGCAGGCAGCGTACTGGACTCGCTGATGATCTGGTACGCCTTTTCGATCTCCCCTTCTTTTATCTGCTCGATAAAGCCCGGGATATTGATCGCTACCGGACAGCCCTTAACGCACTGCGCGTTCTTACAGTTGATACATCTTGCCGCCTCCGTCATCGCCTCTTCCCGGTCATATCCCAGACACACTTCTTCAAAATTATGGGCGCGCGCCGCCGGATCCTGCTCGCGTACCGCCACTCTCTTTAATACGTCCATTATCTGTCACCTCCGCAGCTTCCGCACCCGCCGTGGTGCGTATCGCCTTCCTCTTCCCGCAGGAGCGCCCTGCCCTCCTGTGTTTTATACATCTGCTGGCGTCTCATCGCCTGATCGAAATCCACCGCATGTCCGTCAAATTCCGGCCCGTCCACGCAGGCGAACTTGACTTCCCCGCCTACCGTGACGCGGCACGCGCCGCACATGCCCGTCCCGTCCACCATGATCGGATTTAGGCTGACGACCGTCGGGATCCCTAACTCCTTTGTCATCTTGCATACGAATTTCATCATGATCATCGGGCCGATGGCGATACAAAGATCGTAGCGTTTTCCTTCCTTTTCCACCAGATCCGAAATGGTCTGCGTCACCATGCCGCTCCTGCCGTAGGAGCCGTCGTCTGTCGTGACATACAGATTCCCCGCGACGGCTTTCATCTCCCGCTCCAAAATGAGCAGGCTTTTGGTCTTCGCGCCGACGATCACGTCCGCGAAAACCCCGTTTTCATGCAGCCACTTGACCTGCGGATAGACGGGAGCCGTCCCTACCCCGCCCGCGACAAACAGGATCTTCTTTTTCTTTAAGGCTTCCTTATCCTCCGCGATCAGATCGGAAGGACGTCCCAGAGGCCCTGCGAAATCCCGGAACGAATCTCCCGCCTTCAGCCGCGCCATCCGCTTCGTCTCCGCGCCCACGCACTGGAATACGATCGTTACCGTCCCCGCCGCTCTGTCATAATCGCAGATCGTCAGCGGTATGCGTTCGCTTTCCTCGTCCATACGCACGATCACAAACTGTCCCGGATAGCAGGCTTTTGCGACCCGTCCGGCTTTTACGACCATGAAATAGATATTTTCTGTCAATTCTTTCGTTTCCAAAATCTGAAACATATCTTTCTCCGCCTTTCCTGCTTTGTCTTTTTCATCATATGATATCTTCCTGTAAAAAACAATGGGAATTTTCCGTCTCTAGCCCAGCGAGACCACGCTGTAGTGCCCTTCCTCATCTAGGGATGCCGTATACAGCCCGCCGGTCTCGGCGTCCACGCAGTACAGATTTCCCGTTCTGGTATTGGTCCCGGCCGGATCCTCATAATATTCCACGATGAGATAATAATTACTCTGATTGATCGTGATCGCGCTGCTGCACACATAGAGATTCCGTCCGTCCCGACCCGGCACCGAGCAGTAGACGTCCGTGATCACGCCCTTTTCCATAAGCCCGACGACGAGCAGGTTCACCGCGCTCTCTAAGTCGAGGCTCGACTGGAGGGCAAAAGCATAGTCCCTCGTTACCACCTCGCTCGAAACGCCGTCCGCATGATAAGAGATAAAACGATAGGTGCTGCCGCCGATCGGCATTGCGATCGGATTGTGATACGGAATGCTGTCCATCGTAGGCTCGCTCCCGTCCACCGTATAATAGACGCGCTCCCCTTCCGGCACCGTTACCGTGATCATCTGCGGCTGCGTATAAGAGCCGGAGGCCGGTTCGACCTGCGGTTCGTGCGCCTCGCTCAAATGGATCTGATAGATCTGCACCGCCGTTTCGCTCTGTATCCCGTAGGCGTTGACGAAAAAAGCGCGCACGGTATGGATCCCGTCCTCCAGCAGGATCGGCGTCGTATAGACCTCGCTCCCACGATCGGGCTCGCTCCCGTCCAGCGTATAATATATCGTCCCGGCCGCATTCGCCGTCAGTTTTAACGATATCATTTCCCCATAGGTACCCTGTTCGTGGCTGAACTGCGGCGGATTGGCGATATATTTGGAAAAGGCGTTGACGATCTTATTGGAATCGCTCGAGCGGATCAGCTCATTGATCGCGGCGTAATCGCCTTCCTTTTCATAGATCCCGATCAGGTTCCGGTATGCCTCTTCGTTCCCCCTGTCTATCGCGATGACGTCCTGAAACGTCGTGCGCGCGTTCTGGTTCTCTCCCGCCAGCAGATAATATCTGCCGAGCAGATTCCTGATATCCATATCCGTCCCGTCCAATTCCACCGCGCGCAGCATACATTCCGCCGCCCGCTCATAATCTTTCCCCTGCGCCGCCGCCTGCGCTCTGCTAAGCAGCGTTTCCACGCTGTCGATATGACGATACCAGAAAAATCCCCCGAAAAACAACAAAACGAGAAGGATCGCGGCGACCGCGCTGAGCAGCCTGATCTTTCTGCGCCGCTTTTCCTCCTGTTCTAAACGTATCTCCTTTTTTTCCTCTTTTTCACTCCGGATCAGTTCGTCCGTGATATCCCCCAAGACATCGTTGATCTGCTCTTCGATCTCCGGTTCAAAATCAGGGACGATCTGTATCTCCAAACCGCAGACAGGGCAGTACATCTTGCCCTCTTCCAGTTCCGTTCCGCAGCGCATACAAACCATAGACGCACCTCATTTACTCCCTATCGCCGTCTGGCGCTTTTCCGCCCTTTTCCTTTTCATGCGCCATGAAGACCGCCTGCACGCAGTTATCCATCAGCATGGCGATCGTCATCGGCCCGACGCCGCCGGGCACGGGCGTGATGGCGCTGCAGCGCTCCTTTACGCTTTCAAAATCCACGTCCCCGCACAGCTTATTGGCCTCGTTCCGGTGGATCCCTACGTCGATCACGACCGCGCCTTCCTTAATATAGTCTTTCGTTATTATTCTGGGTCTTCCGACCGCGGCGATCAGGATATCCGCCCGCCTGCACAGTTCCTCCAGATTCCTTGTGCGGGAATGCGCGACCGTCACGGTCCCGTTCTCACGCAGCAGCAGGAGCGCCATCGGCTTGCCGACGATATTGCTCCTGCCAACGACGACGCATTCCTTCCCCTCGATCTCTATCCCACTGCGTTTGAGCAGCTCTATGATCCCCGCCGGCGTACAGGGGACAAGCCCCGGCTGTCCGATACAGAGCGCGCCGACATTTTCAGGGTGGAAGCCGTCCACATCTTTGGCCGGATCGATCGCCCTGATTACCGCGTTTTCATCAATATGCGAAGGCAGAGGGAGCTGCACAAGGATCCCGCTGCATTCCTCCATGCGGTTCAGCTTATCGATCAGGGCAAGGAGCTCTTCCTGCGTCGTCTCTTCCGGCAGTTCGTAGGAAAGCGACTCGATCCCGATATCGGCGCACGCCTTTTTCTTATTCCTGACATAAATGCCGGACGCCGGATCGTCTCCCACGCAAACGACCGCTAACGCGATCCGGTATCCCGCATTTTTCAGCTCTGCGGCCCTTTGCTTTGCCTCTTCCTTGATCTGGGAAGCGATTTTCTTCCCGTCAATGATCTCAGCCATCATGATCCCTCCCTAAAACAGTCCCGTGATCCTATCGTTTTCAACATCGATGCCAAATGCCGCCGGCCGTTTCGGCAGTCCCGGCATCGTCATGACCGTTCCCGTGAGCGCGACGATAAAGCCCGCGCCTGCGGATACATAGACTTCCCTGACCGTCATCACAAATCCCTGCGGCCTTCCCAGCAGCGCCGGATCGTCCGAGAGGGAATACTGCGTCTTGGCCATGCAGATAGGCAGCTCCCCGTAGCCCTGCTTTTCCAGCTCATCGATCTGCTTTTTCGCGCTCCCGGTATAGGAAACGCCGCCCGCCCCGTAGATCTCCCGCGCGATCGTCTCGATCTTTTCCCTGATCGGGAGCCGTTCTTCATACAAAGGCTTAAAATGGCTTTCCTTCGTTTCCAGCGTACGCAGCGTCTGCTCCGCCAGCGCGATCCCGCCTTCTCCGCCCCTTTCCCACACCTCGGACAGGGCGAAATCACAGCCCCGGCTCATGCAGAAATCCCTGACAAAATCCGTTTCCGCCTTCGTATCCGTAGAAAAGGCATTTAACGTAACGATAACGGGAACCTGATATTTCTGCAGATTCTCGATATGTTTCTCTAAGTTGACGATACCTCTTTCAAGCGCCGCTAGGTCTTCCGCTCCCAGCTCCGCTTCCCGCACGCCCCCGTTGTATTTGAGCGCGCGCACCGTCGCCGTCAGTATGACAGCGTCCGGCTTTAGGCCCGCCATACGGCACTTGATATCGAAAAATTTCTCCGCTCCCAGATCAGCGCCAAAGCCCGCCTCCGTGACGACATAGTCCGCCATTTTCAGAGCCGCCTTTGTCGCACGTACGGAATTGCAGCCGTGCGCGATATTGGCGAAAGGCCCGCCGTGCACCAAAACGGGCGTATGCTCCAGCGTCTGGATCAGGTTCGGCTTCAATGCATCCTTCAAAAGAGCCGCCATCGCCCCGACCGCTCGAAGGCGCTCTGCCGTCACCGGCTCGCCCTCATAGGTATATGCGACCACCATGCGGGAAAGACGCTGTTTCAGATCTTCCATATCCTCCGCTAAGCAGAGCACCGCCATGACCTCCGAGGCTACGGTGATCACAAAATGATCCTCCCGCACCATACCGTCCGCCCTGCTTCCCAAGCCGACGACGATATTGCGTAGCACTCTGTCGTTCATATCCACGCAGCGCTTCCAGACGATGCGGCGCGGATCGATCCCCAGCTCGTTGCCCTGCTGGATATGATTATCCAACAGCGCCGCCAGAAGATTATTCGCCGATGTGACGGCATGAAAATCTCCCGTAAAATGCAGGTTCAGATCCTCCATCGGAACGGCCTGCGCATAGCCGCCGCCGGCTGCGCCGCCCTTGATCCCAAAGCAGGGCCCAAGAGAGGGCTCCCGCAGAACGACCGCCGCCTTTTTCCCCAGACGGCCAAACGCCTGTCCCAGTCCGATACTGGTCGTCGTCTTGCCCTCTCCGGCGGGCGTCGGATTGATCGCGGTCACAAGGATCAGCTTCCCATCCGGATTTCCCTTTATTTTCCTGAGATGATCGTCCGAGATCTTCGCCTTATATTTCCCGTAAAGCTCCAGCTCTTCCTCCCCGATGGACAGCTTGCCTGCCACGCTACCGATCGGCTCCATCACGGCTTCCTGTGCGATCTGAATATCGGTCTTCACCCTTTTTCCTCCTGTGTTGAAAGATGTTCAAACTCTTCCATACTCATCAAAACCTTTCGCGGTTTCGTGCCTTCCTCTTCTCCCACTACGCCAGCCTCATACAACTGATCCATGATTCTGGCCGCGCGGTTAAACCCGATCTTAAAGGCCCGCTGCAAAAGGCCGATGGACGCCTTATCCTTTTCAATGATAAAGCGGCCCGCCTCCGCAAAATATTCGTCTCTCTCCGAGCCGGACGGGCCGTTCCCGCCTCCGTCGGACGCGCTCTCCATGTTCTGGATCTTTTCCTCGATATCGTCGCTGTACCGGTTCCCGATCGCCTGATTCTTTAAGAAATCGACGACGTCCCCCACCTCTTTATCCGAGACAAAAGCGCCCTGAATCCGCGCCGGTTTGGGATAGCCCTGCGGATAGAACAGCATATCGCCCTTTCCAAGCAGCTTCTCCGCCCCTACCATATCCAGTATCGTGCGGGAATCCACGCCGCTGGATACCGCAAAGGCGACGCGGCTTGGCATATTCGCTTTGATTAACCCCGTAATGACATCGACGCTCGGCCGCTGCGTCGCAATGATCAGATGGATCCCCGCCGCTCTTGCAAGCTGCGCCAAACGGCAGATCGATTCCTCGACCTCTCCCGGCGCGACCATCATGAGATCCGCGAGCTCATCGACGATGATCACGATTTGCGGCATTTTAGCCGGAGCCTCCGGGCTCCCCGCCATCGCTTCCGCCTTTTTGTTGTATCCTTTTAAGTCGCGCACGTTAAGATCGGCAAATCTTTTATACCGTTCCGTCATTTCCGCGACGCCCCAGTGAAGCGCCGCCGCCGCCTTCTTCGGATCGGTAACGACCGGGATCAGCAGGTGGGGGATCCCGTTATATACGCTCAGCTCGACGACCTTAGGATCCACCATGATCATTTTTACCTCGTCGGGAGAGGCTTTATACAGAATGCTCATGATCAGGGTATTGATACACACGCTTTTGCCGGAGCCCGTTGCCCCCGCGATCAGCATGTGCGGCATTTTCGCGATATCCGTGACGATCGTCCTGCCGCCGATATCCTTTCCGACCGCAAAGGCCAGCCTGCTCTGAAACTCCTTAAATTCCCTGCTCTCCAGCAGATCGCGCAGCATGACCGTCGCGTTTTCCCGGTTCGGCACCTCGATCCCCACCGCCGCTTTCCCGGGGATCGGCGCTTCGATCCTGATGTCCGTCGCCGCCAGATTCAGTTTGATATCGTCGGCCAGATTGACGATCCTGCTGACCTTGACGCCCGCCTCCGGCTGCAGCTCATAGCGGGTAACGGAAGGCCCCTGACTGATATCCGTGACCGTCACCTTAACGCCGAAGGTCTGCAGCGTCTGCTGCAGGTGCACAGCCGTCTCCCTAAGCTGCGCCTCGGTATCTCCCGATCCCTTCTTATCTCCCTTTTTTAACAGGCTAAGCGGCGGGAAAACATATTCCCGGCTCTTCTCCGCCTGTCTTTTTACGGGCGTCTGCCCGGGTAAGCCCGCCTTCTCCTGCCCGGATAGGCCGCGCTCCGTCCGGCTATTCTCCGATACGCGCTCCCGCCGCTCCATTTGGCCGCTCTGCCTAGTCGCGCTCTCTTCCGCAAGACCCTGCCTTGACGCTTCGCCGTCCGCAAAGCCCCATCCCGATCCGTTATCGTCCGGTTCTCGCCGCCCCGATATCTCCCGCGCGGGTATCTCCGCGCCCGATTCTGTCAGAGTCCGCCCGTCTGTCATACCGCCTGTCATCTCCGGCTGCGGCATTGTGATCTCTCTCATGCCGTCCGGCTGATACGGGCGGATCGGGACATTTCCCATAAGGCCGGAAAGCGCGGCTGCGCGGTCTGTCTCTTCCTCCGCCTCCCGGTCCGTTTTTTCCATCGTATGGATCCGGATGCGCTCTACCGCCGCGCTTTCTTCATTTAACATGATCTCGTGCATATCGTCTCTGTGGGCGGGCTCCGGCGGCTCCGCTTCCTTTTCCAGAGACGTATCCAGCATGACGCCGGATACCTTCTTATCCATACGCAGGATCCGTTCGTTATCTTCCTTCTCTTCCTGCCGACGGATCTGTTCGCGGCGCTTTTGTTCCTCTTCGCGCCGTCTCTCGTTTCTCTCCCTGCGCCTGTCGGCGTCTTCCCGGGCGCTTTCATATACCTTGCGGCCTCCCGCCTTTACGCCTCGAAGCAGGGATCTCTCCGTAATGACAACGATACAGACGACCGCCAGTACGATGAGCACCAGTATGGTCCCGGCTTTGTCCAGAAAATGATTGAGCAGATAGGAAACCGTGCCGAACAAAAGGCCCCCGCCCCGTTTCCCTTCGCTGCCCGCGCCGTAGAGCGCTTTGATATCGTAATGCTCCATATTCAGAGAAGCGCCGCCCATCATGTCTAAAACGATGCCCGCCAAAAACAGCAGCGTCACCCCCGCGGCCAGCTTGAGCGTCGCAACGCCCTCCCCCTTATTT